>CAJCHN010000144.1 GCA_903970285.1 Rhodanobacteraceae bacterium | reverse complement strand
CGGAGTGTTGGGATGGGATAGTTCAACTGGCTTCATGAACACGTACGGCGGCTCTGTCACCAGCTTTGGCTACCACCCCTTCGTGTTTCTAAACGGTCGCGCGGGAACCGGCTACCCACCTGCAATCACTGGTAACGGTTCATCTCAAAACGTGCGCATCATCGACACCTCTGGCGCATCGCTGACGCTGAGTCTGGAGGGTTCGGGAAGCAAAACCGGCAACTTCATCTGCGCTGGTATCCACTCCTCCATCGGTACGATTCCTTCGAGTTGTCTGATGTCTGTACTGCCAACGGGGTCCGTCAGCACGCCGGAGACGGTGATTCCTCCGGTGACGGTGACCGCCTCGGCCACTCCTGCATTGGTGGCGACCAACGGACTGCAAACGATCACGCTGAACGCGAATACGACGCCGACCATCACCGGCATTGCGGCTGGGCAGCAGGTGACCTTCCAAATCTGCCAGCCTCCGACAGGCGGACCCTATACCTGGACCTGGCCAGCGGCGTTTCATGGTGGGGTATCAGGGATTGGTTCGATGTCCGCAAGCACCTGCGCGGTACAGCAGTTCGTCTCCGTCAGCGGATCGACACTGGTGGCGGTGTCGGCGGGCATCACCAATGTGGCACCGTAAATTGGGGAATTACCCTTGTGGCCCAAGGGGACCGCATCGGGGCGCGGATGGGTTTGCCGCCAGTTGGCGCGTAGACCGTTTTTTGCCATCCGGCGACCGTTTCGGCTGATCCAGATGCCATGGCACTTGGATTCAAAATGGCATCTGGATCGCTAACGCAGAATCAACAACTTAGCCCGTCATCCAGATGCCATGGCACTTGGAGTGTCATTTATCTCCTACACCTCGCCTGAACCCTCTAAAGCGTCTCCAACCCGCGCCAGACGCGCACATCCGGCCATTTCCCTCCACATCCCGCCACTGTCATTTATCTTGTGTACTCACAGCAGAACGGGCTGATGTTCTGCAGCAGCGCTCCGGCCAAGGTGCCGCTGGCGCCCGATGGCTGCTGCCCGGCAGCGACCACGGCGGGCTCGGCCGGCAGCGACCACGCGTTCTCGGCCAGCGTCGGCAGCCGGTCGATGATGCTTTGTGCGCGGCGCAGCGCATGGCGGGCGATGTCGTACGCGATGCGTCCACCGCTGGAAGTGACGCCGGTGACGATGGTCTCGCGCCCGCCGTATCCTCCGGGCTCGCCCAGCCGCGGCAGTGCGCAGACTGCCTCGGGCGCGAGGCGTCCGCCGGCGATTACGCCGGTCCACTGGTTCGCCGACTGGCTCGAAGTTCGGCCCGCCACCAGCAACTCGCGGCGAGCCATGGTCGGCAGCCGCGGGGCGTCGCGCGGGTTGCCATCCCCGGTCAGCGCATCCAGCCAGCCGGTGACCGACGCAGGCGGAGAAAACGTGGGCGCCTTGCCCAGCCCGAGAATTCCGGAGTTTGAGACCCCGCCCAGCGTCGCGCTGGCGGTCGACGGGTTGGAGCCAGGGGCGAACGGTGGCGTGATGGCGGGCGCGGGGCCCGCGCCGATGTTGGCGGAAAGCCCACCGTAAATGCGCGCCAGCTGGTCAGGAGGATTGCTGGGCAGAACCACGATCATGTCGAAGTTCAGTGTCGCCTTTTGCGGCACCTGGATCGCGCTGGCCGGTTGCCCTGGATTGGGAATGTTCTTCAATCCAAGCGGGTCGGTCAGGTAGACGGAAATGGCGCCGGTTGCCGGCACTGCGCGGCCCTGCCCATCGCCGCGCTGTTGCACCGCATCCAGCCCGAAGAGACGGGTGTAAAGACGTATCCAGGCGCCGACCAGGCTGCTGGTGGATGCGGTGGCCGCTGTCGGAAAACCGCTGATGGTGACCACCACGTCGAGTTTGGTGTAGTCGGACGCGGCGGCATTGAACCAGGCTGCGGTAATCGTCAGCGAGGCCGGCAGCGTCACTGAAAGGGCGGGATTGGATGGTACAGTTGCGTTGTTCGGAAACGCCGGCCACTGCGCCTGGGTTCCCGGCGCCGCAGGCAGGGCGAAGGTTCCGTCGAGTTGCTGCGCCACCGCAAGCGCCGGACTCGCGGTCGCAGTCAACACGCTGCCCACGGCCCCCATCACATCGTTGCCGTTGTTCAAAAACGTTATCGCTTCGTGAACGCGCACGTCGGGCGGCGGCTGACACTGCGAGCTTGGGTCGGCATCAGGGACGGAGCCGATCAGGTAATGCGTCAGCCCCACGACGCGCAACGTATAAAAATCGCGCTGCAGCGTGGTGCCGCTGGGCAATCCTGGCGGTGTAAACGTGTCAGACAGGCGTCCATTCGCCGGCCCGAAGACGACACGGTCTCGGTCGTCCTGCGTAAAACCGCTCGAGACCGCCTGCACCGTGACCGCTGTGCCGGCGGCCGTTATGGTATTGAGCCCGGCTGTGGGTCCGCCGGTGAGCGGCGTGACATTGGTGAGAGCTGTGCCCGTATAGGGGCTTCCGTCCGGGTTCACCAGCCGAAGCTGCACGTCCGCCGTGGCCAGTAGCGTGGTCAGGCTGTTGCCGAGCGCCGGCGTGCTCGTGGCCGTACCGGTCTGAAGCAGTTGGAATTTCATCATCAGCGCATTGAAGGCGCTCATCACGGCGATCGGGTCGATCGGCAGGCCGTCATTGTCGTAGATGTAGAGGTCCCCGCTGAAGCCAAGATCGGCCTGCGCTTCGGCCAGGCCTTCCGTCTGGTTGGTGATGGTCTGGCCCGGATAGAAGAAATAGCGTGGAACCTGGCGGTAGGGCAGGCCCAGCGCGCGTTCGGGCCGTGTGTTGCCTGAGGGTGCGGTCTCAAGCGCCTGCGCGTACAGCCAGTTCAGCCGCAGCCACACCGCTTCGAGCACCGTCAGCAGCACGCCGCTCTGGTTCTGGGCGGTACCGTCGAAACCCAGCAGCGTGACAGGCAGCGTCTGGCCCTTGGTGGTGTCGAGGACGACGAAGGCGGTGGTCAGGGGCGCGGCCCAGTTGGCTCCGCTCTCGGTGATCTTGAAAGGATCACCCGTCGGATCGGCCGAGTCCGAAACGGAATAGCCTGCTGTCGAGCCGTCGGGAACCCAGTCCTGCGCCAATTGCGGCATGCCGATGCCGAAGGCGGCGAGGCCGTAAGTTTGCAGCGCCTGGGTTGCAGAGGATGTATCCATGACTGAGTTTCCTTCCGCAGAGCCTTTCTTCGCACAGGGAAATGCTCTAGAACGAGTAGCTCGATTGCCGGCCCAGTGGATCGGTAAGACGAACGGTGTATGTGTTCTGGTCGGCAGCTGAGTAAGGCACCAGAACATAAAGCGTGAAGGTTCCCTGCGCGGTCGGCGCGGACCGCCCAAGCGACGGACCGGAACTCGGGGGCCGGTACGGATGGCCTGGGTGACCAGGTAACGGATGCCCTGGCGTGGGCGCCCACCACGGCGTGGGTAACGCCAAAGTGCCTTCGGTAATGGCGTCGGGCGCTTTGCTGTCGAGCGGCACCAGGAGGAAGCGCCCGGGGTGATTTGCATCCGGGCTCGACTGCAGCAGCTCCACCAGAGCTCCCCCGAGCGGGCTTGCCGGTATGGGCAGGTCGGAGGTGAGCGTAAGCAGCGCCGCGCCGGAGCCCTGCGTCAGCGAGGCATTCGCAAGCAGGGGAGGCGACGGCGGCTGGTTATAAGCCGATTGCACCTGCGACGGCAGGCTCTTGCCGCTGTACAGGCCGTTGCCCGGATCCTGGGTGCCGATGGCCTGCACGCGGTAGTACCACGGGTACCAGCTCGGCGTGGCAGCGGTGTCCAGGATGGCGAGGCCCGTCGCTGTGGTGCCTCCGCGCAGCGGCGTCTCGCGGTACGGTGTCCAGCCGGGATCGTCCTCGAGGAACACCGGCGGCCCCATCAAACCCGCATCGGCGGAGAGCGCTGCGCTCCGGCAGCGGAAGACCCGGTATCCCGCCACGATCACCCGTCCGGCAAGTACGTCGCCTTCCACTGCGAGCGCGATCACCTGGATCCCGTTGCTCATTCCGGCGTCAGATCCACGCAGCCGCATCCGCGGCAGTCTTGGCACCACACGCTGCGGTACGCCGAAGACCGCAATCGGTGAGTTCTGCGCGGTGCGTTGCGTTTCAACCCCCTGCCTGCTCACCGCCGACACCATGTAGCAGTAGAGAACCGAGGAGTTTCCGGGCACCTCCACCTCGTAGCTGGTCTGCGTGATTGGATCGGTGTTTAGCCTTGTGAATCCCTGCAGCGATTGATTGAAGTTACTGGCGATCAACGTCTTCAGTGCGGTGCCGCGCGTCACCAGCGAGTCCGCCGGGCCGGGGTCGGGTGCGGACAGCAGACCCAGCAGCCCGCTCTCGGTCGCCTCCCACACCATGTAGCCGGCGACTGGCCCGCCACCCGACCATGACAGCACCCCATGCGCCAGCGAGTAGGCATCCGGCAGCGCCGTCCAACTGATCTCCGGTGGGTTGAAAGTGACGGTCGGCGGCAACGGATTCGCCGCAACCGCAACCCGCCCGATCCAGGCCGGATTTGGCGATGACGGCGCGTTCGGATCGATGGGCGAGCTCCAGATCCCCGGCTGCACCCGCTCCGTGGCAGTCACATAGAGCGCCAAGGCGATCTGATCGCTGTCCGCATAGTCGAGCAGAAATCCCGGCACCGTCACCAGGTAATGCATCACCTGATTGTTCGGCAACCCGGAGACGTCGTTCAGTAGCGTGACCGTACTGCCGGGGTGCGCGGCATCTGCCGTGGGCAGAATCGCGCCCGGTGCGACCGTCGCCGGATCGGAGCCGGTGTAATCCCAGGTGAGCACGATTGGCGCTCCCGCGGCCTGGTCGTTGCTCATCGCGAGCCCCGTGAGATACGCTACCGGGCCGAGTCCCGTCCCCAATGGAACGAAGTTGCCCGAGACCGCAATGGAACCCGGCGAACGATCCGCCCAGTTCCACAGCACCTCCAGTTGCAGCGAGTAAGGCACCTTCGTTCCCGAAGTGGGCAGAGTGCCAGCGATCCACGACGCCTTGTTGAGCCCCGGCACCGCCACCGGAGACGCGTTCAACGTCATATCTGCCTCGGTCCACGGCGACCAGCGTCCGAAGACGTCGATCCCCGCCGCCAGATAGCGCGTGGTGGCACTCCCCTGGACGGGCGCGGTCCCCGCCGCGTCCTTCAGGTTTGGCAGCAGGTCCTGCGGATTGGCGTTGGCTGGCGGCGTCGCGGGCGGCAGCCCCAGGTAGGGGTCGTAGCCGCCCACCCCCGCCGTGCGCGCCGTATTCAGGTATTCCGAGTGGTTTGCCCTGCGACTTACCAGGATGCCCACAGCCTGCGGGTCCAGCCCCTCATTCCAGGTCAGCTCCACCGCGACCTCTGCGCCGGTATCGCGCGTCAGCACGGCGTGACTGCTCAGCAGAGCGGCGTTGAAGCCCGTAATCGGCTGCACCGCGAGCGACGGCTGCGAGAGCGCCGCAAGCTGAATCGTCAGGCCGAACGGCAGCACGTACGGCGCAGTCACCATGTAGTCGTACGGAATACGCTCCTCAGCCTGCACCACTGCACCGATCACTCGCTCCAGCACGCTCGTGCCCGGGTTCTCGCCCAGGCTTGCGTAGTACGCCAGCACCTCCGCAATGGCGTCCAGCAAGGGGATATCCACGGTCCCGTAACCCAGCGCGAGCGCCGCGTCCGAGTCTGTGCTGACGGACATCATGCTCAGCGCGACCACCTGGATATCGACGGTGGTGGTCTGCGCCGGGTTTGGAGTCTGCCCAGGGATGTTCGCCTGGATAATGCCGTCCAGCTTGTTCACCGTCTCCTTGTAGGCCGATTGCATCTGCGCCGGGTTGGAGTCGTTCGAATGCTGCAGGCAGCTCACGATCATGGGGAAGAGATTCATGCCGGAGCGCAGATTTTCGAGGTATTTCACCGGAACCGATGCCGGCCACGATGGCACCGGGAAGGTTGGATCGCCGCTCGACGGAGGCTGCTTCTGGAAAAGATGCGACAGCGCCATGCGCGCCCGGGCCGCGACGACACCGGTCGTCGGCGCAATATCGAACCCCTGCGGCGCGCCGCTGGCGTAGGCTGCGCCCAGATTGTCGGCCGGCTCGGTGGGCAATCCGACCGCCTGAATGATCTCCCAATCCGGCAGATTCGCGTAGGTCTCCTGATCGATGCCCAGCACGATGCTCACGGTGCCCTGGCCGACCACCCTCAGGCCCGCCATCCCCGGGCAGATAAAGATCGAGCTTTGCGCATACAGGGTTTCGAAGCGGACGCCCGGAATGGTCATTCCGCGCAGGTCGTACGGGGCCAGGGCCAGCGCGCCTCCGGTCAGCGGCGCTACCTCAAACCCTGCCATGTAGATGGTACCTGCGCTGGCGGTTCGGAACGGCAGATCACTCGCCCCGGTAATCTGCGCGGGGCTTGCAAGCAGCATCTGGATGGAGGTCGCCGGAATGTTGATGCGCGCGCGCCGCCACACCCGGAACGGCTCGCGCGGGAAGCCAAGCTCAGGTATCGTCACCCAGCGGAGATCGACTGGAATGCCCAGCTCCCCGCCGGGATTGTTGTCGTTGACCTCCGTGTCTCCCAGCACGATCGGCCGCCGTTGTGGCGTGATCTGTTGCGACAGCTTCAGCGTGAAGGCGTATGGCCATACCAGGCGGTTAGACATGATCGGCCTCCCATGGCGCCTGCGGCCCGATTGGCAATGCCACGATGGTTGCCGCCACATCCGGCAGGCTGAACGCGGTGCTCGCGGGCCGATGCAGGTCGAGCGTTACCGTCGCTCCGCCCGCCGGCGGGGAGAAGCCGGCACTGAAGAAAGCAACCGTCCGCGTACCCGAAGGCGAGTAGAGGAAACCCGCGATCGAGGTGCCGCTCGATTCGACGACTTCGAGCGCCGGCACAGCAGTCATCTGCACAATGTTGAAGCTGGGGTCTTTTGGGTCGACCGGCACCAGCGAGGGCTCCTGCCGCCAGCGCCAGAGCGGCTCCGTCCCGTCGATCAGCATGCAGTGCGGCACGTAAGGACCGTTGCCCGGACCCGGAATCCAGTAGATCGTGATGGTGTTGCCGGCGGGCGCCGGCAGAGCCTGCTCGCCTGCTGTTACGAAGGCGGATTCCATCGCCTGATCCGTCACCTGCGTTGATTTTCCGCTGATCAATGCGGCCAGCGTCGTCAGAGGTCCGCTCAGGTTGCCGTGCAGGATCCGGCTTGTTCCCACCTCGGCGGCCAGTTCGCCCAGGCTCGCATACTTTGAAGTGGTGAAGCGGGTGCGATACAGCGGCACTACCGGGACCGGCTGCTGGCCCTGCGGCACCGCAGGCGCAGGATCCATCACGATGTCGAGCGTGTAAGCCATCTTCGGCCGCAGCGCCACCGGAGCGGTATATTGCGCGTTCAGATAACTGGTTGCGCTGCCCACGCAAGGCGCCAGCCCCTGGTTAATCAGGTTCAGCAGCGAGTCATACCCCGCCGGCCCGATGCCGGACACCTGCGCATTCGCGCTCACCGTCTGCGCCGGATCGTCGAGTCCGTCGGCCGCATGCAACTGCAGCACAAGCTGTTCGCCATAGGCAGCAAACAACTGGATCGCCTCGTTGTCGTTGAAAGCGATGGTCAAAGGATCTTCGTAGAAGACGTCCTCCTCCTGATTCGCGGGCAGGCACGCCAGTACCCACGGAGACAACGCAGCCGGCGGCACGTTGTCGGTCTGGAACGTGAAGCCCTGCTCGATGCCCGTGTAACTCGTCTGCGTTCCATCCTTCTCGGTCGTGGTCACGTTGTACCCCAGCGTGATGGTGTACGCCGTGTTCGGGATCAGCAGCGGCACCGTGGCACCTCCGCTCAGATAACCTTCCAGCGTAGAGACCTGTCCGGTCTGCACTTCCAGGCCCACCTGTGCGCGCGTCTGTTCCGCCTGCGAGCAGGCCTGCACCGCGCCGATCACCACCGTCGGACGCTCCGGCAACACGGGGCCAACCACTGCTACTTCGACCACCGTGGTCCTGGCCAGGGGAGTGAATTGCACAAAAATCTTGCTCAGATTCTGCAGCGCCGCGTTGAAGTAGAGCGCAATTTTGGCGATCTCGCTCCACCAGGGTCCCGCCGGGTCGGTCCACACAGCCGGCAGCCCGATCGTGCCGAGCACCAGATTCGGGTTCAGCGATGCCAGCGTAGACTCTCGCAGCATCGCGCCGCTCACATCGCGCTCGCGGATGACGATCTCCGAGGCGACATAATCCGCCTGCGCCCCCGAAGTCTGTTGCACAACCGGAAGCACCGGTTTCAGCTGGTTCGCCGCCTTCACCAGGTCCAGATCGACGTCAAGATCGAATGCCGAATCAAAAACACCAAGACCCGACGTATCGCCAAATGCGCTGAAGGAGACCGCTGCCAGCACCGGGTCGACCGCCATGTACATCGAAACCTGGGTCGACGCACCGACATCCAGCCGCACCCAGCGCCACCTGTCCTCTAGCGCCTGCAGCCGGGCGGTCGCCGCCGCATTTTGAACGATCGGCGCGCCTCCCGGCTCATCCACGGAGCGCGGTCCGGTATAAAGCGAAAGACTCGTTTCGATGATCTCCGGCAGTTCCAGCCCGCGGAAGCAACCCTCCCGCTCGCTCTCGTCCTCGTTGCCAAGCCCGATTACGCGTGCCGGCCGGAAGGCGTTTCCGCCGAACAGTGGACTCAACGCCGCGATCAGCGCGGCTGCACTGTGGTAGGACGGAGCCGTCACCTCCATCGCTGTCGGCACCGGAGAACTGCGCGTCGTTCCCGGAGGATCGGGCACCGGGATGCCGGTCAGATTCCACGTCGTCTGCGGGTAGGCGACGGGCTGTTTGCAGAACGTCCACAGCACGCACGCCGGCGGCGCAATCGGATCGCACACCCCGCTCCAGATGGAGGTCAGCTGCCCATTCAGCGTGGTCGAGCGCTCCAGCGCATGGCTCGCTATGTTCGGGTCGCGGCTGAACATCGCGAGGTCCACGCGCGTCGCCGTCTGGTTGTTCGCCGGCGTATTCTTGCGCCACACCACCGGAACCGCGCCCGTCCCCGGCGGCAGCGGCGGAGTTACCGGGTTCAGACTCGAAGCGTCCACCGCCGAGATGCTCAGGCTGGTGAGCGAATACACCGCCGTGCGGCCTCCGCCCAGCCCCACCGACATTCCGCCGACGCTGGTGGGGAACATCGGACACTGCGGCAATGTTGCGGTGAACGTGCTGGTGATGCTGGACGCGTCCGCCGCATACTCGAACTGCAGCACCGGCACGGTGTCGATCGGCACCACCACCAGGTTGTTCGGATCGGAGCCGGGCTTTGGCGGTTGATTGGCCACAGCGCCGTTGGGCAAGGTCGAGAGAGCCGAAGGCGTCGTAACCGTCTCCAGCCCATTCCCCAGGCTTGCGTCGATGGGCCGTGTTCCACCCTGGCCGGACGCAATGACCGGCGCATAGCTCTGCAGATACATGCGGCTTACCAGTGGCGGGGGCGGCGGAGGCGGCGGATTTGAGCCGATCGAAAACCCGCAGCACGCCTGTACGCTGAAGAAGAAGAACGAAACCGAGCCGCAGACCTGCACATTCAGGTAGAACGGCGTCGGCGCCGTGATCTGGAAGTTCCCTGATGCGCCGATCGAGATGATTAACAGCTGCAGTTTGCCCGACAGGCTGATCTCGCCGCTGATGAAGAGCGAAGGCGAGAACGACACCCCCAGGTCCGCGGTGACCACCACGGCCAGGTAGATGTCGACGCTCTCACTGCCCCAGATGATGGAAGCCGAGAAACCCACCGCGACCGCGACTCCGGGGAGGCTGCCGGTGCTCCCTGGCGGAAACGGCTGAATCGCCTGCCCGCCGAACATGAAGTAGCCGGAGCCCTTCACGATGCCCAGAATGTTCGCGCTGATCGGCGTCTGGATGGTGCCCAGCCAGAAATGCCAGGTCGAGGGATCGGTCCAGCTGAAGAAGATCGAGATCGGCACCACGATCGAGATCAGATCCTGCACCGCCAGGTTGATGCTCACGCCGATTGTGATCTGTCCCAGGTTGAAATCGAGGTCGAGGATGCCAAGGATTCCGACCGTAAGGCTGTCGGTTGCGATTCCGCCGTCTGCGCTGTCGATCTCCGAAATGAACTTCAGGTTGATCGTGATGATGATCTGTGGCCCGGGGAGCGTCAGGATGAACATGCCTCGCATCGTCAGCAGGAATCCATCGACCGTTCCCAGCAGCAGACCCACCCCGAAGCCCCAGCTTCCCAGGCTCGGAATCCAGTTCTGATTCTCCGGATTTTGCTGCGGATCGTTGCTCGCAGGCAGCGGCTGTAGACTCTGCGGCTGCCCATTTGCATCAATCAGCCACTGCAGATCCGGCCCGTAGATGTCCCCCGCCGGCACCATCGGCAGGTTGCGCATGTAGTGCATCGCAAACAATCCGAAAAACCCGAAGATGCCCAGCCCGGTATCGCCCAGGATGATCGGCGTCGGAAAGTCGACCTCCATCCCCAGGTAAAACGCCGTCGCACTCCGGCCGTCGGGCGAAGTGACCGAGCTCACCCCCACCGATGCCGCGACGCGCAGCGACAAGGCCACCAGCGTAAGGTCGAAGCTGCCTTCGAAGCTGCCTTGCTGGATGTTGACCTGGCCTCCGCCGGTCAGCACTCCGGGCAGGTTTACGTGGATGCCCGAAGGCAGAATCATCGGTACTGAATTCTGCTCGAGCGGCACCTTGATCAGGAACTCGTCTACCGTGATCACGCCCAGATCCTGCTTGATGACCAGGTCGATCTCGATCGTCAGTGGGTTGAACTGCGCAATGCGCGCGCCCGCAATCTTCAGCAGATCTGCCAGCGGCGATGGCAGGTTGAAGAGCGAAGGGTCGCTCAGATCCAGTTCATATCCCTTGCTGGTGTCGAAGACAAACTGAAACGGTGGCGTTCCGGAGAAATCCAGTGAGAATCCGAACGCCTTGTAGCGAACGCTCAGGTCGCGCGACGAATGGATGTTCAGCGGATCGACGTCGATCCGGAACGAGACCCCATAGTCAAACGTCAGCGAAGCGGCGGTAAACTTCGTAGAACTTGGCCCCGACGGAACGTTCTCCCGCGCAATCAGCGTGCCGCCGTAAAGGGTGATCTTCGTCGTGTTGATCCAGCCCAGCCCGCCGATCGTCACTGGAAGACCCAGGCTCAACGCGATATCAGTCCACTCGCCCGCGCTCCCCGGGTCCAACGCCGTCGTCGCCGCGTTGATGATCGGCGTAAAGATCATCACCGCGCCCATGATGTTCTTGAATGTGTCGTAGCTGCCGGCCGGGCCGTTGGTCATCTGCAGCAGGCCGTTCGAGGGCGCAGGGCCCGAGCCCAGCGTGAGCGTCTCCGTCAGGTTGCAGGTCGCCGTGTCGTAGGTCACGTTCAGCAGGAAGTCAAGCACCGAGGGCCCGGCGTTCGGGTTTGAGGTCGCGCCCGGGTTGTTGTTCTGCAGGTTCAGGTTTCCGTTCGGATCGCTTCCTGGAGCCTGCTGTAGCGCCTTCTGTGTCTGCTGCTGGAAGTCGATCTCGCCCGAGATCTCCAGCATCACCGGAATGTTTTTCTCCAGCCGCACGCGGAAGCTCAACCGCTTCAGCGACGGCGGTTTGCTGCTGTTCGAGCCTGCCGGCGGCGTGTTCGGCGGAGTCGTCGCCTGGGTCGCAGGCGGTGTCGCCGCCGGTGTCGTCGAGGCCGCACGGGCCAGCGTGCCCGTCAACGTCCACTCCTGCTGACCCGCTACCGCCGTGCCCATCACGGTGGCGACACGATCCTGAGGATTCGAGACGCTGCCGCTGCTCTGTGCCGCGGTCTGCCCGTCGCCGGTCGCATTCACAGTCCCGGTTGGGTTGGCCGCATCCACGAAGGCTTTCGCCACGTTCGCGCGCCGCTGCGAGAGCGTCAAATTGTGCGGAGCCGTACCCTCATATCCCTCGTAGCTGGCCTGTCCCTTGATGGTGATGTCCTGGGTGATGTCCAGCGCGGTCTTCACCCAGTACGTCAGGGCATCTCCACCGGTGTGGGCCTCACCATCCCCCTGGATGTCCGCCGGTATCACGTTGCCGTCGAAGATCGGGTCGTCCGGAGAAGGCGTCCCCGCGGTATAGCTCGTCACCGACGCATCCGATGACGGTCCGTCATAGTTGAAGTAAAGGTTGTAAGTGTTGGATGGTTGCGGCTGCTGGGGATAATCAACCGACACAGCGATGCTTGCGCCCGGATCGACCTCGATGATCGCCTGACCGGACGCGCTCACATTAACCTGCTGCGGCGAACCCGCACTGCCGCCCGCGGGTGTGATCGTCACCGTCAGTTTCGGATTTGGACAGCCCGTAATCACCAGCGTCTCGATCGTGCTCGACTGGCTGGGCGTAAAGTTGATCTCGTAGCCGGCTGGTATATTCGTCGGCCGCGCATCCGCCACAAACGTCGCCAGCGCATTCGCCGGATTCGTCGCGCTATCCTCGGGCGCTCCATCGGGCATCGCGCCCGCCGCCGGCGCGATATTCATGGTGTAGGTATTCGTGTACTTCATCGGCGTACCCGCCGTGGAGTCCGTGACCGTAATCACCAGCGTGCCGGAGTCGTTCGCGATGGGCGGCGCCGGTGTCGGCGGAGTGAAGTATGCCTGGTTCTGGTTCGAATCCCAAAGATGAACCGGGTTGCTGTTGCCCTGGCCCGACGTGTAATCCACCGCATACGTGTACGGCGCCGTGCCGCCCGTGGCCTGAAGCTGGATGTACACGTTGGGCGGCGCCGTGATCGAACCGCCCAGGTAAATCACGTTGTTGTTGTCCACGGGATCGGCTGTCTGCTGCGTGCTGGCGTTTGACTGTAGCGGCTGATTGTCCGCGAGGAACGTTGGCGTCACCTCCAGCCCGCCCGATTGCGGATGCGACGCCGGATCGAACATCAGATCAAGCTCCGCCTCCAGCCACACCTGCCCCTGGAAGGAGATCAGCGCATCTTGCACCGAGATGTTGAACGCGAAGTCCTTGTCCTCATCGGAGTAGTAGAACTGCAGCGCCTTGATGTAGACCCCGGTGAAATCGGAGCCTACACCGAACATGCTCAGGATCTCGTAGGGCGTATTGTTCGGGCTTAGATCCAGCAGGATGTTCTGCACGCTGAACGCGACCCGCTTGTTCAAGTTCAGTGCCAGCGGCGGCTGCATCGTCACCAGTTGGCCGGAGTCCAGGTCGCTCGGCGCGTCGAATCCGCCACTGCCCCACGAATCCAGATGAAAGGTCGGCGCCGCGGAGAAATTCTCCACCTGTTCATAGCACAGCGTGATCTTCGGCAGCAGAATCCGCACATCCGTCGAGGCCGACGTCGTGTCCTGCACCACGTGGTAGGTCGCGTCCATCACCCCTGGAACCCAGTCGCTGCCCATGTGAAAGGTGAGCACCGAGACCAGCAACTCCAGGCGGAAGCGCAGCCCCGGGTAGTCCGGACTGCCCGCCACCGGGCTTCCGCTCGGGTTGAAGTTGTTGAACAGACCCTGAATCGTGTTGCTGCCGCTGGTGATCCCGCTCACCGCGTTGACGACCGACTGGATGTCGGACGAACCCTCCCGCCAGGTACGCAGACGGAACTGGAAATTGACGTCGCTCCACTGAAAGACTGCTCCGGAGGGATCGGTGTGCTGGGTCACCGGAGGCTGACTGCCGGGAGCGGAAGGGAAGTAAACCGTTCCCGTATAAAGCACGCCGCCGGTATACTGCCCCGCCGTATCGTCGCTGGTCATGGTCAGGCCGGAGACGGCCAGCAGCGAAAGGTAGCTGTCGATGTACGACGGGAAAGTGAAGCCGCCCAGAAACTCCGGCGCCAGCAAGTCGTACAGCAACAGCGAACGTGTCGACGCGGACATCGGAGCGACCCTCCTTCTCTTGCTGCGTCAGGGGCCGATCGTCCGAGGTATGTCGTCTGGGAAGGATACGGGGCGATTTGCGGAAACGATGCTTGTTACTGAGGAGCGGAATATACCTGAGCCCCGAAGCGACAATCAAGCAGCCGAGCGAAAATTAACCTCCACTTCGGCCGCCGGTACCCGAATCCGCGCAGCCTTGCCGGAGCGGGCGCAGTCGAACGCGCGGCGCCCTGCTTTGGGGCGGATCCTGGTACGGGCATGAGCCATTCTCTACGGGCCCCGGCCGGTGCAGGGTCTGGCTTGCAAGGGAACTCCACTGGCGAGCGCCAGTGCGAGGCAACGCAACCGCCGCCCGCGGCCAATCGAAGAGAAATACCAGTTCTGGACGCGGTCGTCAATGGGAAACTGTGCCCCCCGCCCTGAATGCGGATTCACTTGCTTGTGGCGGATGCCACCAAATAGCTTCAAACGCGCTGAGACAACAGGCCCAGAAGGTGACGAGAGGTGCGCACGGACCGGTGCGAGGTTGTCTCAACAAACTTGGCACGTGCAGGCTGCACCCGGGGAGATGGGACCGCGATGAGAACTGGTGGACTTGGTGAGTGGAAGCGCAAAGCGCTGGGTGGTCTGGCGATTTCAGCTTTGGCAGCGGTGGCGTCTGCAGCCTTGGTCGGCTGTTCTTCCGCTCCGCCGCGACTGGCGTCTACCCAGCTTACCTTGGTCGCGTCGACCACTTCGAGCAACCTGGGAAACACGGTGACGCTGACCGCCACCCTGGCGGCGGGCTCAGCCGGAAATCCGACCGGCGTAGTGACATTCGAAGATAACGGGGCCACGCTGCTGCCGGTGTATCTCACCTCGACCACGGCCACGGCGACAGTGACCAGCCTGGGCGCAGGCGCAAACTCTCTGACCGCCGTCTACAACGGCGACATCCATTACGCACCGGTGACGTCGCCGGCGGTGACGGTAAACGTGGCCGTCCCCACGACGACCACCCTGGCGACCTCGGCCAGCAGCGCGCAACAAGGCAGTTCGGTGACGCTGACTGCGACCGTGCTGGCGCCCGCCTCGTATGTGCCGGCGGGCACCATCACCTTCGCCGACGGGGCGACCGTGCTGGGCACGCAGCCGCTTGCAACCGTAAACGGGGCGCAGGTCGCGACGCTTACGACCAGTGCACTTCCCCTGGGAACGGACGCGCTGACGGCAACCTACAGCGGTACGGGCTACTTCACCGCGTCGACCTCTCCTCCCGAAGCGGTGGCGGTCTATCCCGCGCCGATCGTCACCACCGTTGCCCTGACGTCCTCTCCTTCTGGCACGATCGCGTCGGGCACAGCGACCACACTGACGGCGACGATCACTCCCGCGTCGATGGGCTCAGCCGCGCCGGCGGGAACGGTGAACTTCGAGGTGGGCGGCGTAAGCATTGGCTCGGCTCCGGTCAGCAACGATACAGCGACGCTCACGACCAAGCAGTTCAATGTAGGGATGAACTCACTGACGGCAATTTATTCCGGGGATACCGTTTATGCCGGAGCAACTTCGCCGGCAGCCGCGTTGACCATGTCGGCATACACCGGGGCGACTTATACCAATCCGCTGAATGTGACCGATCCCAGGACGGGTAACGTTTATAACTGCCCCGATCCTTCCATCATCAAGGCTCAGACCGCCGGAGTCGACACCTGGTACGCCTACTGCACGGGCGATGCGTTCAACGCGAACGACACCACAAATGGCAACCTGAACGTGCACCTGATCTCCATCTTCAGCTCCCCGGATCTGGTCAACTGGACCTATGTGCGCGATGCCTTCTCGTCCATGCCTTCGTGGATCATCGTAGGCAATGAGCTGCAGCAGCCGTCGATCAAGTACTTCAACGGCCAGTACTACCTCTACTACTCCGCGCAGGCGGTCACCGCGGCTCCGAACGGCTCGGCCATCGGCGTGGGAACGTCTGCTACGCCCGCGGGTCCGTTCACCGACAGCGGCGGCCCGGTGATCAACCAGCAGATCGCCTGCGGCGGGGGATGCAATCGCGACGTCTGGAGTCCGGAGGTGATCACCGATGGTTCCGGGCAGATGTGGATGGCCTACGGCGGCGTGCTGGCCGGCCTTTCCATCCGGAAGCTCGCGGCGAACGGACTCTCCACCGATGCTTCGTCCGAGGTGAACATCGCCATCGATAACTACTATCAGGATGCATTCTTGCTCTCCTACAACGGCTACTTCTACCTTTTCGCGACGGACGGCAACAACTGCTGCGGCGGCATCGTCTCCAACCTGAATGTGCATGTGGGACGTTCGACCTCCATCACCGGACCCTATCTTGATGCGGAAGGGAACGACATGAACGCCTCCGCGACTCCCTCGACCACCGGGTCGCCAGGTGGAGATCCGGTGCTGATGATGAACGGCAACGATATCGTCGGTCCGGGCAGCACCTCCATCTTCACGGACGAGAGCGGGCAGATGTATCTCATCTACTCGGGAGTCTCGAAGCGCCAGCCCTATATCCCTACGGTCAGCGGCTACACGGCGCGGCAACTGATGCTGGATGCACTGGACTGGGTGAACGGCTGGCCGGTGGCGCGCAACGGCGCAGGTCCCTCAGACTACACGCTGCCACAGCCGGTGCCGGCGGCGCAGCCCAACGCCACCAATGGGTATGTTCCTCCGTTCGTCACACCGGACGAGCCCGGGACGCCGATCGCTTCCGCCTCTGACGACTTCCAGGAGGCGACCCTGAGCAGCCAGTGGAGCTTCCTGCACATGACGCCGACCTACACGTTGACCGGCCACTCGTACCAGGTGGCGTCCTCCAGCGCGGAATCGACCATCAACATGGCCGACCTGCCGATCCTGGCCGAAGCCGCGCCCGCCGGCAACTACATGGTGGAGATCAAGGAGACCTTCAACGTACCGCCCACCGGATGCTGCGGCTATAACTTCGCGCAGGCTGGACTGTTTATCTACGGCTCGGACACCAACTACCTGCGACTCGATGAGTTTGCCGACTACGACACGCGGCAGGAGGAGTTCGTCAACCAGTATGGGCCGGGGCTGGCAGGCTTCAGTCCCGTGGATACCGCGAGCTTCGAGAACAGCACCTGGTTCCGACTCGTCAAGCGCACCGGAGCCAACGGCGCGCCGGATATCTACACCTCCTACAGCAGCACCGACGGCGTGACGTTCCTGCGCGGACCCTCGTGGACCGCCAGCCTCGGATCCAACCCGATGATCGGCCTGTTCTCCGGGAATCAGGCCGGATGGCTGGCGAACTTCGACTACATCCACGTAACCACCGTGACGCCGTAGGCACGGTGACGCCGTAAAGTTGCAGCAGTCTCGCCGGCCGGGTGCCCAGGCCGGCGAAACTGCTTGTTCGTCGGCTCCCGTCTGGCGCCCATCGGATCTTGCTATGCTGTCTGCTGTGTTGCATCTCAGGCTGTCCCAGAACGTCACGGCGGGGCACCCGGTCGAGAACCGGCGCACCAGGTTGCGCGCCGCGAGCTGGCTGGCGCTCCTGGTTGCTGCCGTTCCGTGCGCGGCCCAGGAGACCGGCAAGACCGTGCCGTCCACGGCGATCGTCCCGGGAAAGTTCGTGGATGTGACACAGCGCTCCGGCGTCGACTTTGTCGCCGTCGCATCGCACACTCCCAGCAAGTATCTGCTGGAAACGATGGGCTCCGGCGTAGCCGTCTTCGACTTTGACAATGACGGCCTGCTCGATCTCTTCTTTGTCAACGGCGCGCCCCTCTCTAATCCCACCCTCCCCGGAACCATCCCGCAGAAGGCTGGACCGGCGGACTGGAACCGGCTGTACCACCAGAAGAAGGACGGCACGTTCGAGGATGTCACCGAGCGTGCAGGCCTGAAAGGCGTCGGCTACGGAATGGGCGTGGCGGTCGGCGACTTTGACAACGACGGCTACGAAGACCTTTACGTGACGGGCTACGGTGGAAACCATCTGTACCACAACAACGGGAACGGCACCTTTACCGACATCACGGCGCCGTCCGGCACCGGCGGCAGCGGATGGTCAACCAGTGCGGCCTGGGTGGATCTCGATAACGATGGGCTGCTCGACCTGGTGGTGTTGCGCTATGTGAAGTGGGACTTCGACGATGTTTGGTGCGGCGAGCATCGCGAGGGTTATCGCTCGTACTGCCACCCGGATCTTTTCCCTGCCATCGCGCCGCTCGTCTATCACAACGACGGCAACGGACATTTCACCGAGGTTGCCGGCAAGATGCATCTTGCCCGGCCTGGCAAAGGACTGGGCATTGCCATCGGAGACTTCGATCGGGATGGCAAGGTCGATCTCGCGATCGCCAACGATTCCATGGTCGAGTTCCTCTACCGCAACCAGGGTGGCGGAACCTTCGAAGAGGTAGGGCTGGACGCGGAAATCGCCGTGGACGGAAATGGACGCACCTACGCCGGCATGGGTATCGACTTCGAAGACTACAACAACGATGGGCTGCCCGATCTCGTCATCACGAATCTCGCGAACCAGAAATATGCTCTCTACAAGAACAGCGGTGACGGCACGTTCACCTACGACACCTACCTGGCAGGGCTCGCCCGGATGACGCTGCTGCACTCGGGCTGGAGCGCTCACTTTCTCGATTACGACAACGATGGCTGGAAAGATCTCCTGGTGACCCAGGGCCATGATCTGGATACGGTTGCGCTCACCGAGCCGGAGGTGCACTACCGCGAGCCGATGCTGCTGGCGCGCAACACCGGCACGGAGTTCGTAGACGTCTCCGCGATCTCTGGCGACGTGTTCAAGCAGGAGTGGGTCGGGCGCGGCATGGCAGTGGGCGACCTGGATAACGACGGCCGCGTGGATGCGGTGGTGACGACGAACGGTGGGGCGGCCCACATCCTGCACAACGAAACCCCAACGGCCAATCACTGGCTGACGCTGAACCTGGTCGGGCACAAGAGCAATCGGGATGGCATCGGTGCGGAGATCAAGGTAGTGACTTCGCTCGGGGCACAGTACGTCATGGTTTCCACCTCCGGCGGCTATCTTTCAGCAAATGACAAGCGAGCGCACTTCGGGCTTGGACGCGACAGCATGGCCAGGGAAATTGTGATTGCCTGGCCCAGCGGCATCACACAAAAACTTGAAAATGTATCCGGAGACAGGGTGCTGCGCGTGGATGAGCCCGCCACGTCGCCGGCAGGCGCAGGTCGCTAAGGTGCGTCGCCGATGGCCACATCGCAAGGGTGGCGCTATGCTATAGTCGGTCGCCAGAGTGGCGACCGTGGGAGGGTCGACAGTGCCTGGCAGGAGCAGGATGCGAGCGGGTGTGCTGGCGATGCTCGGTTGCACTCTTGCCGGCATAGCGCATCCCCAGGACAACCTGCCGCAGCCTCAGTCTGCCTCGCCGGCGAGTCTTTCCACACAGGAGACTGAGCTTCGGCAGGAGCTCGCGGCACACCCTGATTCTGCCGCAAGTCTCTACCGGCTGGGCGCGCTGCTGCGCCAGGAGAACAAGCCGCACGAATCCATCGACACGTACACGCAGGCCGCCAGGCTCCAGAAGCCCGACGCGCAGCAGGTGCGCTCAGTAGCGCTGGATTATGTGCTGTTGAACGATTACGACCAGGCGATTCACTGGCTGCAGATCGCGTTCAGCATGGACCCTTCCGATGCGGACATCGCCTACAGCCTCGGACGCTGCTTCTACACGCAGCAGCGGTTCACGGAGGCGGAAGCAATGTATCGCCTGGTGCTGAAGCGCCGTCCGGATGATTTGAAAGCACAAGAAAACCTGGGGCTCACGTACGCGGCTGAAAATCAGCCCGACAAGGCTGAGCAGGTGTTGCGCGAAGCGGCACGTGCGGCGGATCAACAAGAGACGGATGAATGGCCCTACTTCGACTATGGAGATTTTCTGCTCGAGCACGGGCGCGCGGCGGATGCCTTGCCGCCATTGCGTCGCGCAGCCGCGCTGGCGCCGGCGTGTGCCGCGTGTCATGAACAGCTTGGCCGAGCGCTACTGGGCAGCGGTGATCTGCAGGGCGCTGTGCAGGAACTGCAGGTTGCCATGCACCTGAGCCCTGCTGATCCGAAGATGCATTACGAGTTGGCACGAGCCTATCGAGCGGCCGGGGAGATGGATAAATCGAAGGCTGAATCCGCGCTGAGTCGATCGCTCTACAAGGACCACAGCCACGAAGACTAGCAGCACCTGTGAGAACTCCCCCTTGTCTTCTCGAATCGCACTTCTCGCAACTGCCCGAAGAGCCGGATCATTGCTCCCTGCAGTCACATCCGCCTGCATGACCACGACACTGCATTTGTTCAAGCTTAGTCCGGAAGGCTTCCGCTGAAGATTCTAAGGCATAATCGCATTCAACTTGCGCTGCTGGTGTGGGGCGCCCTGGCTGGGGCCGGTGCCCAGCAGACCTCGGGTCCGGCAGGAGTAGAAGAGGTACGCGCTCTGATCGCATCCAATCACCTGCACGAAGCGGATGAAGTGTTGACGAACCTGATCGAACGCGATCCAGAGAATACGGGTTTGCTGCTGGAGCTGGGTGAGCTTCGCCTGAAGCAGGGGATGAACGACGCGGCGCTGCAGGCGTACGAGAAGGTGCTCGCGGAGTATCCCACCAATGCTTCTGCGCGAGCCGGCGAGGTGCAGGCTGCGGTCGCTGCGGCGCTGGCGGACCGGCGCGCCGGCAACCAGGATGCGGCGTTGCGTCACCTGGCCGAAGGGCGCGGCTATGTTGCGGATTCGCCGGAGTTGCTGACAGATTTCGGAATCCAGGCCGAATCCATGCGGCTCTTTGTCGATGCCGAAGCCGCCCTGAATCAGGCGCTCCAACTTGCCCCCGGCGACGCCCGAACCTTGTATGCGCTGGCCCGGGTAGAGACCGACCGCGGCGAATATGCTGAGGCTGAGGCCAACTTGCGAAAGTACCTGATGCAGGTGCCGGACGATGCGACCGCGCTCTATGGGTTGGGCCACGTGCTGCACCTGGAGTCGCGGGACGACGAGGCGAAGGTGAAGCTGGAGCGTTCGATTGTCCTGCATCCGCATCAAACCGAGTCGTTCTATGATCTGGGCGAGATCGCGCTGAACTTCCACAAGGACGCAGACGCCAGAGCGGATTACGATAAAGTGCTGGCGCTTGCGCCGAATCATGGTGGTGCGCTCACGGGCATGGGTATTCTCGCCTGTCGCCGGAAAGACTTCCAAGCCGCAGAGACATATCTTGAGAAAGCCGTGGCCGCCGCTCCGGACTACGCGCCCGCCCACATCTACTATTCGCTTGCCCTGCGTAAGCTGGGAGACGATAAGAAGGCGCAGAGTGAAGCAGCGCTGGCCGCGCAGTTGACGACCCAGGAGCGACGCCAGAGCCGCGGGAATCAAATCACTCCCCAACCGCAGTGACGATACCGGGAGACAAGAGGAGCAGCGTGGGAGCAGACGGCAGGCCGGAGCGGCGGCGCAGACGAAGCCCAGGCGGCGCGTTACTGCTACTTTGGCTGCTCGCTGGATGTCATGCGAAGCGACCGGAGACCATCATTGTCATCTCGCCGACCGGCGGACTGGAGTACTGGGAGTCGTTCGACCACGCCGTGCAGGCGGCCGCGGCCGCCGACGGTGTTCGCACCGATCTTGCCGCACCGCAGTCCGTCACCGACTACGAAGAGCAGGCGCAGATGCTGGACGATGCCATCGCGCGGCACGTGCAGGGGATCATCGTCGCGCCCTCCCATCAACTGGTGCTGACCTCGGTTTTGCGCAGGGCAAGTCAGGCACATATTCCGGTGGTTCTCATCGGGTTGCCGGTGGCTCTGCCGGACAAGGATTACGTGGCTTTTCTCGACTGCGATCAGGAAGAAGAAGGGCGCCTGGGGGCCCGGCGATTGATGGCGCTGCTGGGCGGCAAGGGCGAGGTGGGCGTCGTTGGAGTAAGCCCTACGGTGGAAGGAAGTTCACTGATCGAGAAAGGCTTTGCGGAGGAGATCGCGCGCTCGCCGCGGGTGAAGCTGGTGAGTGTCAAGTATGGGTTGTCGGACTGGGCCCGCGGCCGCCAGGCGGTGCTGGACCTGGTCACCGAGCATCCGCAGATCAAGGGTATCTTCACGACCGATGAGTTCTCCACCAATGCGGCTGCGCGCGTGTTCGAGGGTTCAGGCAGAAAGCGTCCGCTGCTGATCGGCGTCTCGCAGGAGGCCAACGAGCTGGAGGCTCTGCGCCGCGGCGCCATCGACGCCCTGGTGGTCAGCGACCCGCAGGAGTTGGGCGTCCGTGCCATGCAGGCGATGCATGCCGCCCTTGCACGCGGGGATGCTGGAGCCTACTCGACGGAGCTGCCCGTGCATATTGTGGATCGCAAGACGATGGAGAGTGATCCTGTGATGAGGTCTGTCCCGTCTGCGCAGAACTAGGCAGTCGCAGCCGCCGTTCTGGGAGCGGCGCGTTACGGCCCGATCCTTACATTGCGCCAGGACGCTTGAACGTAAAAGGATCGCAGCCCGGCGCCGCCTTCCGGAAGACACTGCTCATCGCGATAATCGATGGTGGTGCTGGCGGCACCGGTCCTTGGTGTCACCTCCACGTGCAGCCTGCAGCCTTTGGCGCTGACCGCCAGGTGATACCATTCGCCGGTGGAGATGGGAGTGTTGAGCCTGGCGACAGACAGCGTACGCCAGTCGTAGGAGGCGCGTCCCAGCACGACCGTCTGCTCATTCGGCCGAAGACCTGCATAGTAGCCGCGGTAGGAGTCGACGCCGGGCTCGGGATCCGTCGCGCGGATGATCAGGCCGGCATCGCCAAACTGGGTCTCCGAGAAGAGCAGGTCGAAACGGATGTCCGCGGCGATCTGGTAATCCCTGTCCTGGGAGTCGCGCGCCAGCAGCATGTCGCCGCGACCGTAGCTTGAGTTGGAAAAAACGTTCGAGCGCTCAGACCAGTGGCCGCTGATAATCTGCCAGCCGCTGAGAGTTCCATAGAGTGGATGACGAAGGGCATTGCGATGATGCAGGTAAAGCGCCGCCCCAGCCGTCAACGCCAGACCCACAATCCAGAGAGCGACGATCTTCAGAGGGGTGCTGAGGGTGGTCCTGTGCATGTTCAGCATCGTGCAGCGAGTCGAGTATATTGAACTCACTCGGGCTTGGCTATTTCCTATGTGCGGGTACTCCGGGAAACACGTCGATTGGCTGGGCCTGCAAGCTTGCAGTATGTCCTATCGCCTTACCCTCGTCCTTCAGCTGGTCGCGGCCCTCGTCCTCGCGGTGCAGGGGACACGGGCATACGCCGAGAAGAGCGAGCTTCCCCGTCTGCAATCCATTGAGTCCGCGGTGCTGGCCGCCACGGCATCTCCTCGCGCAGTTCCTGTCCTGATTCGAGGCATCGTCGTCCTCAACGGACACGGCGTCATCATCGAGGACCGAACCGGCGCGACGGAAGTGAGCTCGGCCGACTCTGTCAAGATTGCGCTCGGCGACGAGGTCGAGGTGAGCGGCGAGATGTCGGACTCGCCGACACCCGTGGTGCAGCAGGCGCATATCCGTCGACTTTGGGGTGGATCGATGCCCCTGCCGCTGTCGATTACGCCCGACCAGGCTGCGGGCGGAGAGAACCAGCTCTTCCTGGTGCAGACGGAAGCGAAGCTGGTTGGCGTCTCGCCGGCCGGCCTGACCGGAGTGCGACTGGCATTGAGCGGCGGTCATCAAAGCTTCTCCGCAGTCCTTCCGGATGACAATCCGGACAGCGACGTGCCGCCGAAGTCGTTGCAGCTTGGCGCCACGCTGCGGCTTACCGGCGTGCTGATGGTGAATCAGGATCCGCGCGGAAATCACGAGGACGCATTCACGCTGCAGCTGCGGACGCCAGACGACATCGAGCTTGCGGAGGGTCCCTCGTGGTGGACGCGAGGACACCTGCTGCTGATCGGCGGCGCCGCGGTGATTCTGATCCTGATCGGAATCAACGGCTACTACCGCATCACGCACGAACGCTTTCGTGCGGTCGCCGAGGAGCGCGCCAACATTGCGCGAGACATCCACGACACGCTCGCCCAGGGCTTCGCAGGCATTACGTTGCAACTTGAGGCTGCTGAGCAGATGATGGATCGGGATCCGGTGCAGAGTAAGGCATTTCTGCGGGAGGGATTGCAACTGGTGCGGCACAGCCGGGACGAGTCGCACCTTTCCATCCAGATTCTACGAGCCCTTTCGCGGACAGACCGGCTGGACGTGTTGATCTCGCATTGCATCGAGCAGGTTCAGCCCGGCTGCGGTCCCGCGATCCGGCAGCAGGTGCTGGGGGAGCCCGTATCGCTCTCCTACAACATCGTGAACCAGCTCTTCCGCATCGGACAGGAAGCCATCACCAACTCGGTGCGGCATGCCAACGCGAGAACCATCTCCGTGCGGACGTCTTACGGCGGCAGGCAGGTGCTGCTGGAAGTCGAAGACGATGGCGAAGGATTCGACCCGGAGCGTGCGGCCGGGCTGCCGGAGGGACACTTCGGGCTTACCGGGATGCGCGAGCGCGCAGCAGCGATCGATGCTGAGTACGAGCTTCAATCGGATGGAAGCGGAACACGGGTGCGGGTGAGGGTCTTGCTATGAGGTTGCAGGGAGCGGATGGAAGCAGCAGTGAGTGGGTGTTGCATGAGTTTGCGGCGGCGAAGCCGATCCGCATCCTGATTGCGGACGATCACCTGGTGTATCGCATCGGGATTCGCAGCCTCATCAGCGCGGAGCCCACCCTGAAGGTCGTGGGTGAAGCGGCAGACGGCGAGTCGGCGATCGACCTGTACCAGAGGCTGCAGCCGGATGTGCTGCTGCTGGACCTGCGGATGCCAAAGAAAAGCGGGATCGAGGTGGTGCAGGCGGTGCGCAAGATGTCGCCCGACGCGCGCATTCTGATTGTGACCAGCTACCAGACCGAGGAGGATATCTTTCAGGTGCTGGAGGCGGGCGCCCTGGGATACATGTTGAAGGACCTGGGTCGCGAATCGCTGGTGGAGGCGATTCGGACGGTGTTCGAAGGCAGGCGCTACGTCTCGAAGAGCATCGAACGCCAGTGCGCGGAGCGGGGCTCGCGCCAGGCGCTAACGGCGCGCGAGATGGAGGTGCTGGAGCTGCTGGCCCGCGGCCTGACGAACCGCGAGCTTGCCTCGGTCTTGCGGATTTCCGCCAGCACGGTGAAGAACCACGTCAACAGTCTCCTGACTAAGCTGGAGGTCGCGGACCGGACCGAGGCGGTGAGCTACTGCCTGGCCAAAGGGATCGTGCGTCCTGAGGATATGTAGGCAGGCTGGCGGCAATCTGCTCCGTGGGGGAAAACGTACTTTGTGCCCCCACCCGGGACGTTTTGCGTCAAAGTATTCATTCGGCTGAAGTTAGGGTCTGACTTGCGGGGGTGCTCGAGGTCCGCTTGCACCAATCGTCGTGCATGGATGCCGGACGATTTGGGCGTTGCGGGCGTCTGCTGGCGGAGTCGGCATGGACGCGCTCCGACGTCCTTTGGACAACGCGGAACGGCGGCGGGAACGCCGTCAGGCTAGCAGCGGGCGGTGAGCCTGTCAATAGATACGGCAGCCCACGTCCGGCGAGCGCGCCGGACGGTACTGTTTTTCGGCGCTGAAGATCAGGCGGTTGGAAGACCTGAAACGGTGCGTTCCCGTGCGGCTTTTTGAGGAGGAGTCGATGAAGAAGATGGCAGTGGGTGGCTGGACCAGGGTATGGCTTGGGCTGGTGGCGCTGGTGCTGATGGGCAGCGCAACCCTGATGGCGCAGTCGGTGAAGGGAACCCTGGGCGGTTCGGTGACGGACCCCACCGGTGCGGCAATCCCGGGCGCGCAGATCACGCTGGTGAACAACGGGAGCGGATCGAAGTACACCGGGGCCACGACCTCTGCTGGCGTATACCGGTTTCCCGATCTGGATCTCGGCACCTACAAGATGACGGTCACGGCGCCGGGCTTCAAGAGCGCGGTTCGCACCGGCGTACTGATCCAGGTGGGCACTGTGACGGCGCAGGACGTGCAGTTGCAGACGGGAGCCGTTTCGGAGACGGTGACGGTGAGTGCCGACGCGTTGACACTTGAGACCGAGTCGTCCGATGTGGGCGGGGTTGCAAGTTCCAAGCAGATCGAGGATCTGCCGCTGGCACTGGGTGGTGTGGGAGCGTTGCGCGCGCCGGAGGCGTTCGTATTCCTGCAGCCGGCGACGACCGGCCCGGGTTCGGCGAACAGCAACAACGGGGTCTTTCTTTCGAAGATTGCGGGCGGCCAGAACTATGGCAACGAAGTGCTGCTGGATGGCGCCAGCCAGGAGCGAAGCGAGAACGGATCGTCCTTCGACGAAGAATCTCCCTCGGTGGAGGCGCTGCAGGAGTTCAAGGTGACCACCTCTCTGCCGGAGGCGGAGTTTGGCCGCACCACGGGCGGCGTTGAGGATTTTGCCGTGAGAAGCGGCGGCAACAGCTATCACGGCACGGGCTTTGAGCTGCTGCGCAACCAGGCGCTGGACGCAAATACCTACTTCAACAACGGCTTCCGCGCCCTCAACTGCCCGGGCTCCAGCGATCCCGCGGCCTGCGACAAGTCGTACGCGACTCCGTTCGACCACAAGAACGATTTCGGCGGCACGTTCAGCGGGCCGGTTCGTATCCCGCATATCTACAAAGGCAGCGACAAGACGTTCTTCCTGTTTGCCTGGGAGCAGTTGAAGTACACCACCAGCTCCACCCAGACGGTCACGGTCCCCACCATGGCGGAGCGTGGCGGCAACTTCGCAGACCGGTTGACGACCACGCAGGTTGGCACCGATCCCTGCACCGGAATGCCGATTTACAACGGCGAAATCTTCGATCCGGCCACCACCAGGACGGTGAACGCCAACGGAGGTACGACGGAGTGCCGGACCCCGTTCCAGGGCAACATGATCACGACGGGGAGAATCAGCAAGGTAGCCACCGCGCTGCTCAACTACTACCCACTGCCGACCACCAACACGGTCACGAACAACTACGTCCAGAATGGCGTGGCACCGATTACCGACACCACGTACAGCGTCCGCATCGACGATAACGTGACCAGCAAGCTGAAGGTCTACGGCTCGTACAACACACGCGAGAATGCTTTGTTCACGTCCGGTGTGCCTTCGCTGCCCACGGCGGCGAATCCCGAAGGTTATTACCAGAACTTCACCGCGCACCTGGTGCGCATCGGCGCGGATTACCAGCTTCGTCCCAACCTGCTGAACGTGTTCGTGTTTGGCGTGAACCGGACGAACAGCCAGAATTTCTCCACCGCGGCGACCATCGGATCGAACTGGGCGAGCCTGCTGGGGCTTGGCAACACGGCGCCTTCGCGCAACTTTCCGTTGATCAGCACGGGCGATGCGATCACCAACCTGGGCAATGGCGATAACGACGACAACATCGACAACGGCTTCCGGCTGAACGATGCGGTGAACTGGACGCACGGCCGGAACAACTTCAAGTTCGGAACCGATGTGCGGGCGCAGCAGTATTCGCCGATCAACGGCAACAATCCCTATCTGAACTTCGGCGCCGGTCAGACCGCCGGAGCCCTGGGACAGGGCGGCGGTCTTGGGTTCGCCAGTCTTGAGCTGGGTGAAGCGACCGGCGGCGGACAGAACGTGCCGATCGAGACTCCGCGCTGGACCTCGTGGTACTACGCGTTCTTTGTGCAGGATGACCTGAAGCTGACGAAGAATCTCACGCTGAACCTGGGCGTGCGCTACGACGTGGATGTGCCACGCAAGGAAGCGCATAACGACACGTCCAACTTCAGCCCGACCGCGCTCGATCCGGAGCTGGGAATCCCCGGCGCGCTGGTCTTCGGCTCAACCTGCAAGGGGTGCAACACGCGCTGGGCGAACACCTGGTACAAAGACATCGCTCCGCGGGTGGGCTTCGCCTGGTCGCCCGACTTCCTGCATGGACGTACGGTGATCCGCGGCGGCGCGGGCATCATCTACGGTCCGCTGGTGTACGACGACTTTGGCGGCAGCACGGTGACCGGGTACACGGTGAACCCGAGCAACAACAGCCCCAACGGCTTCGATCCCTCGTTCCAGATCGATGCGGGCTTTCCCGCGTACACTCCTCCGCCGAATCTCGATCCGGGCTTCTATAACGGTCAGCCGCTGGCGAACTCCTGGATTGTGCCCAGCGCCGGCCGACCCGCGATGGTGGACAACTGGAACCTGCAGATTCAGCACCAGCTTGCCGACGACCTGATTGCGACGGTGGGCTACATCGGCAACCACGCGCAGGATCTGGAGTCCAACCTGCTAAACCCGAACAACATGCCGATCAGCGATTTCGCGCTGGCCGACGCGCTGTACCAGCCGTTCAATGGCAACAGCGCGGGGGTTCCGCTGCCGTTCCCGAAGTTCCTGCAGAACTGGGGTGGAAATCCGGCGCTGCAACAGGCGCTGCGTCCCTTCCCCCAGTACGACTTCATCGACCAGGGCTGCTGCCTGGAGAATGTCGGCATGTCGAGCTTCAATGCGCTGACGGCCACCCTGCAGCGCCACTTCAAGGATGGGATCAATACACAGATCTCCTACACCTGGTCGAAGACGTTTACCGACGCGGACAGCGCGTTGCCCAACCATGGAGTCGGCGTTGCGCAGGATCAGAACGTCTTCGACCTGCACCAGGAGAAGGCGCTTTCGGCGCAGGACATTCCGCAGCAGCTTGTTCTGAGCGGTCTGTACGAATTTCCAGCCGGCAAGGGCAAGCGCTTCTTCAACCATGGCATCGAGTCACAGGTGCTGGGTGGATGGGAGCTGGGCACGGTGTGGCGGTTCCAGTCCGGCCAGCCCCTCTCGTTCGGGTGCGCGAGTGGAATTCCGGGCTTCGAAAACTGCATTCGATTCGATCGCGAACCCGGCGCCTCGCTGAAGAGCGCGGTGTACAAAAAGGGATCGAAAGCGCTTGATCCGTTTGTGATCGTACCCCCGGGCGGCTCGGTGGATCCGAATCGGAATACGATGTTCAACCTGGAGTACAACGATGTGACGCAGACGAACTCTCCGGTGCCGGGTGCTCCGATTGCGTTCTACGACCCCAACGGGAACTACGCACGCGATTGCAGTAAGGCGACCCTGGCGAACTGCAACAGCGCTCCGGATCAGCCCTACCGGCTGGGCGGAGTGGGGCTGCCGCGCACGACGGGTGAGATTCGCACCCCGGCTTATGTAAACAACGATTTGAGCGTGTTGAAGCGTTTCCCCATCCGCGAGAACCTCAACTTCAGTCTGAAGGCGGAGTTCCTGAACACCTTCAACCAGCACACGTTTTCGATACCCGATCTTGAACCGTACGACTACGGGACGTTCGGGCTGCCGAGCGGCACCGTCAACACACCACGCAACATCCAGTTCACCGGACGATTCAACTTCTAGGCTGGAGGCCGTTCTCCTGTGGCTGTGCCCTGGGCGTTCCCTGGGAGCGTCCAGGGCAGGCAACATGAGAATGGCTTCGGTTGTTCTTGAGATGGGATCTGAATCTGGCTGGATTCGCGGAAGGACTTCTGGACATGCGCTGGGCGACTCTGATTCTCGGTTCGACGTTGCTGCTGAGGCAGGGGACCGGCCTTGCGCAGACGCCAGAGGCGACGGCGGAGATGCAGGAGATGGCGCATGCGACCGAGGAGATGCAGGGCGGGCGATTTGCGGACGCGGAACGGATCTTAGCGGCGCTGGTACAGAGAGATCCGGCCAGCTCCCAGGCATGGTTGGCCCTTGGGATGGCGCGGCTTCGTCTCGGCGAGTCGGCACCGGCGGTGCAGGCGTTGTCCAGGGCGGCCGAGCTGAAGCCCGGCCTGGCGAATACCCATCTCTTCCTGGGGATTGCGTACTCGCAGGAGAACAAGCTGGAGGACGCAGCCCGGGCGCTCGGCGAGGAGATACGGCTGCAGCCGGGCTCGTCCGAGGCGCAGATGTGGCTGGGGGTGGTGGAGCTGAAGGCGGGGCATCCGGAGCTTGCGACCGAGCCGCTGGACCGTGCGGCAGCGCTTGCGCCAAACGATCTGAACATCCTCGAGTATCGCGGGCAGGCGCACAGCGAGGTGGCGCATGAGAGCTATGCTGCGATGGCGCGAATCGATCCCGACTCGTGGCACGTGCACAAGGTGCAGGGCCAGTTATACGCCATGCAGAACCAGCACACGGAGGCGATTGCCGAGTTTAAGAAGGCGCTGCAGGGCACGCCGAACAACTCGGACCTTTATGACGAGCTGGGAACGGAGTACAGGAAGAATGGCGACACGCAACCGGCGCTGGAGGCCTTTCGGCACGAACTGGAGCTGAGCCCGGGTAATCCGATCGCGATGTACAACCTGGCGAGCCTGGAGATTGAACGGGACCAGGCGGCGGACGGTGTGCCTCTGCTCGAGCGCGTCATCGGGAACTACGCGGGAGCGCCTTCGGCGTACTACTACCTGGGTCGCGGCGAGGATGCGCTGGACAGGGAGCCGGAGGCGGAGAGCGCGTTGGAGCAGGCACTCAAGCTCCATCCGGACGTGGCCCTGCAGACGCAGATTCAGTTCGAGCTTACCCGGGTTTATCGGAAGCTTGGCAAGACAGAGGAGTCGAAGGCTGCGATCAGGGAGTTGACGCGGCTGAAGGCTCTGAATAACGGAGACGCCGGCGGGCTGAATGGGAGCGGTCAGGCGACGGCAAAGAACTGACGGAATGGGAGTGGCCGAACGGTGGCCGGGATTGCAGGCGGCCGAAGAAGTGGAGAGAAACGTGAGAGGAACTATGGGTCAGCGTCTGGTGGGTTGGATGGGCGGTGTGGGGCTGATGGCGGCTGGCGGGCTGGTGGTGTGCGGCGCGTTGATTGCATCGAGCGCGTTGCTGGGTTGCAGCAGCTCGAACGTGGAGAGGGGGACGAACCCGGCGCCGGCGCCGGCCGCGACGGCAACCACGCTCAGCGTCTCGGGCAGCACGGTTGCCGTGGGCGCGACGATCACCCTGACCGCGTCGGTGACGAGTGCCTCGGGAACGGTGGCTTCGGGCTCTATCAACTTCTTCGATGGTTCGACGCAGCTGGGCAGCGGCACGGTGAGCGCGACGGGTGGTGCCAGCTACACCACGGCTACGCTCGCCGCGGGCTCGCACTCGCTGACGGCAGCGTTCGCCGGCAACGGTTCGTTCGCCACTTCGACTTCCGCCGCGCAGACGCTGACGGTGACGGCTCCGGCGCTGACCAGCAGTGTCACTCTGACGGCCTCCTCGGCCAGCACGGCGCAGGGGCTGCCGGTGGAGTTTGTCGCCACCGTCGCCGCGGGCTCGGGAAGCCCGGCCCCGACGGGGATGGTGACCCTCCTGAGCGGCACGACGCCGGTCGGCGTGGCGATGCTGGACTCGACCGGGGTTGCCCACTACACGGATACGCTGCTTCCGGTTGGCAGCAACGCGCTGACGGCGAATTACAGCGGCGATACAAACTTCGGTTCCGCGAACTCGGCCGCGGTCACAGTGACGGTGGCTGCATCGGCAGCCCAGACGTACACCAATCCGCTGAACCTGGAGGTGTCGGCCACGCAGAAGGCGACGAGCTGCGCCGACCCGGCGATCTATAAGTACCAGGCGGGCGGAGTGGACACCTGGTATCTCTACTGCACGGCGGATGCGCTCTATGCGGGCGATCCGAACGCTCACTTTTTGAACATCTTCAAGTCTTCCGACCTGGTGAACTACACCTACGTCGGCGACGCCTTCACGTCGCTGCCCACCTGGGCCAACGTCAGCGGAGTTGCGCTGTATGCGCCGGCGATCAAGTACTTCAACGGCGAGTACTACCTGTACTATGCGGCGTCGCAGACCAACTCCGCTGGGCCGGCGATCGGCGTGGGCACCAGCTCGAATCCCGGCGGACCCTTCATTGATTCCGGGGCGCCGCTGGTTCCGCCGCAGCTCGCCACCAACTGCTGCGCGGGCTCGTACCGTAGCGAGATCGATCCGGACGAGATCCAGGATGCATCGGGGCAGCGCTACCTGCTGTTCGGCAGCTTTACCGGCGGGCTGTTCGTGCGCAAGCTCTCGGCGGACGGACTGACGACCGATGCCTCGAGCGAGGTGCAGGTCGCGGCGGACGCGCGCTACGAAGGCGGCAACTGGGTGTTCTACAACGGCTACTACTACCTGTTGGCCTCTTCCACCAACTGCTGTAACGGGCCGCTGAGCGGTTATGGCGTGTTTGCGGGCCGCTCCACCTCGCCGCTGGGGCCGTATGTCGATGCGCAGGGGATTTCGCTGACCGCATTGAATGTCGGCGGAACGCCGGCGCTGAAGATGAACGGAAACAGTGTCATCGGGCCCGGTGGCAACGTCGTCTTCCAGGATGAGTCCGGGCAGTACTACATCCTCTACCATGGCATCGTGGCGAACAGTCCTTACTATCCCGGGAATGTGGGCTATACCGCCCGCCCGGCGTTTCTGGATGCGCTGGACTGGGTAAACGGATGGCCGGTGACGCGCGGCGGCTTTGGCCCTTCGGATGCCGCCGCGCCTCAGCCGATGCCGGCGGCTCAGCCCGGCGGCACGGATCAGTATGTAACAGTGCTGGCCTCCCAGGACACTCCGCGCATGCCGGTCCCCGCGCTCTCGGAGGATTTCAACACGTCCACGCTCAGCGCGCAGTGGACGTCCATCCACAGCGCGCCCGCCTACACGCTGACCGGATCTGCCTTATCCATCCCGACGGTTGGATATGACACCACCAACGCGATGGCCAATGTTCCTTTGCTTGCAGAACCGGCTCCCTCCGGCGATTACATGGTGGAGACTTCAATGACCATCAACCTGCCGCTCACCGGCGGGAACGCGAACTATGCTCAGGGTGGCATGATCATCTACGGAGACGACAACGACTACCTGCGGCTGGATGTGGCGGCGAACAGCGACACCCGCCAGATTGAATTCATCAAGGGGGAAACCCCGCCCGCGAGCGGGTATCCGACCTGGGGTGGAACCAACCTCGGTCCGCCCACGCTCACTTCCACCGTGAACGCGTTCCTCCGCATCGTCAAACGCAACGTGAACGGACAGGAACACTACACCGCCTACAGCAGCAATGACGATGTGACCTGGACGCAGAGCGGAACCTGGGATCATGCGCTCGGGAGCAGCGCCAGGATATGTCTGTATGGAGGCAATCTGGCTGGCTACTCCGCCAACTTCGCCTATGTGCACGTCTCGACACTGAATTAGAGGGCTGCAAAGAACTGGCGGCGGCTTGCCTTGCATCCGCCGTCAGCACCGCTTCCATCGAACAAGGAAAAGCATGTTGAAAGCTCTCACCACGGCTGCATTCATCTGTGTCATCGGCTCCGTGCCCGCGCAGATCACGGTGCAGGCGCCCGCGCCGCAGAGGGTCACGATCGATGTGGATGTGGCCCGGGAGCAGGGAACTCCGATTCCTCCCACCATCTTCGGAACTTTTCTGGAGCCGATCGGGAACTCGACCTACAACGGTCTGTGGGCGGAGATCCTGCAGAATCCAAGCTTCGAGGCGGGGCTATGGAGTCCGGCCAACGAGGCGAAGATGCTGCACGAAGATCCGGAGCTGCGGCGAGCCGGCGAGCTGGGCCTGCCGCTGCCGTGGGAGCCGCTCGACCCCCGCCAGGGGAATCGCTACGAGGTGCACTACGGCGCGGCGGCCAACTCGTGGCAATCGCTTCAGATCTTTGCCGTGCCGGGGCAGCCTACGGGCATCAAGCAGAAGGTCTATCTGCCCATTGAGCGCACAGCCGAGTACAAGGGAAGCTTCTATGCGAAGCATCTAAGCGGCGCCACCGGGATCGTGCTGCAACTGCGTCTGCGCGACACGCCCGAAGTGATCGCCTCGCAGGCAGTGGAGGTGAAACAGCCTGGGTGGACGAAGTACACGTTCCCGCTGCATGTGGCCGGCGGCAAGCTGCAGCGGCTGCAGCCTGCCGACTTTGTCATCCAAGCCGAGGGTGACGGACGGGTCGAGGTGGACGAGTTTTCGCTGATGCCCGGGGATGCGCTGGACGGGTTGGATCCGGATGCGGTCGCCATGGCCAAGGCCATGAGGACGCCGCTGGTACGCTTCGGCGGAAACTTCACTTCGTCGTACCACTGGCGCGACGGCGTCGGCCCGCGCGATCAGCGCAGGAGCGAGCAGAACACCGCGTGGGGCATTCCGGAGTACAACTCCTTCGGCACCGATGAGTTCCTGGACTTCTGCAGGCGCATTGGCGCGCAGCCGCAGTTTGCCCTCAACATGGGCAGCGGAACGGCCGACGAAGCGGCGGCCTGGGTGCGCTATATCGATGAGCGCTGGACCACCCACTCGGGTCTGCTCTGGGAGATGGGCAATGAGTTGTGGGGCAACTGGAACGTCGGCTATCCCACCCAGGATCAGATCGCCGAACGCACGCTCGAGTTCAGCAAAGCCATTCGCGCGGTCGACCCGGCGGCACGGCTGATCGCGACCGGCGGCGATCCGGAGTGGTTCCACGACTGGAATGCACGCCAGCTTACAAACCCTCCGGGAACGTTCAACCTGCTTTCGACCCACTTCGTAGTGGGACCGGACGAAGACGTGCTGAAGAATCCTTCACCGGAGTTCATGGCGCAGTCGGCGTTCGCCTTGCCGGTCGAGCTGGGACGCCGCATGCAGGCCGACCAGCAGCAGATCAGCGGCACCCCGGGCTACGGCAACAGCACGCATGTTGCCTTCACCGAGTGGCTCTTCATCGGGCACACGCCCACGGCGCCCAACTATGACAACATGGGTGGTGCGGTCATCACCGGCGGATTTCTGAATATGCTGTTGAGGAACCACGAGGTGGTGCCGGTCTCGGATATGACCGGGATCATGGAGTTTGCCGGAATCTGGAAGAAGCGTGGACAGGTGTACGCGACGCCTGCCTATTACGTGTTCAAGATGTTCGCGGAGGCTGAGCCATCCAGGCTGGTCGCGGCGACGGCTGACAGCGGAAGTTACTCCGTCGCGAACGGCGTCAACCGTCTGCCGGATATTGCCTCTGTGCCCAATCTCGACGTGGTTGCGGCGCTGAGCCGGGACGGCACCGCGCTGACGCTCTTCTGCGTCAACCGCAGCCTGGCGACGGACCTTCCCGCAACCATCCAGGTGCGCCACTTCCGGGTGAGCGGACAAGCCAGCATTCAGACCATCCATGCACCGGATATCTCCGCCACGAACGACGAAGAGAAGCCGGACCGCGTGGTGCCTTCGCATACAACCGCCGCAGTCTCCGCCGGGACTGTGGCCTACAGCTTCCCGCATGAAAGCGTGACGGTGATCTCCTTGCGCCGCGAATAGAGCGCACACGTCAGCAAACTTTGCTCTGATGGAATGGGACCTTGAAAGGGAACACGACGATGTCGACGAAGGCCACGTTCTACAAACTCCGTTCGCTTGGAATCACTGCCCTGCTGGGCCTGCTCCTGGCCGCTGCAGCGCCTTCGGCGAAGGGCCAGCAGGCGCGTTGGAGCGAGGACCAGGCGAATCGCTGGTACCAGCAGCAGCCGTGGCTGGTCGGCGCCAACTTCCTTCCGTCCGATGCGGACAACGAACTCGAGATGTGGCAGCCGGAGACCTTCAATCCAGCCGAGATCGATAAGGAGTTCGGGTGGGCACAGGGCGCCGGCATGAACACCATGCGCATCTTCCTGCACAACCTGCTGTGGACCAACGATGCGGCTGGCTTTCAGCGGCGCATCGACCAGGTGCTTACAATCGCCGCCCGGCATCACATCCGCCCGGTGCTGGTGCTCTTCGATTCGTGCTGGGATCCCTACCCGAAGCTGGGGCCGCAGCATCCTCCCATTCCGGGCGTGCACAACTCCGCCTGGGTGCAGGCGCCGGGTGCGCATGTGCTCGAGGATCCGGCGCAGTACCCCGCGTTGAAGAGGTATGTGCAGGGTGTCGTCGGCGCCTTCGCCAGCGACCAGCGCGTACTCGCGTGGGATGTGTGGAACGAGCCCGACAACAACAATGACAGCTCCTACGGCAAGCTGGAGCCGAAGGATAAGGACGAACGCATCCTGCAGTTGCTGCCGCAGGTCTTTGCCTGGGCGCGCGCCATGCATCCCACGCAGCCGCTCACCAGCGGGGTGTGGCACGGCGACTGGAGCTCACTGGAGAGCATGCCGCCGGTGGCCCGGGTGCAGATCGAAAACTCGGATGTGATCTCCTTCCACAGCTATGACTGGCCCGAGATCTTCACCGCGCGCATTACGCAACTGCAGAAGTACGGCCGACCGCTGATCTGCACCGAGTACATGGCGCGCGGCGCCGGCAGCCTCTTCGACAACGTGCTGCCCGTCGCCAAACAGCACAACGTGGCGGCCATCAACTGGGGCCTGGTTGCGGGAAAAAGCCAGACCTACCTGCCGTGGGACTCCTGGCAGCGGCCCTACGTGCTGATCGAGCCGACGGTGTGGTTTCACGACGTCTTCCACGAAGATGGCACACCCTACCGGCAGCACGAAGTCGATGAGATCCGCCAGCTCTCCGGCAGGCCGTAGACCCGTTTACCTGCCCTCTCTTCCATGCGTGCTGAGGACCCTCCTTCTTTGTTGTCACCCGTGCAGTAAATTTCCCAGGTCGGTGTAGACAGAGCCCTCGCGCTCCACGCCGTTTCTGCAATTGAAGACACCATTCCTTGACTTGTTTCAATGCGCGCTACCGCGGATGATTCATCACCGTCTCGACCAGGTCGCCAAGCTGCTGAGCGGTGTACTGGTTGCCTTCGAGATTGGCCGCGAGCACTCCGGAGCGATCGATCACCACGGTATGCAGCGTGTGCGTCAGCAGACCCTCTTCGCGCCAGAAGTTCATTCCGAACATCGCCGACACGCTCTTGATCTCGGCGACCGGGCCGGTCAGAAAGTGCCAGCTTGCGGAGTCGGCCTTCCACACCGCCGCATACTGGCTCAGCGTCGATCCCTGGTCGTGCTCGGGGTCGATGGCAATGGTGATCAGCACCAAGTCGCGCGGCATACGCGCGGCAAAGCGATCCCGAACGTGGGCCAGGTTGTCCGAGAGGCGCACGCAGTAATCCGGGTTGGGGCAGCGCGAGTAGCCAAAGGTGAGCAGCACCACCTTGCCGTTCAGGCTCGATAGCCGGACCTGCTTGCCGGCCTGGTCGGTCAACTCGAAGTCCGGAACCTGCTGCCCCTGCGTCAGGACACGCGCTGCAAGGCTCGGATTCAGTGCCGCCTCGAGCGTGCTGAGCCCGGCTGCCTGCATCGGTTCGGATTCGAGATTCGCGCCCACCATGACGTGGATGTGAGTCGCATAGAGCATCGCCCCGCGCTGGCCCACGGTGAACCGGATCGGCATGCCCTCATGGATGCCTCCAAGTTGTCTCCGATCGCGCACGCTGAAGGACATGTCCATGCCGGCATGGCCCCCGGAGTCGCGGTCGCAGGAGACCAGCATCATGCGGTGCGTTTGATCCACGCGCAGCACCATGCCCGAAGCCTTTTCCAATGTCTGAGCATGCATCGGGCAAGGAAGCAAGACCAGCACGCTCGAGAAGAGCACAAGCCCGGCGGCAACGGCACCGCGACACAAGCCCGGCTTCCGCATCTCTGCCCGCGCACTTTGCGAGGAGGGGTGGGATGCACACGGCTCGGAGAGCCGTCTTCCTTTACCGCGTCCCACTGGCATCATGGCCGAAGCGCCTCCGCAGGTGTAGATGTTTGGCGCTCCTGCGCGGCCGAATCCTTGCTCGGTCCGCCGATCCGGAACGGCTTGCGCTCCAGCCTGCGATAGGTCGAGTCGAATTCCCGGATCGCAATGAATTGATCTGCGGGAAGATCGGTAAATCGCTGGCGGCTCCTGCTGGCCGGCCACCAGACCTCGAGGCTGGCGACGCGGGCCGCATGGCCCAGGCCGATGTGCTGCTCCAAGGGGTTCGAGCCGAAGGAACTGGTATCGCCCACCGTGCGGTAGATGCTGCGGAGCTGCCCGGCCCGGTCCGCGACCGTCACTTTGATCTCGGCTCCGACGGCTGCACGGTTGGACGTGACCCCGATGAGCCTTACATTGATCCAGTCGTTGTCGTTGGCGGGCCCGCGGAAGACCCGCATCGCATGCTTGTCGCCGGGAACGGCGCCGCCCATCTCGGCGACGATCGCCTCGTGCCCGCTGCGATCGAGATCGGCGAAGGCGATCCCGTGGCCCTTGTGCAGCTCGCCGGTCCCCGAAGACGCGGTGATGTCGACAAACGATCTGCCGGCGTCGTTGCGCAGCAGAACATGAGGCATCAGCGACGCGAACGAAGGCGAACCCATGCCCAGGTAGATATCCAGAAAGCCATCGTTATCGATGTCGCCGAAGTTCGCGCCCATGGGCATCAACACCCTGTCCAACCCTGTCTTTGCCGACACATCTTCAAAGGTTCCGTCGTGTAGATTCCGATAGAGCTTCAGCGTCTCCACCGAGACCGGCAAGTGCAAATAGCTGCGCACAATCTGGTCGTCGGTGAAGCTGTTGTAGCTGGTCACAAAGAGGTCCGGCCAGCCATCGTTGTCATAGTCGAAGAACCACGTGGCAAAGCTGACGAACGGAGCCTGCACGCCGGCCTGCCGGGCTACATCGGTAAAGGTCAGGTCATGGTTGTTGTGATAAAGAACATTGGCTCCGTCAAAGTTGGATAAGTAGAAATCCACGTAGCCGTCCTTGTCGTAGTCGGCGGCGACGACGCCCTTCGTGAAGGCGATCTTATCGACCCCCGCGGCGTGCGAGATGTCTTCGAAGGTGCCATCGCCGCGGTTGCGAAAGAGCTGGCTGGGCGCGTTTTCGTTGCCGACGAAGAGATCGAGAAGGCCGTCGTTGTCGATGTCCGCCCAGGCCGCGGTCTGCGTCGGGCCCAGGGTCGAGCCGAGCCCGCTCTTCTCCGTCACGTCGGTGAAGGTGCCGTCGCAGTTGTTGCGCAGCAGCGACTTCCGCATGGCAAACTCCCAGCCGGCTCGCAGCACCAGGATATCCATGCAGCCGTCATTGTTGTAGTCGGCCTGGATCAGGTTCAGGCCACCTAGCTGGTTCGACAGGCCGGCCTGTGCGGTGCGATCGCTGAAGGTGCCATCCCCATTGTTGTGGAAGAAGTGGAGCGGATCGCACATGTCAGCGCTGGAGGTAACGACGTCCAGCAGGCCGTCGTTATCGAAGTCGTCCACGATGACTCCGCCGGCTGCCGAAAAGACATTCAATCCCGCCTCGCGGGCGACATCCGTAAATCGGCCGATATCCTGCCCGGACTGAAAGGCGGCCGGAGGAATCAGGAACTTCGCTGGAACCTGGCCGGGATACTCACCCAGCGTCTGGTAGGTGAGATTCAGCAGCCAGCGGACCTGCAGGTCGCCGGGAGCTTGCTGCAGAAAGGCGAGAAAGTACGTCAGCGCCTGCATCGAATCCTCCGTCCTGGCAAAGTGCGCGGACGGGTCGAGCGGCGGGAAGATATCCATCGTCCCCGAGTCGCGATAGACGCCATTCTCCATCTCGGAGCGATGAAGATAGGACGTTCCGAGCGCCTCCTCCAGATACGGAACCGCGCCCGGCACGCTGGCTTGCGCAATCCGGTACGCAGCCTGCCATTGCTCGATCGAATCCTTCATATCGCCGGTGAAGCCGTGAAGCTGCGCCAGCGCAACATGCGCGCGGAGCTTCTCCAGTGCCGCATTGCTCCCCGGCGCATTGCTCCCCAGCGCTTTGCTGCCCGGCGTGCTGCTGACCTTCGTGGCAGCGTCGCTGCCGGCGAGCACGGCCTCAAGCCGCTTCACGGCTTCCGGATGCGATTGCCTTCGCACCTCGCAGCCGCGGCTCAGGTTCTGCTTCCAGTCGGAGGGTTTGGGATACTGCTCGAAGACCGCATCCTCCTCGGACATGCCTGCAACATTAATCGACTGCCGGATAGCGCTGGCGGCCGCAATCGATTCCATCTGCTTCCGGTTCAGGTCTTCGGTTCGCGGCGGCGTCTGCAGGCGGCCAAGAATGGCGAAACCCGCGGGCACTCGAATCGGGTCGCTGAACTCCCCGGGCTGCAGCCGGCGGAGTGCGTCCGTGAGCGCCGGCGGTAACGCCGCCACACTCTGCTGCCTCAGATACCCGCCATCCTCCGCGCTCGCGTCCACCGAATGCTCTTTGGCCAGAACGCCGAAGTTCATACCCGCTTTCAACTGCGCCAGGACGGCGGATGCTTCCGCGCCCGTTCGTGTCAGGATGATGCCGGGATACGTCTGGCCCACAGCCACGTCACCCACGCCCGCGCTGTTCTGGCTGCTGACGATTCGTCCGGAGACCAGGAGCGCCATGCCAAGCAGGCAGAGCTTCAATTTCGTAGAGCGCCGGAATCTTGGTGGCCAAATCGACATGGAAAGCACGGTTCCTTCAGTCGCATGAGTATCGTCTTTCGCAATCGGACGGCGCAAGGAACCGTTCTGGAGCGTGGCAGGCTCAGGAAAGACGCGATGAAAACGTCCGGCGACTTTGCACAACTCTTGATGCGTCTGCACTTCGAGGTCTAACCATAGGATCTTTGTTATGAATACTTTGTATCAAAATGCAAGGGAGGGGGCCTGAAGTCTCGAAACCATTCAGCGCCGGCTGTAGTCCAGCTTTCGCACCAGGCTGCTTTGAGCGCCGAACACATCCGGAGACGCCAGGTCGCTCGCCAGCTCGATCTCCATCTCGACCGCCGCGGGCTTGCCCTCGATTGCCGCATTCTCCCGCATCAGCGCCACCTGTGACTCGATCCGCTCCAGGTCGCTCTCGTTCTCAGCCAGCAGCCGATCGCGGCTGTGCAGGTTCTCCGCCCGCCGCCGCAGAATGGCCAGCGTCGCCTCCTGCGAGCGCGCCAGCGCGTCCAGGCCGGCCGGATTACCATCCCTTGTTTGGCCGTCGCTTGCACGCGCCTCCAGCTTGGCAATTCGTCCGGCCAGTTCCGGCAGAGATTCCGGACCCAGCTCGTTCACCACGTGGTTGCGCGCCACCAGCAGCTTCAGGTAGATCCACTCCAGCCGCTCCAGGCTGCCGCGTGTATGCGCCGTCGCCTCCGCGTCATACCCCAGCGAGCTGTAGATGTCGAGAATGCGCACCGCGCTCCGCCGCAGCGCGACCAGCCGCGCCTGCAGGTCCGGTGGCAGCGCGGCGACCAGCGCCGAGACCTGCGCCGCCTCCTCCTGCAGCCCCTTCAAGGACTCCAGTCCGTCCGCCAGCCGCTGAAACCGCGGTGAGAACGCCAGCGACGCCACAAACGCCGCCTCCAGCCCGGCTCCCGCCAGCCACAGGCTCGGCTCCACAAACCCGAAGATCCCCACCGCGGCCACGCCCAGCAGGTTCACCGGCACCCGCCCCAGCCCCGGCACCTGCACCCCAACCAGAAACGCCGCCTTCAGATATCGCCACATAGGAAGCCGTTACGACTGCGCCTTCTCGTAGTCTTTGCGCACCAGCGTGGTTGGAATGGTCTGCGGAGCCGGCGCAAGCTGCTTGGCCTCAAAGGCCGCCAGCGCCTGCTCGGCCAGCGCACCCTGCTCCGCCTCGCGCACGTGAAAATCCTTCATGTCCAGGCTGTCGACGGCGACCCGCACTCGGCCCGCCGCCTTGTGCCGCTCCTCGGCCACCATCTCCTCCAGCCGGTTCAGCGTATCGCCGCTGCCACCCAGTTCGGTGACCATCCCCGAAGCCATCTCGGTGATCTCCGCCATCGCCCGCTTCATCTTCAGGTCGCTGATGCCCGACTTCAGCGACTCGATCTTGCTCCGGGCAATCGACACCGCGACATCCCGCGCCCGCACCAGCTCCTTGTAGGTCGTCTCCGCCTGCTCCATCTGCTTGCGATTTTCGGCGAGCTCGCGCTCCACCGTCTGCAGCCGCAGCGCGTATTGCCCAGCTGCCTCGCGGTTGCCCAGCTTCAGGTTGGCGGAGGTCTTGGCCCGCAGGTCGCCTTCATCGGTTTCGAGCTTGCGCACCTGCGCGATCAGCCGCTCGACCAGCCCCGCGTGCGCCGCCAGGCTGGTGTTGAACTTGCCCACCTGCTTGCGCAGATTCTCCTGCTCCACCTCCAGCAGAGCCTCCGGATTCTGCCGCTCAAGCCCGGAGACGAAGATGCTGAAGAATCCACGAACCAGGTTTCCTAACCGACGAAACATTCCCGCCTCCAAGTAGCTCCAAGCAGATCGAACGCTCGAACGCTGCACTTACTCTCTCACCAAATCGCGCTGCGGCTACTGATTTCGATCACGCCGTTCCCATCCCGCCAGCAGATTCGTCACCACCTCCGCCTTCGGAGCCGCGCAGATATTCGCCAGATCCAGCTTCACTCCGAAGCTCTGGTAGACGGTCCACGGGCTGTCCGGCGTCCGCATCGCCACGTTCGGATCGGCCGGGCGGAAGCCATGTTTCAGCGACTGCTGCTGCACTGCGTCGCTCAACAGAAAGTCGAGGAATGCCTGCGCCGCCTTGCGTCGCGCAGACGTGTTCCATGGCGCGTCCAGGATGTAATACGGATTGTCGTTCCAGGCGTTCCATTCCGGGTAGATGACGTGCAGCGAACCCCAGCGCCCCTGCGCATTCTTCAGGTAGTCGATGGCCACGCTCTCGTAGACGAACAGCGCGTCGTAGGTGGACGGCCCTTTCAGCACCATCTCGCGCATCAGGTTGCCGGTCGAATTGGAGTCGCTGCTGCTGGCCGACTCCAGCCTGCCGAGCCAGTTCTGAAAGCCAGTGTCCGTCACCTGCCCCAGCGTCAGGTCGCCAGTCTGCTTGAAGTAGCTATGCCCCGCCAGCAGCAGCGTCTGGATGCCGGAGTTCGACTCTCCCGGATTGGTGTGGCCAAACTTGAACAGACCCCAATCCGGCTTGCCTGCGATGCTGTTCCACCCGCCCGGCTCGTGCAGCGCGCGGTTGATGGTGTCGAAATCGACCGCGTGGTACTTGCCGACGAATGCCTGGTAGCGCTCCTCCCACATCACGAAGACCATGGGCGTGAGCGCCAGCGGCTCTTCCTTCAGGATAGGATCGTTGCCGTATTTCGCCTGCCAATCCTCGACGAAGGTACCTTTGTAGACGGCGCTAGCCGGGGACCATACGGTAATCCGCTGATCGCCAGCTACGGCGGCATGCGCGCCTTCGAGCGACCCCATCGGGATCAGGTCGATGTGAATGTGCCTGCCCTCCGGCGCCTGCCGGAACTGCTCGACAGCGTCCTTCAACCAGCGTTCCTTCTCCGTTCCATAGGCGATTCCAATGGTGACCTCCGGGCCGTCATCCGCCGCCGCAGCGGGTCCGGGCAGGCCGGCCGGAAGTACCCCCCGCTTGTGCGCCAGCAGGTACGCGCCGGCGAGACACGCCAGCACAAACACACCGATAGCCAGCTTTCCAAACAACGTCAGAGTGGGACGATTCGGTTCAGCAGCCACATACCCTCACACCGGAACTAGAAGAACGTCGAGATGTCACGGAACACTTCCACCACGTTCTGCGGGGTTCCGTCATACGCTTTGCCCTGGCTGGCCGCGGCAATCTGCGCCAGCACCGAGCGCTCCGCATCCTTGCCATAGGCGATGGTAAAGATGCGGATGGGACGCGACTCGGCATCCGCGCGGATTCTGCCCAGCAGACCGTTCAACGTCTCCGTACTTTCGTTATCCTCGCCGTCGGTCAACACCACCAGCGCGCGGATGTGATCGCCGGGCTTCTGCTGCAGGTGCGTGTAGGCCGTCTCGACGGCGTCGAACAAGGCGGTCTGTCCGCCGGCGAAGAGGGAGTCGATGCTGGTGAGCGAGGGCTGGCGCGAATGGCTCAACGGCTGATCTGTGGTCGCCCAGGCCGGCTTGTCGGAGAAGGAGACCATCGAAAACTCATCCTTATCGCCCAGCAGCGAGATGAACTGTTTGGCGCCCTGCTTGGCATGGTCAAGCTTGCCATCCTCCGTCATGCTGCCGGAGGTATCGAGCACCAGTGCGACATCGGCCGGCTTCTTTTCGGTCTCGTCCCATTGCTTCTCGATCAGCGCGATCACCTCGGCCGGAGGCACCTCCAGCGTCGTTCGCGGCTGTGCCGGGTCGACGCCATGCGCGGCATCGATCGGCGCGTCCAGCGCCACCTCCGTCGACCCTGGCCGGAAACCGTAACCCAGCGCCTTGTCCTGCTGCGGCTTCGACAACAGGTAGTGGATGTAGATTTGCGCGGCCTCTTTACGCTCCGGCGTCACCCACGGCCGCTCGATTATGCCCACCGGATGGTCGCTCCAGAATGTGCCTTCCCTGGGATAGATCGCCACCACCGGGAAGGGCATGGCCTGCTGCGACGGACTGTAACTTTCCACCACCATGCTCTCGTAAAGCACCGCTGCCGATAGATACTGCGGTCCGCTATCGAACAGCCTGCGACCGAAGAATCCGGTGGACGAGCCATAATGCACCACCGAATCTTCAATGCCCTTGACGAAGGCCTGCGTCTTTGGCGCGCTCACGTCCGCCGCTGTCAGCCCGCGCACCTTGCCGGTCGCCGCGTAGTTCTCGGCGACCAGCGAGATGATGCCGCTGTTGCTGTAGAGCGGGTGGGTGTGGCCGAACTTGAACGTTCCCCACTGAGGATAGCCGTAGCTCGCCCATCCTTTCTGATCCCTGGCCAGCGCCAGGATGTCCGCCCAGCCGATCGGTTTCTTGCCCCATCCGATCGCCTCCGCCATCGGCTTCCACATGGCGATCACCACCGGCGAGAGCAGCAGGCTCTGGGTCGCGCCCACCACATCGCCGCCGGTCGCAGCGCGCGACTGCGCATTCGCTTGTTTGATGAAGATGCCTGAAGCCGGGCTGGTCAGGTCATCCTGCACGCGTCCGCTCAGGACATCGTCCAGGCATTCGCCCGAGCCCTTGGGCACAGCCTTCACCGTGATGCGCTTGCCGCCCGAAGTCCGCGCGTTGCTGGCGTTGAAGGCGGCGGTAACATCCTCGATCCACTTCTGCTTTTCGGATCCATAGCTGAAGCTAAGCTGAATTTCGTCCGCCCTGGGCGCGGCCAGCGATTCGCCCGAGCTGCCATGAGGAGAACTGCTGCTGCGACAGCCGCTCCCGAGTACGACCGCGGCCCCCACCACAACCAACCAGGTGAAACTCCGGACACGCATGAGAGCAAAGCCTCAAAAATCCGTCCCCAGCATACACCTGCCTGCCGCGGCCGCCTCGCAAGCCTCATGGGACGGCATCAACAATGCTCCTCGGATTGTTCCCGGCGGGACAAGAGTCACCATCCTTTCACGCTTCCGTGACAGTCTCGTAACCTCGCGCCCCTAACGTCCGGGCATGACCACACCAATCAGGCGTTCCAACGGCCGCAGAAGCCCCTTGCTGCTCTTCGCTCTCAGCGCTCTTACGGTTTTGGGAGCAGGGCCGTCTGTTCACGCGCAGTCGACCTTCGCCACCGTGCAGGGAACCGTGCTCGATCCTTCCGGCGCCGCCATCCCAGACGCGCTCATCACCATCCGGAACGACGACACCGGCACCACCGAAACGCTTCATTCCTCCGCCAGCGGAGAGTACCGGGCGTTCGACCTGAATGCCGGAACCTACACCATCACCATCGCCCACGCAGGCTTCGGCGATCAGACTATTCCCCACCAGGTGGTTCTCGCCCGCCAGGTGTTGCGCATTGATGGCCAACTGACCACAGGCTCGGTCAGCACCTCGGTCGAGGTCACCGCACAGTCCATTCTCTCCGATGTTTCCACCGTCTCTCATTCGCTCTCCAGCAACGACATCGACACGCTCGCGCTCAACTTTCGCGCAACCGACAATACGTCGCCCCTGTACGTTGCGACGCTGACCCCCGGCGTGCAGACCGATCCCACCGGCAATATTTCGGTCGCCGGTGGCTTTCCCTACACCACCTCCTATTCGATCGACGGCATCAGCACGGTGAACTCACGCTCGAACGGACCGACTGCGGACCTGTTTCCGTCGGTTGAAGCGCTGAGCGAGTTCAAGGTCAACTCCGCCAACAACGACGCTGAGTTCGGGCAGCCTTCCGATATCACCGTCACCACCAAGGGCGGCACCGACCATTTTCACGGCGGTATCTACGAGTTTTTCCAGAACCGCGTGTTCAACGCATCGAACGGCGTCACCGGGCAAAAGGGAAAGCTGACGGCTAACGATTTCGGCGGCTACTTTGGCGGCCCGCTCTCCGTGCCGCATCTGTACAACTCCAAAGGAAAGACCTTCTTCTTTGGCGACTATGAAGGAACGCGACGTCCGGAATCGGGCTCGGTCGCCTTCAATGTGCCGACCAACGCCTTCCGCGCCGGCGACTTCTCCGCGCTGTGCACCAGCGGCTTTGTTGCGGGGGTGTGCTCGAACCCTGCCGAGCAGCTCTACCAGCCGTTCAGCCCGGTGCCATACGCCAACAACCAGGTGCCCGTGAACGCCTCGTCCGCGGTGCTGCTGAACGCGCTGATTCCAGCCCCGAACCTGACCGGAAACCCCAGCTACAACTACTCCACCATCGTCCCCGGCAACTACACCTTGAATAACGGCGATATCCGCATCGACGAGGACTTTACCGAGAAGCATCACCTGTGGGCGCGCTTCGGCGCCAAGAACGTCGCACGCACCGGCACCGACGGCACCACCAGCTATGATCCGCTCAACGGCCCTTATGCCAATAAGGAGCGGCTGCGCAACTTCGTCGCCTCCTATAGCTGGACCATCACGCCGCACCTGGTGAATGAATTGCGCGGCGGCGAGTCGATCGCCGACTTCAACATCGGCTACCCGCTCGCAGCGCAAGGTGAGGCCATCCTCGCCAAGGCGGGCATCACCGGTCTGCCCACCGCACCCGCCAGTGGCGGCGTACCAGCGCTCAACTTCCTTGACGGCAGCTATAACACCAACAACCAGGATGGCAGGCCGCACACCACCAAGAATCTCACCTACAACATCTCCGACTCCGCCACCTACGCGCTGGGACGCCACGCCATCAAGGCCGGCGTCGATTACCAGCATTACCACTTCCGCGACTACCTCGCCTTCACCGCTGGCGATCAGTTCGGCGACTATTACTTCTCCGGCCAGGTTTCTTCCGGAGCGTTCGCCGGGGTCGGCGGAGCGACCTCTTCCTTCGCCGACTTCATCGCCGGCTTTCCGGTGGCGACGGACTACTCGATCGATGGGCCTGACGTGCTTCCCTACGCCCATTCCTGGGGTTTCTACGCGCAGGACAGCTGGAAGCTGCTATCCAACTTTACCGTCGACTACGGGCTTCGCTACGAGATCCACGCGCCTTTCAACGATTCCACCAACCAGCTCGCCAACTTCGATCCCAACTTCCCCGGCGGACGCGTCGTTGTCCAGGGGCAGGCCGGCCTGAAGCAGGTTCTGCCCGTGTTCGCCACCTCGATTGGCTCGACGCCCATTGTGACCAACACCCAGGCGGGACTTCCTTACACCCTGCGGGACACTTATTACGGCGATGTCGATCCCCGGCTCGGATTCACCTGGCAGCCGTACAAGAACGGGGAAGGGAAGACGGTGGTGCATGGCGGCGTGGGTGTCTACACCGTGCCGGTTCTGGGCTCCGTGCTCTACTCTCTGGCCGGCGTCGCGACCTCCAACTACCTGGAATTCCAGGATTCCGCGACGACGATCCTGGCCTTTCCCGACGTCTTTCCTTCGGGCGCTGGAGCCGGCGCCGCCGGCAAGCCGGACTTTCGCCGCGCTAACCAGATCAACCTGAAGGATCCGCGCCAGATCCAGTGGAACGGCCAGGTGGAGCAGGCGCTCGGCTTTGCCTCGGTCTTCCGCCTCAGCTATACCGGCTCGCATACCACGCAGCTCATCCAGAGCCCCGACCTCAACCAGGTGCCGGCCAACACCCTCGGCTACGCGGCCTACCTTGCCAAGTTCGGTGATCCATACCCCAACTTCAACGCCGTGCTCACCCGCTCCAACGGGCCCAGCGCGAAGTACGAAGCGCTGACCGCGGAGGTAGAACGCCGCTACGTCAAAGGCCTGACGCTCGACGGCAACTACACCTGGGCGAAGGACACCTCGGACGCGCTGGGCGCCGTGCCAACCACGCTCACCGCCGAGAACGGCGCCACCATCCTGAATCGCTTCGACCTGAGCGCGGACTATGGGCCGGTGATCTACGTGGCGCGCAACCGCTTCGTCGGCACCTTCGAGTACGACCTGCCCTTCGGCCGCGGTCAGCACTTTGCCAGCACCATCAGCCGTCCCGCCAACCTGCTCATCGGCGGGTGGAATATCGCCGGGATTCAGCTCTGGCACTCGGGCCACTTCCTCACGCCAAGCTTCTCCGGCACCGATCCCTCGGGCACCGGCGTGCTGGTTCGCGGCGTAACCACCGCGCAGCGTCCCGACTGCACCGGCATCTCACCCAACGCCGCCAATCGTAATCGCAATGGTTACTTCAACATTGCCGCCTTCTCCACGCCCGCCAACAACATCGGCCGCTACGGCAACTGCTCGGTCGGCATCCTGACCGGCCCCGGAACCGTCACCTTCGACGGAACCGTGGGCAAGAACTTTGCTTTTTCGGAGCGCTTCAACCTGCGCTACGAGGCGCAGTTCGCCAACCTCTTCAATCACGTCAACCTGGCCGATCCCGCCACCAACATCAGTTCGCCGGCCACCTTTGGAACCATCACCAACGTGCAGGACGCCAACACCAGCTACGGGCCTTCGGCTGGCCCACGCAACGTGCAGATGAGTCTCCGCCTTACCTTCTAAGCTCAGCGCGATCCATCGCCCCAGGTCTCGTCCTAACGCGACCTGGGGCTTCGTCTTCCCCAGCGCGTTCTCCGGGCGCCTTTGCCCACCACCGCATGTCAAGGACCTCATGTTCCTGCTTCGCACCGTCTTCGCCGCCGTTCTCTGCTGCCTCCCCGCCCTGGCGCAGGCACCTCCACCCGTTCTGATGATCTCGATCGACGGCCTGCGGCCCGACGCCATTACGCAGGCCGAAGCGCATCACCTTCAGGTGCCCAACCTGCGCCGCTTCGTCGAGCAGGGAACCTACGCCGACGGCGTAATCGGCGTGGTACCCACGCTCACCTATCCAAGCCACACCACGCTGGTCACGGGCGTCACCCCGGCGGTCCACGGCATCCTTTCCAACACTACCTTCGATCCGCTGTTTCAGAATCAGGTCGGCTGGTTCTGGTATGCCTCGCAGCAGAAGGCCGAGACCCTGTGGCAGGCTGCACGCCAGCGCGGGATCACCACCGCCAACCTCAACTGGCCGGTCACCGTCGATGCGCCCGGCATCGACTTCAACATGCCCGAATACTGGCGCGCCAGCACGCCGGACGACCTGCTGCTGCTCGATGCGCTTGCGCGTCCGCTCGGCCTGCAGCAACAGCTGGAGCACGAACTCGGTCCCTGGGTCGATGGCAATACCCTCACGATTGCCTCCGACGCGACCCGCACGCGCTTCGCCAAAGCCATGCTTCGCCAGCATCACCCAGGCTTCTTGACCGTCCATCTCAGCTCGCTCGACGAAGAAGAACACACCTCGTCCCCCTTCAGCGCGAAGAGCAACGAGACGCTGGAGGCCATCGACGGCATGATCGGGCAGCTGGTCGACGCCGCGGTCGCTATAAATCCGAAGGCGATCATCGTCGTCGTCTCCGACCACGGCTTCGCCCGCACCGACTTCCACACCAACCTTTTCGGTCCGCTTCTGCGCGCCGGCCTGCTGACGGTCGGACCGCCGGGACCGCTCGGCACCCCCAGCTTCAGCTCCTGGAAAGCGACCCTCTGGCCGGCCGGAGGATGCGCCGCGGTGATGCTCCACGATCCCGCCGATACCGCCTCGCGCGACGCCATCCTCGGGCTGCTGCACGATCTCGCGGCTGACCCCGCCAACGGGATCGACGCCATCCTTAACAAAGAGCAGCTTGGCCAGCTCGGCGGCTTTCCCGGTGCCGAAGCGCTGGTCGTGCTGCGGCCACCCTTCCAGCTCGGCTATACCTTCTCCGGCCCCATCGTCACCCCCGCTCCGGCGACCGGTATGCACGGCTATCTGCCCTCGAACCCGGAGATGCGCTCGTCCTTCTTCGTTCTGGGAAAGGGAATCGCACCCCACCGCGACCTCGGCCTGATCAATATGCTCCAGGTGGCGCCATCGATCGCCGAGCTGCTCTCCGCCAAGCTTCCCGCCGCCACCGCCAAGCCGATCAAGCTGCTTCAGGAAGCTGCTTTCTGAGCGTGGAAGTGCGTGCTCCGCACGGACGCGCGAGAGTAGACTTCCCCTCATGGACCTCGATCTTTCCTCGCTGCAGATGCCCATCCGCCTCAGGCCTGGGACGCCGATGACGGACGAGGATTTTCTTGCTTTCAGCGCGGTAAACGAGCCGTTGGGCATGGAACGCGAGCCGGACGGAGAGATCCTCATCATGACGCCAACAGGAGCGAGAACCGGGAGGATGAATCAACGCATCGGCAGGCTCCTGGACGAGTGGGCCGAAGCGGACGGGCGGGGCGTAACGTTCGATTCCAGCACTGGATTCAAGCTCAAGAGCGGAGCTGTCCGATCCCCGAACACTTCGTGGGTTTCCAACTCAGCCTGGGAAGCGCTTTCACCCGCGGAGCGGGACACCTGCCCTCCAATCTGTCCTGAATTTGTGGTGGAACTGGTTTCGCCCAAGGATCAACTGGAGTCCGTGAGAAAGAAGATGGAGGAGTGGCTTGCCAGCGGGGCCGAATTGGCGTGGCTGATCAATTCGAAGCGGCGGGCGGTAGAAGTTTATCGGGTGGGCGAGGCTGCCGAGGTTCACGAGAACCCGACGAGTGTGCAGGGGACAGGTTGTATGAGTGGCTTTTGTCTGGTGATGGAACGGGTCTGGGGGTTGGCATGAGACTCGAAGTGCCCGGGAGCATCCGGCCCGGTGCTATGACGGATGAGCAATTGGCGCGGTTCTGCTCCGAACATGAGCCGCAGCGGGTGGAACGTGATGCCAGTGGAGAATTGGTCCTGATGTCGCCGACCTGGACGGAGTTTGGCGAAGTGGAGAGTCGGGCCAGTGGTTACCTCTTTATCTGGACACTCGCCGACGGCCGCGGTAAGTACTACGGATCAAGCAGCGGGTTCACGTTGCCGGATACCTCGTTGCGCTCGGCAGATGGGGCCTGGTTGAGCCTGGAGTGCTGGAACGGGCTGAGCGAAGAGCGGCGCCGGGGCTATGCTCGGGTTTGCCCCGAGTTCGTCATGGAGGTCCGGTCCGCGACCGATCGTGTCTCCGACCTTCAGCAGAAGATGCTGAACTGGGTGGCGAACGGGGTGCAGTTGGGCTGGCTGATCGACCCGCTGCGGCGGGTGGTCGAGATTTACCGGCCCGGCGAGGCTCCGGAAGTTCACGAGAATCCGACCAGCGTGCAGGGGACGGGGTGCGTCAGTGGGTTTTGCCTGGTGATGGAGCGGGTGTGGGGCTAGGGCGGGTGTAGACTTTGCGCATGGCTTATGACCTCTCCTCCATTCCGCTCCCGGCGCGATTTCGCCCAGACGTCGCAATGGATGATGATGCGTTTCTGGCGTTTTGCAGGGCAAACGATGGACTGCGGATTGAGCGTGAGAGCTCCGGAGAGATCGTGATGATGACGCCGGCTGGTGGGCGGAGCGATCGCCGCGGACTCTTCCTCGCCCGCGAACTGGACTACTGGGCTGAAGAGGATGGACGCGGGGTGGCGTTTGGTTCTTCGGCGGGCTTCATCCTGCCTGACGGATCGATGCTCTCGCCGGACGCCGCCTGGGTCTGCGCGGAGGTTTGGAATGCGCTCTCGCCGGAGCTTCAGGAAAAGCTGCTGCCGTTTTGTCCTGACTTCGTGGTCGAGGTGCTTTCGCGGACCGATTCCCTGCGCGAGGCGAAGGAGAAGATGGAACAGTGGATTGCTAACGGCGCCCAACTGGGCTGGCTTTTCGACCCCTACCGGAAGACGCTAAGCATCTATCGTGCGAGCGCTCCGGGAATCCCGGAGATTCTCTCCGAACCAGATGCCATTGAGGCCGGAGAGCCTGCCGCTGGCTTTCGGGTAACGCTACGGCGTATCTGGGGTTGAGATGACTTCTGAGGACAACTACCTCAAATACTACGACGACGAAGCCTAATTGATGACCGAGGTTGCCCGCCGCTTCCATGAGACAGGACAACTCGATCCTGCCGACTTCTACATGATGCTGATCTGGAAATCGGATCGTGCCAAGAACCGACATCGCGAGCGCCTGAAGCGACTTAGTAAAGAGCGTGGAGGTGATGGCACGTTTGCCGATGCCGTGTCCAGAATCTCCAAGGCAATCCATGAGGGACCATCCGACAAAGACCGCTTGAAGATCCTCATGACTGATTGGGAGTTCTACACGCCAACCGCAACCGCGATTCTCACCTTGCTTTATCCGAATCAATTCACAGTTTACGACTGGCGCGTGAAGGAACAGGTCGAGCCAAAGCGTGATCTGGCTCAACGGTCGTTTACCGATGGCTTTTGGGAGAAATATCAGGTCTTCATGGAATTGGTGCGCTCCGCTGCCCCATCAGCACTCCGAGACAATCTCCGGGGCTGCGACCGATATCTCAGCGCTAAATCGCACCATGAAGAGCTCGCGATTGAAAGCGCGAAATAAGTGCGCTTCCCGACCGCGTTTGACGCCGGTGGTAATCTCAGTCATACTACTAAGGTTGCCTCAGCTTCCTGCTGGGAGCTCGTCGGACCACGCTGGTGCGGAACAGGGCATTTAGGGTGGAAGATAAGGAAAAGCATGTCTCAGAAGATCTCCAAGAATCTGGCGAAGGCGCGTGCCATGGTTGAGCCGCGTCCGTACACTCTCGTCGACGCCGTACCGCTGCTTCAGAAGGCGAAGTACGCGAAGTTCGATGAGACAGTGGATATCACCCTGCGCCTGGGCGTCGACCCCCGCCACGCCGACCAGATGGTGCGCGGGACGGTGGTTCTGCCGCACGGGCTGGGCAAGTCGAAGATCGTAGCCGTCATCGCTTCAGGCGACAAGATCAAGGACGCGGAAGCCGCCGGTGCCGAGTTCTTCGGCGGCGAGGAGCTGGTTGAGCGTATCCAGAAAGAAGGTTGGACCGCCTTTGACGCGCTGATCGCGACCCCCGACATGATGCGTTCGGTCGGGCGTCTGGGTAAGGTGCTCGGCCCCAAGGGCCTCATGCCGAACCCCAAGACCGGCACCGTGACGACCGACGTCGTCTCGGCAATCCGCGAGATCAAGGCCGGCAAGGTCGAGTTCCGCACGGACAAGACCGCGCTGGTTCACGTTCCGGTCGGCAAGCTCTCGTTCGATCCGCAGAAGCTGATCGACAACGCCATGACCGTCATCACCAGCGTGGTGAAGGCGAAGCCGTCGGCGGCCAAGGGAAGGTACATCAAGGGCATTACGATCTCCTCGACCATGGGTCCAGGCGTGCAGCTCGACAGCTCGGTCTCGGATCTCGCGGGCAAGGCGTAGTCCCGCGCCGGCGAACGGAGCGATAAGGTCAAATTTTGAACGTCCGCGCATCGACGCAGACAGCTAAAGGTTAGGTTTTTATGGCAATCAGCAGGGCAACAAAGACGGAAAAGGTGAAGGTTCTCACGCGGGAACTGGAGCACTCGACCTCCGCGATCATCGGTACCTTCAAGGGGCTCACGGCCTCGAAGGACTTCGATCTGCGCAAGACGGTTCGCGCTGCCGGCGCCAGCTACCACGTGGTCAAGAACAAGCTCGCCGCCAAGGCCAGCCAGGGTTCGAAGATTGAAGCTGCGCTCCAGAACCTGAAGGGTGTTTCGGCTGTGGCCTATACCTCGGGAGACCCGGTCGAGCTGGCGAAGGCGCTCACCAACTGGGTGAAGGATAACGCCGAGTTCACCTTCAAGCTGGCCATCGTCGACGGCAAGGTGCTCAACGTTGAAGAGATCGGTCAACTGGCCACCATGCCGGGCAAGGAAGAGCTCTTCTCGAAGCTCCTCTTCCTCATCAACTCGCCGGCGCAGCGGCTCGCCACGGTCATCAATGCCACCGGGCGCGATCTCGCCGTGGTCATCAACCAGGCGGTGGAGAAGGAAAAGTTCTCGGCCGGTGCTTCTGCTCCGGCTGCTCCGGCGGTCGAAGTCTCCGCTGCCCCGGCAGTCGAAGCCTCCGCTGCTCCGGCAGTCGAAACAGTGTCGGCAGCCGAGCCTGAAGTCGCTCCCGCAGCCGAGCCCGAAGTTGCCGCCGCCCACGTTGAAGAAGCTCCCACGCCCACCGAGCAGATTGCTGCGAATCCGGCGTCTGAAGCCGACGCGGTCGCCCAGCCCGAAAATGGCACGGCATCGCAGGCTGGCGAAGCGGCCAGCACGGAGCCAGCGGAAGGCTAGGCTGCTCACAAGTTCAGGTTTCGCTCCATCCCCCGCGGGGCGCTGGTCTGGGCGCAACGGAAACCGCGAAGGGTGAGGGCAGCCGAGGCAGGAGACACGCCCCGGAGACGTCAATCGAAGTTCCTATTCAGCAGTATTGGAGAAATAATATGGCAGATATTCAGCAGTTGGAAGATGCAATCGTGAGCTTGAGCCTGATCGAGGCTTCGGCGCTGGTCAAGAAGCTTGAAGAGCGTCTCGGCGTTTCGGCCGCGGCTGCGGTGGCGGCGGCTCCGGCGGGCGGCGGCGCGGGTGCGGCTGCGGCGGCTCCGGTTGAAGAGAAGACCGAGTTTACGGTCATTCTGAAGGATGCCGGCGCCAACAAGATCGCGACCATCAAGGCGGTGCGCGAGGTGACGGCGCTCGGTCTCAAGGAAGCGAAGGACCTGGTGGACGGTGCCCCCAAGCCGCTCAAGGAAGGCATTTCGAAGGACGACGCGGCGGCCATCGCCAAGAAGTTCGAGGGTGTTGCCACCGTCGAAATCAAGTAGCACGGCAAAGTTGCACGAAAGGGCAGAACGCGGTATCCTCATTCTTGGGGATATTGCTTCTGCCCATGCGTGCGAAGCGGGCAGCCCACACTTCGAAGACCGGTAAGGCGAGTTTTCTGTAGCGGAACGTAGTTGGCAGCAACTGAGTTGGTGGCAATTGAGGCGGTTCTCCGGTCCATCCTGCGCGAGGCAGGCTAAGGGGCCGGTCACACTTTCGGTCTGGCGGCGGACGGAGAGCGTGTAACCTGCAGGCGGCAGCAATCTTCGAGGAACGGCGAGCCTTGAAGGGTGGCGGGCATTTCTTCATTCAGCAGAAATTCAGTGCGAGATTCAGCGATTGCGCTCTTGGGGATTCAGCGTCCCTTTGGGCGCCTTCGCCGTCTGCGCAACCGCCTGTCCGTGCAGGCGGACACCGCGCGAATCGCCGGCTACCGGCTGTTTATAGCAGCTTCCGTGCGTCGCGGGAAGTAAAAAGTTTGTCCAAGGTCTGGCATGACCCTGCGGAGTGAATGCGTAAATCCGCAGCGGAGAGGGTGGCCCGGCGCGATCTCAGAATGCTTCGAGATCCCCGGCGATGAGCAGCAAAGCACAAGTCAGTACATGCAGGACCGGCTCGCAGGCGATGGCCGGGAAGGAATGCGCACGGCTGCCCGCAAGGCGAGGGCGAGCAGTCTGGCCGGCAACATTAACGGCCCGCGGAACAGTAGATGAACGGAGACTCGGCCCCTGGCCGCGTTTCCCCTCGGTGAAACACCAGCAGCAATGAAGTTCTCAGGAGAGAGCATGTCCGAACAGAACAACGTGCCCAGCGAAATGCGTCCAATCCGCAGCCGGCTCGACTTTTCGAAGATTCCTACCGCGATCCAGATCCCCAACCTGATTGAAGTCCAGCGTCGCAGCTACGAGCGCTTTCTGCAGATGGACAAGCTCCCCCAGGAGCGCGAGGACAACGGTCTGCAGTCCGTCTTCACCTCGGTCTTCCCCATCACCGACTTCCGCAATGTCTCGGAGCTTGAGTTCGTCGATTTTTCCATTGGCAACTGGGAGTGCAAGTGCGGCTACCTGAAGGGGCTCAACCACCTGCGCACCGCCTGTACCAACTGCGGCCACATGGTCATCACCGACCCGTTCCACCCCGGCGACGTGCTTTGTAACTTCTGCGGAACCTACAACAAGAACACGCCCGACTTCTGCACCAAGTGCGGCGACCCCGTGGGCCTGCAGCTGAAGTATGACCAGGCAGAGTGTGAAGAGCGCGGCATGACCTACTCGGCGCCGCTGAAGGTCACCATCCGCCTCAAGATCTACGACAAGGACCCCGAGACCGGCGTCAAGAGCCTGCGCGACATGAAGGAGCAGGAGGTCTTCTTCGGCGATATCCCGCTGATGAGCCAGAACGGCACCTTCATCGTCAACGGGACTGAACGTGTCATTGTGTCGCAGCTGCACCGTTCACCCGGCGTCTTCTTCGAGACGGCGAACAACCGCACCTACTTCCTGGGCAAGATCATCCCGTACCGCGGTTCGTGGGTAGAGTTTGAGTACGACCAGAAGAACACCCTGTACGTCCGCATTGACCGCAAGCGCAAGTTCCTGGGCACCATCTTTCTGCGCGCGCTCGGCCTGCGGACCGACGAGGAGATTCTCAAGACTTTCTATACCGTCGACACCATCCAGGTGGGCGACGGCAAGCTGCGCTGGAAGGTGGCCGAAGACGGCAAGCTCACCAACCTGCTGGGAACCCGCCCTGCGGCCGCGGTGGCGCATCCGTCTGGCGACATCGGCGCCGCCGGCAAGAAGATTGGCCCCACCGTCCTCAAGTCTCTGCGTGCTCACCAGGTTGAGGCGGTCGAGGTCGAGACCAGCGAGTTCGATGGCGCGATGACCGCCTCCGACGTCGTCGACATGGCGACCGGCGAGCTCCTCTACGAAGCCAACCAGGAACTCACCGCCGACAAATTGCACAAGATCATTCAGTCCGGCGTGACCAGCTTCGAGGTCTTCTTTCCCGAGCGCGACGATGTCGGCAACATCATCACCAACACCCTCAAGCGCGACTCCGTGCGCAAGCCCGAGGAGGCGCTGATCGAGATTTATCGCAAGTTGCGTCCCGGCGACCCGCCGACGCTCGACACTGCGACCGCCCTCTTCGAGGGCATGTTCTTCGATCCGCGCAAGTACGACTTCTCGCGCGTGGGCCGGCTCAAGTTCAACATCAAGCTCTACGAGGATCAGGGAGCCGGCGGCCTCGACCACCGCACCCTGACCCCGGAGGACTTCTACGGCACAATCCGCTACCTGCTGAAACTGCGCAAGAATATCGGCGTGGTCGATGATATCGATCATCTTGGCAACCGCCGCGTACGTGCTGTCGGTGAACTGATGGAGAATCAGTTCCGCATCGGCCTCGTCCGCATGGAGCGGGCAATCAAGGAGAAGATGTCGGTCTATCAGGAGATGTCGACGGCGATGCCGCACGACCTGATCAACGCCAAGCCGGTCATGGCCGCGATCCGCGAGTTCTTCGGCTCCTCCCAGCTGTCGCAGTTCATGGACCAGACCAACCCGCTGTCGGAGATCACGCACAAGCGTCGCCTCTCCGCCCTCGGACCCGGCGGTTTGTCGCGCGAGCGCGCAGGCTTCGAGGTCCGCGACGTGCACCCGACCCACTACGGCCGCATCTGCCCGATCGAGACGCCGGAAGGCCCGAACATCGGCCTCATCTCATCGCTTTCGTGCTTTGCGCGCATCAACGAGTACGGCTTCATCGAGAGCCCGTACCGCCGCGTCAAGGATGGCCGCGCGCTTGACTTCGTCGCGGTCACCAACGCCGGAGAGTCCGGTCTGCGGCAGGGCGATCACCTCGTCACCGAAGACGCGCAGAAGCTCAACGCGGAGTTGCAGGCCGCCGGCAAGCGCACCATGGACCTGGAGCCGTTCAGCTTCTATCTCTCTGCCTGGGAAGAGGATCGCCACACCATCGCGCAGGCGAACATCGAGCTCGACGCCCATTTGAACATCGTTCAGGACATCGTCGACGCTCGCCGCCAGGGCAACTTCGTGCTGGTCAACAAGGCTGAAGTCGATTACGTCGACGTCTCGCCCAAGCAGTTGGTTTCGGTAGCCGCCTCGCTCGTGCCGTTCCTGGAGCACGACGACGCCAACCGGGCCCTTATGGGCGCCAACATGCAGCGGCAGTCCGTGCCCCTGCTGGTGGCTGAGGCGCCGTTCGTCGGCACTGGCATGGAAGGCGTCACCGCCCGCGACTCGGGCGCAGTCATCCTGGCCAAGCGCAACGGCATCATCGACTCGGTCGACTCCGAGCGCATCATCGTGCGTGTGGAAGGCGAGCATCACCCGACACAGCTCTCGCGCGAGGTGGGTTCGGACATCTACCAGCTCACCAAATTCAAGCGTTCCAACCAGAACACCTGCATCAACCAGAAGCCGATCGTGCGCAAGGGCGACCGCGTGCTCAAGGGCCAGGTGATCGCGGATGGTCCGTGCACGGAACAGGGCGAACTCGGCCTCGGCCGCAATGTTCTGGTGGCCTTCATGCCATGGCGCGGTTACAACTTCGAAGACGCGATCCTCATCTCCGAAAAGCTGGTCCGCGAGGACTACTACACCTCGATCCACATCGAGGAGTTCGAGATTGAAGCGCGCGACACCAAGCTTGGGCCGGAGGAGATCACGCGCGATATCCCCAACGTCTCGGAGCATGCGCTGCGCGATCTGGACGAGTCGGGGATTATCCGCATCGGGGCCAAGATCGGCCATAACGACATCCTGGTCGGCAAGGTCACGCCCAAGGGCGAGACCCAGCTGACCCCGGAAGAGAAGCTGCTGCGCGCGATCTTCGGCGAAAAGGCCGGCGATGTTCGCGACGCTTCGCTCACCTGCCCTCCGGGCATCGAAGGTACGGTCGTCGACGTCCGCATCTTCTCCCGCAAGGGCCAGGAGAAGGACGAGCGCGCCAAGCAAATCGAGCAGGAGATGGTCGAGAAGTTGGAGCGCAATCTCGCCGACGAAATCCGCATTCTCACCGACGAGCGTCTCAAGCGTCTTGAAGCCATTCTCGGCGGCAAGGAAGTGCTGGCAGACCTGCACGACGAGCGCACCAACAAGAAGCTGCTCAACAAGGGCGAGATTCTCGACCGCGACATGATCGAGCTTATCTCGACTCGTAATCTCAAGCGCATCCGCTACGCCGACAAGGATCCTCGCGTCAACGAGCAGATTGACGAGATCGAAGAGATGACCTCGCGCCAGATCGATGTGCTGCGCAAGATCACCAACGAGAAGATCGGCAAGATGCAGAAGGGCGACGAGCTTTCGCCGGGCGTCATCAAGATGGTGAAGGTCTACATCGCCATGAAGCGCAAGCTTTCGGTTGGCGACAAGATGGCCGG
>CAJCHN010000143.1 GCA_903970285.1 Rhodanobacteraceae bacterium | reverse complement strand
CGGCCCAGCAGCGCCGCCGCTTCCAGATACAGGCCGGCGTATTCGCGGGCTTCTTCGGGGATGAAGCCATCGCTGACGAGCGTGGCGGCTTCGCCTTCCGATCGCGGCGGCGGACAGGTGGCGACCGATTCGTAGAAACGGCCCAGCTCGTCCATGGTCCAGTACCAGCCATCGCCCTCGTTCGCGACCAGCTCCTGCAGCATGGCGGTGGTCGTGGTTGCTTCGGCGGTCTTGCTGGTGATCTCGCCAAGGAAGGTTGCGATGCGTGGGAAGTGAGCCACTTCCGTGAGAAAACGCCCGATCTCCACGTCCGGGTTCTGGCCCGGCTGGATACGGCGGAAGAGCTTCATGATCATCTTCTTGCCATAGAAGATGTTGGTGTTGGACTGCTCGGCCGAGCTGATCTTGGCGGGCACCGGATCGGAGCCCCGCACCTTCGGGAATGCTGAGGAGGTGCAGCCGGCAAGGGTTCCAGCGTCAGGTCCATTGCCCAGGCATACCCTGGCCTGGTCTTGGATCAATTTGAGGACGCCCTGGCGAAAGTCTTCACGCACGGTCGCGTCGTGCAGGATGGCGGGCCCGGTCGGCGTGGTAAGCGTAGCGATGATGCTTTGCGGCGAGTTCGCCGTGACGGCATCGAGCTCGCGGCCGGCGGAAAGCGCCAGCGGAAGCTGGTAGGTGTCGGGCTCGCCTTCCGTGTAACCAATTTCAAGGAAGAAAAGCGCCGCTCCCAACGCATTGGGTTCCGGGATGGTGGAGCTTGGTCCCTCGGCGCTCTGGGCCGGAACCGAGTCGGCAGTCGGAAGGGCGACGAACTCCGCCACTCGCACCTCTTCGATGGGCCGGATCTTGGCCCCGAACCAGCGCTGACGCACCAGCCATGCCGGCAGCCGCGTCTGCAGAAGAGCCAGTCCCGGACCGGCCGCCAGGGAACTCCAGCCGCTGGTAAGCAGCGAAAGTGCGACTTCCTCGCTTTCCTCGCTAGCCTGCTTATCCTCCACCTCGACCGGCGAGGATGCGGCGGCCTCTGACGCAGGCTGCAGTTCGAACCACAGGAAGCTGTAGGGCGCGACGCTCAGTGGGTAGGGCGCGGAGGTCACCGGCGGGAAGCTCACATACCCCAGCATCTCGACCGGCTGGGCTCCGGCGTACTCCTTCAGATCGAGCAGGACGGGCTGCGCGAAGCGTGAGAGATTGGCCACGCAAAGCACCGTCTCATGAGTGCCGTCCTCGCGCTCCAGGTCGCGAATGTAGGCAAGAATCTTGCGGTTCTCCGGATGCAGGAAGCGCAGGCTGCCGCGGCCGAAGACCTGGAAGAGCTTGCGCAGCGCAATCATGTTGCGCGACCAGTGCAGCAGCGACGACTGGTCGGAGAGCTGGGCTTCGACATTCACCACCTGGTAGCCGTAGATCGGATCCATGACGACCGGGAAGTAGAGCCGCGCGGGATCGCACTTGGAGAATCCTGCGTTGCGATCGGAGTTCCATTGCATGGGCGTTCGCACGCCATTCCGGTCGCCCAGGTAGATGTTGTCGCCCATCCCGATCTCGTCGCCGTAGTACATGATCGGGGTGCCCGGAAAGCTGAGTAGAAGGGAGTTCAGCAGCTCGATGCGGCGGCGGTTGTTATCGACCAGCGGAGCCAGGCGGCGCCGAATGCCGACGTTGATGCGCATGCGGGCGTCGGCGGCGTAGGCGAGGTTCATGTAATCCCGTTCGTCGTCCGTCACCATCTCGAGGGTGAGTTCATCGTGGTTGCGCAGGAACAGACCCCACTGGCAGGATTCGGGAATATCCGGCGTCTGCGCCATGATGTCGGTGATGGGCAGGCGGTCCTCCTGGCGCAGCGCCATATAGATCCGCGGCATCAGCGGGAAGTGAAAGGCCATGTGGCATTCGTCGCCATCGCCGAAGTAGGGACGGACGTCTGCCGGCCACATGTTGGCTTCGGCCAGGATGAGCCGGTTGCCATATTCCTCGTCAATCACCTTGCGAATCTGCTTGATCTTGACGTGAGTTTCAGGGACATTCTCGCAGGAAGTGCCGTCGCGCTCGACCAGGTACGGGATGGCGTCCAGGCGCAGCGCGTCCACGCCCATATCCAGCCAGAAACGCATCGCCGTCAGCACCTCCTCCATCACCCGCGGATGGTCGAAGTTGAGGTCGGGCTGGTGCGAGAAGAACCTGTGCCAGTAAAAGGCTTTCGCCGTGTCGTCCCAGGTCCAGTTGGACTTCTCCGTGTCGGTAAAGATGATGCGCACGCCCTGGTACTTCTGGTCGGTGTCGGACCAGACGTACATGTCGCGTTCGGGCGAACCTGGAGGTGCCAGACGAGCGGCCTTGAACCACGGGTGCTGATCCGATGTGTGATTGATGACCAGCTCGATCATCACCTGCATATTGCGCTTGTGCGCGGCGTCCAGAAACTGCTTGAAGTCGTTCAGCGTGCCGTAGGACGGGTTCACGTCCACATAGTTCGAGATGTCGTAGCCGTCGTCGCGCAGCGGCGAAGGCATGAAGGGGAGAAGCCAAAGGCAGGTGACCCCCAGATCCTGGAGGTAGTCGAGACGCGACATCAGCCCCTGGAAGTCGCCGATGCCGTCGTTATTCGAGTCGGCGAAGGCGCGAACGTGCAACTCGTAGATGATCGCGTCTTTGTACCAGAGCGGGTCGGAGGCGCTGCCGAGCTTCTTCAATGCATGGATCTCCTACGCGGTAGGATGCGGGAAAATGAGGTTGTGGACGGAAGGCCGGGAAGACATCCAAAATGGTCGCGACGGCAGGTAGGACCGTTGCTTTGCAGGTTGGCAAGCGGCTTGACCGAACGACGAACCCTGGTTCCCTGACGCTAAGTCTGCCTTGTAATCCGCAGGATGTGGGCGGGTTGCACAGCCGGCCGCAGCGCGACATAGTTGCTGCGATCGTGCCAGGTGTAGCGAACCCCGGTCAACAGGTCCTCCACGATGAAATTCTGGTCATAAGGGATGTTGAGCACCTTAAGGTTCAGGTCGATCCAGCCGGCCTGTTCGTTGAACGGATCGAGGTTGATCGCGACGAGGATCGTGTTTTCGCCGAGCGCCCCATCCGGGGCCGACTTCGAGTAGCACATGATGCTTGGGTTATCCACCGGGTGGAAGACCAGCGAATTGTTCGACTGCAGCGCCGGATTGGCGCGCCGGATGTTGTTCAGGTTGGTGATCAGTGGGACCAGCGTGTTCGGTCCATTCCGGTCGCGCTGCTTGATCTGGTACTTCTCTGAATCCATGTACTCCTCGGACTCGGTCTTGCCGGCGGCAGGCTTGGCCGGCTCGTTTTCGCCCAGTTCATACGCCGGCCCGTAGATGCCATAGTTCGCCGTGAGCGTCGCAGCCAGGATGATGCGCTGCATGAAGGCGGTCCGCCCGCCATCCTGCAACTGCTTGTGGAGGATATCCGGGGTGTTGGGCCAGAAGTTCGGCTGGAAGAAATCGCTGACCGGAGGTTTGGTGATCTCTTCCAGATAGGTCTGCAACTCGGCCTTGGTGGTGCGCCAGGTGAAGTAGGTGTACGACTGGGTAAACCCGGCCTTCGCCAGCGAATACATCACGTGCGGACGGGTGAACGCTTCGGCCAGAAAGATGACGTCGGGATGTTCTTCCCGAAGTGTGTTGGTACACCATTCCCAGAAGGGAAGCGCCTTGGTATGCGGGTTGTCGACTCGGAAGATCTTGACGCCGCGCTTGATCCAGAACTCGAAGACAGATTTCAGCTCGTCCCAGAGACTGCGCCATTCGCTCGATTCGAAGTTCAGCGGGTAGATGTCCTGGTACTTCTTGGGCGGATTCTCAGCATACTGAATGCTGCCATCGGGCCGCGTGACGAACCATGCCGGGTGCTCTTTCACCCACGGATGGTCGGGTGAGCACTGGAAGGCGATATCGAGTGCGATCTCCATATTGACCGCCTTGGCCGCCTCCACCAGGTCGGCGAAGTCGGCGAAAGATCCCAGCTCCGGCAGGATCGCCTTGTGGCCGCCTTCGTTCTCCTTGGTGCGCGGCGCGCCAATCGCCCATGGGCTGCCCACATCGTCCCGTTCGGCAACTGTGGAGTTGTTCTTGCCCTTGCGAAAGGCGGTGCCGATGGGATGGATGGGCGGCATGTAAAGCACGTCGAAGCCCATCGCGGCGATCTCCGGAAGCTGCGCCTGCACGTCCTTGAAGGTGCCGTGCTGTCCCGGGATGGGAGACGCGGAGCGGGGAAACAGCTCGTACCAGGTGGAATAGCGAGCCCGCTCCCGATTGACCCACAGCGTGAGTTCCGGCTCATACTTGGTGGCGAAGGCAAGGTCCGGATAGCGCCCGACCAGCTCTCGGAACTCTTCGGTGATCGGGTACTCATAGGTGGCGGCATTCTGGTCCGCCATCCAGCGCAGCGAGGCCACCACCTCGCGCAGTTGGGCTGCGTCCGCCCCCTTGGCCCGCTTGGCGGTATGTTCCAGGATGATCGCGCCAATCCGCAGAGCGAGGGGAATGTCCTGGGGCGCCGCATCAGGATTGGCTTCGGTGGGCTGCGCGTCCAGCCGCTTCTTCAAGTCCCGCACCCAGGTTTCGAAGTGATCCACCCAGCCCTGCACGGTGAACTGCCAGGTTCCCAGCTTGTTCGCCAGGAACGAAGCTGACCACAGGTCATTCCCCAGGGCCTGCATGGCGACGGCACGCCAGCGACGCTCCGACTTGTGGCGATAGAGCAGCCGCGCGGACAACATATCGTGACCGTCCGCGAAGATGGCCGCGGTGACCAGCACGCGGTCTCCAAGAATCCGGCATGCAGGGTATCGTCCGCCGTCCACCTGCGGTGTAATTTCTTCGATAACGACGCGGCTACGGCCCTCGCTTGGCTTCATCTCGTCCAGCTTTCACGTTCAGGATTCTTGCTTCGATGACACATTCGCGTGGCGGCCCGGAACAACCGCTTCGATCCACGCATCCAACATCCTATGCGAATGCGCCACAAGTGTTGACTGACAGAAGAGATGCACGGACGCTCGGTCGGGTTTGCGGATGAGAATCCAAACCGGGCGTGAGACTCGAAACAGAGTGTCCGGCACGCGGAGAGATCATTTGTTCAAATGGAAGCGCAAATCCACCAGACCCCTGGCTGGGCAGCGGATCGAGGAGTATGCCCTCATCGGGGACTGTGAAACCGCGGCGCTGGTGGGGCGCAACGGATCGATCGACTGGCTCTGCTGGCCGTCTTTCTCCTCGAACGCCTGCTTCGCCGCTCTTCTGGGCACGCAGGATCACGGCTTCTGGAAGATCGCGCCCGTCGCACCGCCCAGGAGCGTCCACCGCCGGTATCTGCCCGACAGCATGATCGTCGAGACTACCTTTGAAACGGCTTCGGGCACCATGGTCCTGGTCGACTTCATGCCTCCGCGGGGAACCAACTCGGATGTCGTGCGCATCGCGCGCTGTACCAGAGGCAAAGTGAGCCTGCGAACCACCCTGGCGATCCGCTTCGACTACGGCCGAACCATCCCCTGGGTGACCAAGTTCGACGGCGGTCTCCGTGCCATCTCCGGCCCCGACATGGTGGTGCTGCGCACCGCGGTCCCGCTCGAAGGCGAAGGCATGGAATCCGTAGGAGAGTTCACTCTCAAGGCCGGCGCGGAGCAGGCCTTCACCCTCACCTACGCCTCTTCCATCGGCGAAGACGGGAACGCGCCCATCGTCGATCCCCGTCCCATTGACCCGCACGCCGCGTTTGACGACACCATGACCTTCTGGCGGGAGTGGAATGCGCGCAACACCTATCGCGGCAAGTATGACGCGGCGGTGCGACGTTCCCTGATGACGTTGAAGGCGCTGACGTACCGGCCGTCCGGTGGAATCGTCGCCGCGCCGACCACGTCGCTGCCGGAGGCACTCGGCGGCGAACGCAATTGGGACTACCGCTATTGCTGGCTGCGCGATACCGCCTTCACCCTGCTTTCGCTGCTGAACGCCGGTTACGAGGATGAGGCGGAGGCCTGGCGCAGGTGGCTGGTTCGCGCCATCGCCGGTGCACCTGACCAGCTTCAGACACTCTATGGCATCTGTGGCGAGCGCCAGTTGAACGAGTGGCACGCGGAATGGCTTCCAGGCTACGAGCATTCCAAGCCGGTCAATATCGGAAACGCCGCTTCGCATCAGTTCCAGCTGGACGTCTACGGAGAGGTTGCGGCAGCTTTGTCGAAGATGCCGCCCGCCCAGGAAGACATCCGCGTCTCGGCGACCGACCTGCAGGCACGCCTCATCGATCAGCTCTGCAAGATCTGGGAAGAGCCGGATGATGGCATCTGGGAGACGCGTGGCGGCCGTAAACATTTTGTGCACTCCAAGGTCATGGCCTGGGTAGCGCTCGACCGCGCCATCGCCCATCACGAGAAATACGACGGCGGCGGAGACATCAACCGATGGAAGAAGAATCGCGACCTCATCCACAAACAGGTCTGCGAAAAGGGATTCAACAAGAAACTCAACGCCTTCGTGCAGTATTACGGCTCGAAGGAGCTGGATGCCTCCTGCCTGCGCATCGGTCTGGTGGGTTTCCTGCCCATGGACGATCCACGCATCATCGGCACCGTCGAGGCAATTGAAAAGAAGCTGATGAAGAATGGTTTTGTCGAGCGCTACGACACCCGCAAGTCGCCGGATGGGCTGCCACCGGGTGAAGGTTCCTTCCTCGCCTGCAGCTTCTGGATGGTCATGAATCTTTGGCTCATCGGCCGTAAGGCGGACGCGGAACAGTTGTTCGAGCGGCTGCTGGCGCTGCGCAACGATGTCGGTCTGCTGTCCGAGGAGTGGGACGCCAAGGCCAATCGCATGGTGGGCAATTTCCCCCAGGCATTTTCGCATATCACGCTCGCGCATGCCGCCTACACCCTCACCGGCGGATGGGTTCCGCAGCACGCCCGGGAGAAGGCGGGGAGCGATGGCAAAAGCCGCTGAGAAACACAACCTGCTCGAAGCCAGCGGCACCTAACCGACTGACCAGAGGATTTTCATGAGCAAGGTAAAGGTGCCGGTTTCCACCTACCGGTTACAGCTGCACAAAGGATTTACGTTCGCCGACGCTTCGGCCATCGCTCCCTATCTGTACGAACTTGGTATCTCCCATGTGTACAGTTCGCCCTACCTGCAGGCTGCGCCCGGCAGCATGCACGGCTACGACGTCACCGATCATCAGCGGGTGAACGAGGAACTGGGTGGCCTGGACGCCCACCAGAGCTTCTCGAAGACCCTGGGCGAGAACGGCCTGGGCCAGGTCCTCGACATTGTGCCCAACCACATGGCCATCGGCAGCCAGAATCGCTTCTGGTGGGATGTGCTGGAAAATGGCGCGGCCAGCCGCTATGCATCGTTCTTCGACATCGACTGGAATCCGGCCGAAGAACGTCTCCGGGATAAAGTCCTGGTGCCCATCCTCGCCGATCAGTACGGCAGGGTGCTGGAATCGGGCGACATTAAGGTTTCGCGAAAGGGAGCTAAATTCCTGGTCGAGGCGGCTGGCCAGACCTTGCCCGCCGCCCCCACCTCGCTTCCGGTCATTCTTGCAAAGGCCGCTGTCTACGCGGAGTCCGACGCTCTCAGCTTCGCCGCGGCGTCGCTCGCCCGTCTGCCCAACCCATCCTTCGAAGATCGGCCTGCGGTCCTGGCTCGGAATCGCGACAAGGTGGTCGTCGAAAGTCTGCTGGAGCGCCTGTGTGCCGAGGATTCCGGCGTCTGCGTGGCCATTGATCGTGCCGTACGGGAGCTGAACGCGGACCACGATTCGCTGGATGAATTCCTGAATTCGCAGAACTATCGCCTCTCCTACTGGAAGACAGCGGACCAGCAGCTTGGCTATCGTAGATTCTTCGACGTCAATACGCTGATCGGTCTGCGCATGGAGAGGCAGCACGTCTTCAACGAGACTCATGCGCTGATTCTGGACTGGCTCGCCAAGGGTGTGCTCGACGGCGTCCGGGTCGATCATCCCGACGGTCTGCGCGACCCCCTGCAGTACTTCCAGAGGCTGCGCGAGGCTGCACCGCAAGCCTGGATCATCGGCGAAAAGATTCTTGCTGCCAACGAATTCCTCCGCGAAGAGTGGCCGATCGAGGGAACCAGCGGCTACGACTTTCTGAATGTCGCCCTCGGGCTGCTGGTAAAGCAGCAGGGCATGCCGGAACTCTCCCGCGTCTATGGGGAATTCACCGGTGAACCGCTGGACTTTCCTGTGATCGCCCATGCGAAGAAGATCAATGTCACCCAGGAGGCTTTGGGTTCGGACGTAAACCGCCTGGCCTCCATCTTCGTCGATATCTGCGAAGCCCACCGCAATCAACGCGATTACACCCGCGCCGAGATTCGCCGCGCGATCCGCGAGATCGCTTCGTGCTTCGCCATCTACCGCACCTATGTCACCCCGCAGCGCAACCAGATTACGGGCGAGGACAAGCACTTCATCTCGAAGTCGGTGAAGTGCGCCAAAGACAATCGCACCGACATCGACGGCGGTCTGTTCGATTTTTTTGAAGATGTTCTGACGCTCCAGACGACCGGCCGCCAGGAGACCGAGTTTGTCGAGCGCTTCCAGCAGTTCACCTCGCCGGTGATGGCGAAGGGCGTGGAGGATACAGCCTTCTACTGCTTCAATCGGCTCACCGCTCTGTGCGAAGTGGGCGGTGATCCCGGGCGTGATGGCCTTTCCCTTGAAGACTTCCACGCCTACCAAGTGAAGGTACAAAAGACCCATCCTTCGACCATGACCACACTGTCGACGCACGACACCAAGCGTGCCGACGACGTGCGGGCGAGGCTCGCGGTCCTCAGCGAGATTCCGCATGAATTCGCGGACGCGATTCAACGCTGGGCCACGCAGAACGAAGCTAAGAAGCAGAAAGACCTTCCGGATCGCAACTCCGAATACTTCCTGTATCAGACGCTCATCGGAGCCTGGCCCATCGGTGCCGCCCGAACCAAGCAGTACATGCAGAAAGCGATGCGCGAGGCCAAGCAGCAGACCAGCTGGACCGCCAACAACAAGGTCTACGAGGATGCGTTGAACAGCTTCATCGATGGCCTGTTCGCGGACCAGGCATTCCTGGCCGGGCTGGAGGCATTCGTCGGCCGGGTGCTGCTTCCGGGCCGGATCAACTCGCTGTCGCAGACGCTCGAGAAGTACACCGCACCCGGGGTGCCCGATCTCTACCAGGGCGCCGAGCTGTGGGATCTCTCGCTCGTCGACCCGGACAATCGCAGGCCGGTGGACTACGACCTGCGCCGCAAACTGCTCGCAAAACTCAAGTCGATCGACACGGCGCACGTGCTCGAACACATGCACGATGGACTGCCCAAGCTCCATGTCATCCACCAGAGCCTGAAGCTGCGCCGCGACCATCCTGACTGGTTTGGCGCGGAGGCGGATTACATCCCTGTCCTCGCTGCGGGAGCGAAGGCGGAGCATGTGGTTGCCTTCCGCCGCGGCGATCATGTGATGACGGTCGCCCAGCGGCTCCCCCTGTCGCTCGCAGGAGACTGGGCGGGGACGACCGTGGATGTTCCCACGGGCACATGGCGCAACTGCCTCGCGGGCGGGATGATATCGGGCGGCACAGTCGAATTGGCCACGCTGTTGCAAAATTTTCCAGTGGCGCTGCTGGTGCGCGAAGAGAACTGAGGAGAAACTTAGGATGCATACGTTTACGCTTTGGGCCCCCAGGCCAAAGAAGGTGGCCGTCTCGATCGGCGACAGGGTTTACCCCATGCAGGGGCCGAACGACAAGGGCTATTGGAAGGTGTCAGTCGAAGAGGCGGGTGAGGGAACCGACTACGGTTTCCTGCTCGACGACGACCCTATGCCGTACCCCGATCCGCGCAGCCTGTGGCAGCCCTTCGGCGTGCACAAACCGTCCCGTGTCTATAACCAGAATGCGTTCAAGTGGGAAGATTCGACCTGGCAAGGGCCACCCCTGACCGGCGCCGTCATCTACGAGATGCACATCGGCACCTTCACCCCCGAAGGCACGTTTGACGCGGCGATCGAGAAACTCCCTTACCTCTTCGATCTTGGCATTACCCATGTTGAGGTGATGCCCGTCGCGGAAGCCGCGGGCAATCGCGGCTGGGGCTACGACGGTGTGGACCTGTACGCCTCCAGCTCCTGTTATGGTGGTCCCGACGCCTTCAAGCGATTCGTGAATGCCGCGCACCGGCAGGGCATCGGAGTCATCCTCGACGTGGTCTACAACCACTTCGGTCCGGTGGGAAACTACACCGGCAAGTTCGGCCCATACGTCACCTCCAAGCATCAGACGCCATGGGGCGATGCCGTCAACCTCGAGGACGGCGGCTCGGATGAGGTGCGAAAGTTCTTCTCCGACAACGCCTTGATGTGGATGCGCGATTTCCACGTCGACGGCCTGCGCCTGGACGCGGTGCATGAGCTCGTCGACCGCTCCGCAGTTCACTTCCTCGAACAACTGGCGGCGAACGTCTATAACATGTCGGCCACGCTGGGCCGCCGGCTCTTTCTCATCGCCGAATCCGACCTCAACAATCCCTGCATCGTTCGTCCTATCGAGGCCAACGGGTACGGCATGGACGCGCAGTGGTCGGACGACTTCCATCACTCGCTCTTCACCCTGCTTCATGTCGAGGAAGGCAGCGCCGGCAAGGGTTACTACAACGACTTCGGCGACTTCGAGTGTCTCGCGAAATCGCTGAAAAGCATGTTCGTCTACGACGGGATCTACAGCGAATATCGAAATCGGCATCACGGACGCCCTGTGGATTCGCTCTCCGCCCACCACTTCATCGGCTTCATTCAGAACCATGACCAGGTGGGCAACCGCGCCACCGGCGACCGGCTGGAGCACATCATCGGTGTTCCGCGGACCAAGGTGGCTCTAGGCATCGTGCTGACCGCACCGTTCATCCCCATGCTGTTCCAGGGCGAGGAGTTCGCCGCCTCGACCCCGTTCCTCTACTTCGCCGACCACGAAGACCCGGAGATGGCCAAACTGGTGGCCGAAGGGCGCAAGAAAGAGTTCGCCGCCTTCGGCTGGGATGAGTCGCAGATCCCGAACCCGGAAGATAAGGAAACCTTCACCAACTCGATTCTGAACTGGGACGAAGCCGACCAGGGCAAGCACCGCGACATCTTCGAGTGGACCGCCCGCCTCATCCATATCCGCCGCAACTCGATCTCGCTGAACGATGGCGATCGCGGCCACATCAAGGTGACCTTCAGCGAAGAGCATAAGTGGCTGCGCATGGACCGGAATCTGGTGACGGTCATCGCCAACCTCGGTCCTGCACCGTGCCAATTCGAGATTGGACCGGAGCATGAACTGTTGCTGGCCAGCGTCTCCGAATGGACCCGGGTCGAGGACGGACATGTCACCGTCCCGCCCGACGGATTTGCCATCCTGACGGCGGAGAAGGAATAGAGCCTGGCTTCAAAGGGGCGGTGGCGTTCCTCCGCAGTGGAAATGCTGCCGCCCGAAACTTTTCTTCGCCCTACTCGTCTTCGAAAGAAGCTGCGATTTCTTGCGCGGCCGCGTCGTCCTCTGCCTATCAGAGGAAAGATCAAAGGAAAAGGTTCGATCATGCTGCACACGCGCTACCTTCAGCGTTTTGGCGCTATCCTCATCCCGCTCGCCGCTACTGCGCTCTATGCGCAGGCGCCCGCCGCGGTACGCCAGCTTGGAACCGTCAAGGCTATCGACGGCGGGACCATCACTCTGACGACGGCAGCCGGAGCCCAGGTCTCGGTCGCAATCGCTCCCGGAGTTCCGGTGCTGCAGCTTCCTGCGGGCAGCACGGACCTCAAGTCCGCTACCTCGGCCGGGATGGAAGACATTGCCGTAGGCGACCGGATTCTAGCCACCGGCAAAGCGGGCGATGCTCCCGGCTCCATCACCGCCTCACGCGTCATCCTAATGAAGTCGACCGACATCGCGGCGCTCCACGCGGCGGAGCAGCGCGAGTGGCAACGTGGACTCGGCGGTCTGGTGAAATCGGTCGATGGCAGCGAAATCGCCGTCGCCTCGGGCACCAGGATGCTCAAGATTGAAACCACTCCCGCCACCGTCTTCAAGCGCTACGCTCAGGATTCAGTCGACTTCTCCAATGCGCAGCCCGGCGCCCTCGGAGAAATACACCCCGGCGATCAATTGCGTGCCCGCGGCACGGTGTCGGACGATCGCATGTCGATCGCGGCTCGTGAGGTGATAACCGGCACCTTCGACAACCTCGCGGGCGTCATCTCGGCCGTCAACTCTGCGGCCGGGACCCTGACCCTCAAGGATCTGTCGACGAAGAAGAACGTTACCGTGACGGTGACCGCGAAGTCCGATCTTCGCAACTTGCCAGCCGATGCCGCAGCCAGATTCGCAGCGCGAACCGGCGCCGCCGCCACCGGCTCGGGTGCCCCGCGGGCCGCGGCGGACGCGAACGGCCGGCCCCCGGCCACAGCCCCAGCCACCACTGCACCCCGTCCCCGCAGCGCCGGAGCCGATCTCTCGCAGATGCTCTCCCACCTGCCGACCCAGAGCCTGGCCGATCTGAAGCCCGGCCAGGCGGTCATGATCGTCGCGTCTGAATCATCCGGCGGCAACCCCACAGCCATTACCTTGCTGTCTGGCGTCGAGGCGATTCTCTCGGCGACCCCCGCGGGGTCTCACCCGGTGACCCTCTCTCCCTGGAATCTGGGCGAGCCCGAAGGGGCGGCCGGCGAAGAAGGTGCGCCGCGCGGGGGCGGCGGCCGCTAGAGCAACCCTACTGCGGTTTGCATGGGCGGCTTTTCGTTCAACGCCGTGTTCTCTCAAAGGAGATGGCACTTTCTGAAATCTGCAACTCCAAGAGCAGCAGAAAATTTGCTCCGAATCTCGTCTAATCCACTGAACCACTTCCTCCCGGGCTTCTCCGGAACTTCGATTTGCTATGACCTGGTCCTCACAGGGTCACACTCGACCTTAGGAGTATGAATGTCTTTGTCCGATCCCTTCTCCCTGCCCAAGTCGGCGCTTGCCTGCGCCACCGCGGCGTTCGCCCTGGCCGTACTTCCATCGTCATCTTCGGCGCAGCAGGCCGGGGCCCAGACCGGCGCACCCATTCCAGTCAACCAGCAGGGTCCCGGCACGGTTCCGGCGCAATCCGGCCCTGTCGTTCTCTCCGGACTCATCGCCGATCCTGACAATGCCGAAATTCCGGGAGCGACGATCACCCTCACTCCGGCAAAGGGCAACGCTTACACCGTGCAATCCGGGTCGGACGGTACCTACACCTTTCGCGGCGTGCCTCCCGGCGTCTACTCGCTGACCGTCACCATGCCAGGCTTCGCCAGCTTCGTCCGCCAGAGCGTAGCGATCGGGCGTACGCCGCAGAGCATCAACGCCAAGTTGGCCATCCAGAACCAGCAGACCGTCGTCAATGTCACCACCGACGAGAATCACGTCTCCGTCGATCAGGACTCGAACGCCAGCTCGACTGTGCTCAAGGGAAAGGATCTCGACGCGCTCTCGGACGATCCAGACGAGCTTTCGAGTGAACTCACCGCGCTCGCCGGCCCGTCTTCCGGGCCCAACGGCGGCCAGATTTACATCGATGGGTTCACCGGCGGCCAGCTTCCCCCCAAGTCGTCCATTCGTGAGATCCGCATCAATCAGAATCCGTTCTCCGCGCAATACGATCAGCCCGGCTTCGGGCGGGTGGAGGTCTTCACCAAGCCGGGTACCGACAAGTTCCGCGCCTTCGCCCAGATCAACGGCAACGAGAAGGCCTTCAACACCGGCAGCCCGTACACCGATAACGCCACGCAACCGGGTTACCACACCATCCTGAGCTTCGGCCAGTTCTCCGGTCCGATTACCAAAACCGCGTCCTTCACCGTCGGAGGCTCATTCCGTCAGATCCAGAACGACAGCATCGTCGATCCGCCGGCCATCTATGCGATGAGCCAGAACTCCGGCGTTCCCTGCGGTCCTGGAGTCGCCGGCTGCAACCTGTACACGCTCGCGAACGGCACCGGCTTCTCGTTCTCCCAGTTCGTTCCGCAGACCCGCTGGGATATCTCGCCAAGAGTCGATCTCGCTTTCGGGGAAAAGAACACGCTCACCGCACGCTTTCAGTACGAGCACAACAGCCAGCAGAACCAGGGCATCGTCGGTACCTCGCTGCCCACGACCGGCTACAGCTCCACCAGCTCTGAAGTCACGCTGCAGCTGAGCGACACCCAGATCATCACCGATAAGATCATCAACGAAACCCGCTTTGAATATCAGCGCGAGAACTCCAACCAGACGCCTTTTTCCACCGCGCCCCAGGTGGTCGTACAAGGCGCCTTCACCAGCGGCGGCTCGTTCTCCGGTGCCTCGCAGGATCACCAGAACCACATCGAGGTGCAGAACTACACCTCCATCGCGCTGAACAAGAACTTCATCCGCTTCGGCGGCCGCCTTCGCTATACCGGCGACACCAACACCTCCTCGGCCGAAACCAATGGATCGTTCGTCTACAGCAGCATCAACGATTACATCGCCGGAAATCTGGCCTCCTTCACGGAAACCATCGTCAACAAGCCGACCGTCCTGGCCCGCATCGCTGACCTCGGCCTCTACGCCGAGGACGACTGGAAGATCACGCCCACCTGGACCTTCAGCTACGGCCTGCGCTTCGAAACGCAGAACTTCATCCACGATCACGCGGATTGGGTGCCACGGCTCTCTACCGCGTATGGCCTCGGCAAGAAGACCGTCCTGCGCGCCGGCTTCGGCCTCTTCTACGATCGTTTCGCGCTCGGAAACGAGTTGCAGACCCTCCGCAACAACGGGCTCAACCAGGTTCAATACACCGACTCGTCCACCAACACCACCACGGACACGCTTCCCGCCACATGCACCCCCAGCAACGGCGTCGGCAACACCGGCGCCGATCCCTATGGCTGCCCGCTTGGATCGGGCGCGACCACCGTCAACACCATCGCCGGAAATTTGCGCGCCCCCTATCGCATTCAGGAGAACATCGGCTTCGATCAGCAGTTGTTCCGCAACGCGACCGCCTCGGTTAACTACCAGCACATCCGCGGTCTGCACCAGTTCGACTCGGACGTGCCGAACTATGCCTCGATCTCAGCCACCAATCCGCTGGATTATCAATATCAGTCGGAAGGATACTTCGCGCAGAATCAGTTGATCGTGAACGTCAACGTACGCAACTTCCACAACGCCTCGTTCGGCGGCTTCTACGCGCTCAACTTCGCAAGCTCCGATACCAGCGGCGCAAGCTCTTTCGCCTCCATCCCCAACGATCTCAAAGCAGACTACGGACGCGCCGGCTTCGACGTCCGCAACCGCCTGTTCCTCTATGGAAGCTGGACGCTCCCCCACCTGGTCACTCTCAGCCCGCTGATCGTGGCCCAGTCCGGCAACCCTTACAACATCACCTCTGGCCTCGACCCCTTCAACGACAACCAGTTCAACGGACGGGCGGTCTTCGCCCCGGCAGGGGCGACCAGCAGCGGCACTGACTTCGTGAAGTCCATCCCCGGCTGCGGAACCTTCGCCACGCCGGGCACCGGCGGCGACCAGACCGAGGTTCCCATCAACTACTGCACCGGGCCAGCCCAGTTCTCGTTCAACCTGCGCGCGGCCAAGACCTGGGGCTTCGGTCCACCCATCGCGGCGGCCGAGGATCGCGGGGCCGGCGGTCCTGGCGGCGGCCCGCCCCGCGGCGAAGGCCGTGGGCCGGGCGGCGGTGGACGCGGCGGTCCCGGCGGCGGTGGCGCGGCCAGCAGCGGCAAGAAATACAACGTCTCGCTCGGCTTCCAGGCGCAGAACCTCTTCAACTACGCCGATCGCGCAACGCCGAATGGAACCCTCACCTCGCCCAGCTTCGGCGAGAGCACCGCACTCGTCGGCGGATTCCTCACCACCAACTCGGCGGTGCGGCGCTTCCAGTTTCAGGCCACCTTCAACTTCTAAAGGTTGGTCGACGACCTCTCAGAGTTGGCTATGTCCATTCGAGACAGACGGCGCCGGGGTATCGTCTCGGCGCCGTTTGTCTTGTTGGCTGAGACAAGCACCGCAACCTGATCGTCTATACCGTCATGCGCTCGTTTCATCTTCTCTGCGGTTCTGCCCTGCTTGCTCCCTTTCTTGCTGCTGCGGCCCCCGCGCAGCAGAATCCCGCACCCACCAGCAAGTCGCCCGCGGCCCAGGCATCGAGTCAGCCTGACGCCCAGTCCGGCGGCAAGCTGCAGACGCTCTCGCTCAACGCCAACCTGGTCAATCTGCCGGTCGTGGTACGCGATAAGAAAGGTACGCTGGTCAACAACCTCAATATCTCCGATTTTGCGCTCACCGTTGACGGCCATCCGCAGACCATCCGCTACTTCGATCGCGACCAGAATCTGCCGCTCACGCTCGGCCTGCTGGTCGATGTCAGCCAGTCGCAGCGAAGCGTGCTTGATGAAGAGCGTGAGGCGAGTTCAGCCTTCCTCGACCAGATGATCACCACACCGGGAACCGCCGCTGCTTCGGCCACGCCCGCCACCCCCGGCACGGAGTCCGCCCACACTCCGGATCGAGCTTTCATCGTTCAGTTCGCCCGTGAGGTAGAACTCCTGCAGGACCTCACCAGCTCCCGCCCCAAACTCCAGGCCGGCATCAAAGAGATCGGCACGCCTAATCCCAACGAGCGCTCTTCCTCCGATTCCGACTCCGACGATGGCAGCAACTCCAGCTCCGGCGGCCACGGCAGCAGCTACCATCACGGCGGCACTGCGCTCTACGACGCCGTCTTCCTCAGCACCGACGAGTTGATGAAGAAGCAGCAGGGGCGCAAGGCCATCGTGATCCTATCCGACGGCGTCGACCGCAACAGCAAGGAAACGCTCAACTCCGCGCTGGAAGCCGCCCAGCGCGCCGACACCATCATCTACGCCATCTACTTCAAGGGCGAAGAACCGCACGCCGATCAAGGCAATCGCGGTGGTGGCTTTCCCGGTGGAGGCGGCCGCGGCTATCCGGGCGGAGGTTATCCCGGCGGAGGTTATCCCGGGGGCGGCTATCCCGGCGGGGGACGCAACGGCGGCGGCAGCCGTGGCGGCGGCCAGCCGCAGGAGAATCGCGTCGACGGAAAGAAGATCCTGCAACAGATGGCTGACGAGACCGGCGGACGCCTCTTTGAGCTGAAAGGGCACCAGAAGATCGCGGACATCTACAACCAGATCGGCGAAGAGTTGCGCTTCCAGTACCGCCTCGGCTACACCCCGGACGCGTCTATTACCGGGGACGGCTATCACCAGGTCGACCTCAAAATTTCCACGCAGAAGAACCTGAAAGTCCAGACGCGCGACGGCTATTATACCGGGGAATAACCCTGCCCGAGGGGCCCATCGATTTACGCGGGCGGCGGCGTCGCTGAGGGTGGCGTCGCAACCGGTGGCTCGGCAGCCGGAGCAGCCACCGGCGCTTTCGCCCGCGGGCTGCTCGGCGCTCCCGGCTCTGGCGTCAGCGGCATGGTCACCGCGTCTGCCGCCGCCGGATCATCGCGCAGGCGCAGGTAAAACGTTGCGGACGCGGCCGTACCCGCCTTGCCGGCGGATCGACCCGAAGCCGGAAGTCCTGCGACATGTGGAATTGCCAGCGTGCTGTCCACAAATCCCTCCGGAACCTTGGTCGGCGCGGTGAAGGCCGCATCCGTCGCGATTGCATCGATCAGGTAGAGCGCCGAGCCCGACAGCAGGCACGATTGCGTTGCGTCCGCAGGGCATTGCAAACCAGTCAACGTTGGCAGGCGCACGATGGTCGCCAGCGGAATCCACTCGCCTTCGGTCCCGTCTGCGCTCACCGCCCGCAACCGGAACTGCCCGAACGTCGACGGCCCAAACGTCTTCAGCGGGTCGAACGTGGCCAGGATGGTGTGGTTGTCCTCGAGCACCAGGGTTCCGGCCGCAATGGATAGGGTTGTCTTCAACGGCTGATCGCCGGCCGCGGTCGCGTCAGCGCTCTCCGGTTGCGCGATCTCGATCTTTTCGTTGCGCGGAAACTTTTCCTTCGATTTCAGGAAAAACGTGAGCTGCGCCCCCAGGGGAAGATCGTCCTCGGAGGCCAGTTGAATCGGTATGGGCGTAGGCAAGGCGTAGCGCCGGCTCAGCAGCGTCACCGCCGGCCGCGGTGGCAGCACCACGGTCGAGGTTTCGAGCACACGGCCATCCTCCAGGTGGACCTCCGCGTTGACCTTTTCGTTGGGCTTCAGGTTGGGCGCCTTCATATCCCTGGCCAGCGTCAGCGTCAGCCGGTCCTGTCCGCCATCGGGTGCCGTCGCCGGCGTCCAGGTCACCGTCTTCTTGTCCGCCTCGAAGGTCAGGTCTTTCACCTGTGCCAGCGAATTTCCCGTCAGGATGGCAGTCAGGTCGCCGGCATGCAGGATGAACGATTCAATTCGGGCCGGCTCGGCGAACGACTTTGTTCCCAGGTGGTCTGGCTCTTTTGCGCCAAACTGTTCGATTGCCAGTTGGATAGAGCCCGGCTTCTCCGCGTGCTGCAGGTTCAACGTCACATCAATCGGACGCACCGGCGGGATGACCGGCGGCGGGGCAAGCGGCGCGGCATCGGCGACGCCGGAAGCCTTGGGCGGAGGCGGCGGAGCGTCCAGCTTCCACTCCACCTTGCTGTCACCGGGTTCAAGCGAGATGGACTCCACGCAGGCCGTTCCCGTGGCGGCAAGCTGCAAATGGTTGGGTTTGCCCGCAATCAGGATGTCGGGCGCCTGGTCTCCGTTCGGCGTCTGGCCGCCGCTGGCCGAGCCGGTGACGATGTGCCAACCCTGGCCGGGAACATCCTGCAGCGGAAGCGTCGGGCCGACGTACTTGTCGAAACCCCAGTAGCCTTCGATGGTCCCCGTGATCGGTGCGCCCGGTGCGCCGGGTAACGAAGTCTTGGCGTCCGTTTTCGCCGCCGCCGCAGCGGGCATGGCGTCAGGCGCACTTCCCGGCGCGGGCTGTGGTGTGATCGGGTCGGGATCGCCCGGGCTCAGCGGCAGTTCCTTGCGCGTGGATGGGTTCGGGTCCAGCGTGAACCCACCCTGGAAGGCGTCCGCCACAATCGGCAGGTTCAGCTTTACCGGCGACTTCGCGTTCGCAGCCGCGGGCGGAAGATTCAGATGCAGCACCAGGTCATGCGCAAAGCTGGTGGAAAACACCAGCGGCGCGCCCTCGATCGGCAGCACCATGTGCGGATCCGGCAGGCACGAAATATGGCTTGGGTCGGCTGGCCGCAGGGGCGGCAGCACCGACTTCTGCACCGCCGGAAGCCCGATCACGATCACCGATTTCGGGTTGTGGAACGAGGGCGGCGTGTTCAGGCGCAGGTTCAGGGTCTCGCCGATGGTGGTCGCGCCCGTATCTGTATTCGCGTCTGGAAACGCGATTGCCGGGATGTACTGGTATTGCGCGGTGTGCAGCGTGCTTGTCAGCCTCACCAGGTCGACGATGGCGCCTACGTAGGCCGAGTAGGTTCCGCCGCCGGCCATCTGCGTATAGCTGGCGGCGTTGATGAAGTCGCTCGCCGGCCCGTTTGAGAGCGCTGCCACCACCGACTGGCCGTGGCCGTCGTCCAGCAGCGTCTGCGATCCGGTCTGGGTCAGGCAGGTGTACTGCTGGTCCGCCGGACGTTTAAAGCAGTCAGGGTTTGGCTTCAGATTGAGCGTGCGCGCCAGCAGGTTGGAGTGCTCCAACAGGGCGGCAGGTTCGCCCGGCGGCACCTTCTTGATCTCGGCCAGATATTTCTCGATGCGCGCTTGTTCAAAGCCGGCCTCGGCCAGGTCCTGCGACGCACGAACAAAGATGCCCGGGCGCCCCTTCACCGCGGAGCGCAGAGTACCGAAGTCGCCGCCGGTCTCAGGCGCCAGGAAGAGGATGGCCTGCTGCGCCTCGGCCGGCACCGAGAGGAAGACTCCCTCGTCCCGCACCCGCTTCTGCCAGGTCTCGATCCGCGTGAACCAGTCGTCAGGCGGAGGGTTGGTGGTGCCGCGCAGGAACGCGACGATCAGCAGGTAGTGCACCGATTGCGTCGGGGGGAAGTCGGGATGAATCCACAACTGGTCGCCGGGCTGCAGATTTGGCACAGCGGCGATGGGCAGGGTCACGTTGTTGCGGGTCACCCGCACATCGATCTTCGGTCCGGCCAGGTCGAAGCGTGCCTGCGCCGGCAGAGAGGCGGAAAGACAGCAGAACAACAGCAGAAGCACGACCGGCAGCAGGCGTCGGAGAAACTTAGCCATATTGACAGTTTAGACGCTGCCCGGGCAAGCGAAGGAAGATGAGCCTGGCCCGCGGGCTCTGCTCGGGGTCCTTGCCCGCAGCGTTCCGGCTCCACAAGCGGGCGAGCCTGTCGTAAAGCTTATCGCCGGACCGGAGCGGAGGAGCTTGTCAGCCTTCGGTGTTCGTGGCGCCTGGCACGGCGGCGCGCTTCTCCAGCCGGTCGAGCTCGGCGAAGATGGCGTCGACTGCGATGGCAATGGGCGTTCCGGGCACGGTCATGTTGCCGGCTTCGTGATGGAGGATGCCGTCCCCGCCAGCCGCGAACGCTTTCCGCTTCCACGGGTCGATGACCCAATTGCAGCGAACGCCCATACGAGCGTAATCGTCGACTCGCTCCTGCACGCGCTCAACAGTGTCTTTGCTTGAAAGGACTTCGATGCACAGGAGCGGTGCCGTGTGAACGATGAGATCGGGGTTCGGCAGACGAGCCAGCATGACGTCCGGAATGCGGAAGCGTGTGGGGCCAATCTGTAAGCGCTGCTCGGTCAGAGTCTCAAAACCAGAATCATCTTCGAATCTCGCGAAGAAGCGCGAAAAGAATGTCTGCAATCGCGAGTGCGGCGTCTCGCCCATGTTCCTCTCCACGACCTGGCCGTCGATGTAGTCGCGGTCTGGACGGTAGACGGTGTTCAGATACTCTTCGACCGGAAGGAGAACAGGGGTTGAGGACATGGAGCAGCCTCCGTTGTGGGTAGCATACGCTCTGATCCTCCGCGTGCTACGCGCCCGGTGCGGCGGCGCGCTTCTCCAGCCGGTCGAGCTCGGCGAAGATGGCGTCGACTGCGATGGCAATGGGCGTTCCGGGCACCTCCAGGCGGTCCTTCTTTTCGTCGAGCACAGCATCGGCACGGGCTTGAAAGGCGGTGCGACCCCAAGGGTCGACTACCCAGCTGCAGCGAACACCCATGCGCGCGTAGTCGTCGAGGCGTTTCTGAATCGCAGGCATGGTGTCTTTGCTGGAAAGAATCTCGATGCAAAGTATCGGCGGAGTGCGGACGATCAGGTCGTCGTAGGGTGCATCGAGCGAGATGACGCAGACATCCGGAATGCGATACTTCCGTTCTGCCACCTGGACGCGCTGTTCCGTGAAGGCCTCCGCGTGCCACTCGTCGAGTCTCGCTCGGAAATACCAGCCGAAAAAGGTTTGCAGACCCGCGTGCGGCTTCTCGCCCATGTTCCTCTCCAGGACCTGGCCGTCAATGTAGTCGCGGTCTGGACGGTAGACGGTGTTCAGATACTCTTCGACCGGGATGAGAACAGGGGTTGAGGACATGGAGCAGCCTCCGTTGTGGGTAGCATACGCTGGATGTCGAGATAGACAACCAGAGGCGCATCCTGACGCCGGGTACGCCGGCCGGTCGCCGAAGGCGGTACTTCACACCGTCTTCGACGAACCCACCTCGACGGCAGACCCTACTTGGCGTGGCGCGGGCTGGGATGATCGCTGGCGATGACCCCGTCGCGAATCGTGACCACGCGATGGGCATATTCAGCGATGTCCGGCTCGTGCGTGACCAGCACGATGGTATTTCCCTTGGCGTGGAGCTCGTCGAACAGCGCCATGATCTCGTCGCCGGTCTTGGAGTCGAGGTTTCCGGTGGGTTCGTCGGCCAGGATAATACTGGGGTGGTTGACCAGGGCGCGAGCGATGGCGACCCGCTGCCGCTGTCCGCCGGAGAGTTCGTTCGGCTTGTGCATCATGCGCGTGCCCAGGTTCACCGACTCCAGCACCGCCTTGGCGCGGGCGATGCGCTCGGCCGCCGGGGTTCCGTTGTAGATCAGCGGCAGCTCCACATTGTGCAGTGACGTGGCGCGCGCGAGCAGGTTGAAGGTCTGGAAGACGAAGCCGATCTCCTTGTTGCGGATGCGCGCGAGTTCGTCGTCGTTCAGGTCGGATACGTTGTGGCCGTTCAGCCAGTACTGGCCCTGAGTGGGAGAGTCGAGACAGCCGATCAGGTTCATCAGCGTCGACTTGCCGGAGCCGGACGGTCCCATGATCGCCACATACTCGTTGTGTTGAATGCGCAGGTTCACGCCGCGCAGGGCATGCACCTGCTGATCGCCCATCTCGTAGGTCTTCCAGAGATTGCTGGTCACGATCACGTCGCCGTCGTGCGGCCCGTCGGCGTTGAGGGCTGGGGTTTCGAGTTCGGTGGCAGGCGGCATGGGTTCTCTCGGTGGAATCTCAGTTAGGACGAACTGGACGAGTCGGCGGGAAGCACCTCGGCACTGTTATCCGGTTTGACGGCGGTGCCGCTCTTCAGGGTGCGAAGTACTTTGTAGCGGCCGGTGACGATCGTGTCCCCCGGCTTCACGCCGGAGAGCACCTCGATATCGGTCGCTCCGGTCACGCCGGTTGTAACCGGCACGAAGAGGACGCGCTGCTTGCGGTGGTCGTCGCGCAGGATGTACACGCCCTGCACCAGGGCTGGCTTGCTGGTGCTTGAACTGGACGCGGTGGCGGCGGAGACCACGTGGCCCCCCGGCCGGCCGGCGCTGTCGGCGAGCGCCTTTTCAGCAGCCGGATCGCGCTGCACCAGCGCCTGAATGGGAATGACGAGCGCGTTCGGACGCCGCGCAGTGGTGATCTTGGCAGTGGCCGAGAGGCCGGGCCGGAGTTCGTCGTTCTGGGCCGCGTCCACGCCGTCGAGCGTGACAATCACCTTGAAGTCCTTGGCCTCTTCGGTGCCCGTCGTGGACGTGCTGGTGGCCTGCCCGGTGGTGCGCAGCAGGGCCTGGTCGCCGACCAGGGTGACGTGCCCCTTGAACACCCGCCCCGGCAGCGCGTCGACCGTTACATCGGCAGTCTGGCCCAGCGCGACATTGACGATGTCGGTCTCGTCGACCTTCACCTCGGCCGTGATCACCGACATATCGGCGAGCGTCATCAGCGTGGAGCCTTCGGCGTTCTGGATGCCGGTCACCATGGTCTCGCCTTCGCGGACCGGAACGTTGGTGACCAGGCCGTCGAAGGGGGCGCGGCTGACCGTCTTGTCGAGTGCATCGTAGTTCGAGCGTTGCGCGGCGACGGCCTGGTTCACCCGGGCCTGCTGCGAAGCGATGGTGGCCTTGGCCTGGGCATCGGCGGCCACGCGCTGGGCCAGGGTAGCGACCGCGCTGTCGTAGGCGGCTTTCTTGGCGTCGAAGTCCTGCTTGGCGATCAGCTGATCTTTATAGAGTGCGAGCGCACGGTTGTAGTCGAGCTTTCTCTGTTCAAGATCGGCCTTGGCGGCATCGATGTTGGCGCGCGCGGTCTGCTCAGCGGCGACGTCGGCGTTGACATCGGTGCGCGTCGACGCGATGGTGGCCTGCTGCGCCGCGACCGTCGCCTCGGGCTGCACGTTCTCGAGCGTCGCCAGCGTCTGTCCCTTCTTGACGTGATCGCCTTCCTTCACCTCGAGGTGCGTGATCCGGCCGAACGCCGTGGCGCCGATGTTCACATAGGTCTTCGGCTTGATCTGACCGGTGCCGCTGACGATGGCCACCAGGTCCTGCCGCCCGACCGTAGCGGTGGTGACCTTGATGACGTTCTGCTGAGACTTGTAGATGGACAGGGCAGCGATGCCGCCGACGGCAAGCAGGACAACAACGAGGATGATGACTTTCTTGAGGCTCATCGTGTTTGTTAGGGCTCTCGGAGAGTGACGGTGTCGGTTGTCGGCTTCAGGTTTCGGAGTGGAATACGCAGTGTGGAGCGGGAAGGTTCCCGAACAGGAAATCTTCGAGATTCTTTCGCCGGGTTAGGTGCCTTTTCGGTTTCATTCCGTCCAAGCCCGCAGACCACGCGACAAGGAAAAGAAGAGACCTGCCAGAGATGCATGCGTGGGTGTCTGACCGGATCATACCAGCCTGATGTGAGGGCGGGGCATCGGATGCCGCTTGAGGTTTGAATGTTGCATCGCTTCGGCCTACAATTTCGCTTATTATCACTTGCAGGGGTTTACGCAATGTTGATGCAGGGTTGGTCGCTTCGTCCAGCAGTTCTTGGGGTTCTTGCACTTTGTCTGACCGGGGCGGCAGCATCCGCAACGGCATCCGCGCAGACCACCGACACGGACGGTGTGAAGCGGGTTCCGGTGCAACCGGACGTACCCGATCCGACGCTGCGCCCGCGCACCGACGCGGAGAAGATCCAGACCCAGAAGAACCTGAAGCGTGAGTTGAAGGGCTCCTACAAGACCTGGGTCGAGCAGGACGTCCGCTGGATCATCACGGATGAGGAGCTGGCAGCCTTCAAGAGTCTTTCGAACGATGAGGAGCGCGACCAGTTCATCGAGAACTTCTGGCTTCGCCGCAACCCGAATCCCGACTCGCCCGAGAATGAATACCGCGAGGAGCATTACGCGCGCATCGCCTACGCGAACGAGCACTTTGCCGCCGGTAAGAGCGGCTGGCGCACCGACCGCGGACACATCTACATCGCCTACGGCAAACCGGATTCGATTGAGGCTCACCCCAGCGGCGGGAACTACGAGCGGCCGATGGAAGAGGGCGGCGGCAACACCTCCACCTTCCCGTTCGAAATCTGGCACTACCGCTACATCGAAGGCATCGGCGACAACATCGATATCGAGTTTGTGGATACCTGCATGTGCGGGGACTACCACATGACCCTCGACCGTTCGGAGAAGGACGCGCTGAAGTACGTTCCAGGCGCAGGCCTGACCATGTCGGAGCAGCAGGGCCGTTCCAACAAGGCGGACCGTTTCACCGGCGGCGGCCTGGAGCAGCTGGGCGCGGGGCCGCAGTCCTCGTCCAATCAATCCAAGCAGTTCGATCGGCTCGAAACCTTCGCCAAGTTGCAGGCGCCGCCTGTGATCAAGTTCAAGGATCTCGAGAGCTACATGGTGACCTCGAAGATCCTGACCGGACCGCCGTTCCTGTTCGACGTTCGCACCGATTATGTGAAGGTGACGAACGACACCGTGCTGGTGCCGTTGACGCTGCAGATTCATAACAAGGACATCACCTACAACACCAAGGATGGCGTTTCGACCGGCACCGTGAACATCCTGGGCCGCGTCTCCTCCTTGACTGGACGTCCTCTGCAGACGTTTGAGGATACGGTCGCGGTGCAGGTTCCGAGCGAGCTCCTGGCGAAGGAAGAGCAGAAGCAGTCGGTCTACTGGAAGTCGTTTCCTTTGCGTCCCGGCCTGTATAAAGTCGATATCGTGATCAAGGATGTGAATAATCCGGATCACGTAGGCCGCTGGCAGCGCAGCGTGAACGTGCCCAAGTTCGACGACGATCAACTGGCGCACTCATCGCTGATCCTGGCGGATAACATGTATCGGGTGCCGACCAAGGATATCGGCGCCGGAAACTTCGTCATCGGCAACACCCACATCACGCCCAGGGTGCCGACCGGGATCGCCGTACCGGTGATCTTCCATCGCAACCAGAATCTGAACTTCTGGATGCAGCTGTATAACCTCGGAATTGGCGAGAACAAGCAGAACGGCGCCACCATCGAGTACCAGATCATGGATATGGCGACCAACAAGCCCATCTTCGACGCCTCGGAACTGACCACCAGGATCAACCCGAACGCGGATCAGGTGACCATCGAGAAGAGCATGTCCCTGGCCAGTGTGCAGCCTGGCAAGTACCAGGTGAATATCAAGGTGAACGACGCAGTGAAGAAACAGCAGTTCGCGGAGACGGCAGCCTTCACAGTGGACTAGGGCTTGTGCGTCAGGACGAACTGAGCGCCAGAGAAGTTGTTACGCAGGGCAGCTCCGCCACCAGGATGGCGGCACGGACACGCAGAGGGCAGGCGATGAACGGCCGCGGGCAGGCGCTGAACTCCAGGAGTGGGGCCGTCGACGCGCAGAGGAACGCTGTGCAGAGATCGCAGGGAACGCTGACAAGGGTCGCGACGCTCCTGATCGTTGGAGCCGGGATGATGCTCGTTCCGCGGTTCTGCGCAGCGGCGTCGGGACCGGGCGCAGCTTCCGGACCCGGCGAGGGTGAGATCAGCCCGCTCGCGCGTTCTGCCATTTCGGGCATCGTCCGGGATGCCCAGGGAGTGGCCCAGCTGGGCGCGCTGGTGCAGGTGCTGGCGGCCAACTCGACCACCGTCGCCACCGCCTTCACCGATCAGCATGGGCACTACGTGATCACGCACCTGGTCCCGGGCAATTACGAGGTGCGGGCCAGCGCCACGTTGTTTGTCCCGGCAACCCGTCCGAACCTGCGTCTGCGGACCGGCGCGACGGCGATCGTCAACCTCACACTTTCGGCCTTGTTCGACACCACTTCCTGGCTTCCGGCACAGCGTAGGCGACCGGATGAATCACAGCAAGACTGGACCTGGACGTTGCGCTCGACAGCAAACCGGCCCATTCTTCGCATTGTGGAAGAAGGTTCGACCATCGAGGTTTCGTCGAGCGCCCAGGAAGCTCCGGTGGCGCTCCGGGTGCGGGCTTCGGGTGCAGTGGAAAGCGGAGATGGAGACTTCGGCCAGGGCGGTCTGCACAACATCGTCACCATCCACGAGGGTCTGGATGATGGGGCAGACATCATGCTGCGGGCGGACCTGGGGACGTCCATGCATACGGCAGGGGACGGCTACGGTCTCGCCGCTCTGAGCGGCACCGAGCACGCCGGAACCGAGATCGATGCCGGCTACGAGGCGAAGACCGGGTTTGCCGGCGGGGCGTCGCGCACCGTTGCCACCTACAAATCGCATCCGGAGCTGGTGGGAAGCGGATTGGCGCCGGGGCAGGCAACAGGCTACGAAGTCTTCGAGATGACCAGCGCCTCCCGGATGAGCCTGGGGGAGCGCGTGGAAGTGGAGACCGGCGGCAGGGTTGAAGCCGTGCATGCGGGCTTGTCGGCGGTCTCGACGCATCCCTTTTTCCGGGTCAAGGCGCATCCAACCGGTCGATGGACGCTCGAATACGGGCTGGCGAGCGACCGCGGGCTGCAGGAGTTCGGCGATGTCAGCAGCGGAGACGAGTCCATCCCTGTTGCGCTTGTGCGCAACGGCCGTCTCTCCCTGGAATCCGGCCTTCACCAGCAGTTTGCGGCGGCGCATCGTACTGAGCGCGCCACCGTGCAGGTGGCGTTTTACCGTGACTCGCTTGGGCAGACCGCTGTGGCCGGGGGCATTGCGCCGCCGCAAGTCGCAACACCTGCGGGGCCGCTGCTCCCGGCAGGTGCCCCAGACGGAGTTCTGCTGGATCCGACCACGGGAAGCTTTCGCGCCCTCGCCGCCGGTTACACGACCGGTGGTGCGCGCTTTACGGTGAGCTCCGCGTTGACGCCCGCCCTGTGGGTGGCCGCCGAGTACAGTTCCGGGGAGGCGCTGGAGACCGCGCCGGCCCACTGGGGTGTTCCGCCCGCCACATTCCAGCAGGCGCTGAGCGCACTCAGGTCGCACCAGTCGGAGACCGCGACGGTGGCCGTCAAGGGAACGTTTCTCGCCGCCGGAACGCGCGTGCGCGCGTCGTACCGGTGGCAGCCGACGCGCGGGGTCACGGCGGTAGATCCGTACAGCGCGTTCGGCGACCAGGCTTACCTCAGCTGCCTGGTGCGGCAGCCCATCCGGTTGGGGGAGATGCTGCCGCAAGGGCTGGAGGCCACCATCGACGTCACCAACCTGCTGGCGCAGGGCTACCGTCCGTTCGTCTCAGCCGACGGGCAAACTCTTTACTTTGCTCAGGCGCCGCGAAGCGTGCAGGCGGGACTCTCCTTCTCGTTCTAGCTCACTCTCTCCTTCTTTTCTCCGGCTTTCCCGTTTCAGCCTGAACTCCACGGCTTGGCGTGAGGTCTACCCTGAACGATGCGCGGTTGGAGTTTTCAGACAAGTTCGCGCCCATCACCAGAGGTTTCTGAAAGTTCCTGTGGCGCGCATGAGGGCTGCAACTCCAAAGAGTTCGACGCAGCGGAACACGCCGCCCCTGCCGCTCCGACTTGAAGCCAGGAAGGAATGCGGTGTAACATAAGGGGTTGCGGGACGGAAATTACCCGCTGCAACCCCGCACAGAAGGATAAGCGCACCCTATGGCAAAGCGTCGTGGAAATCCAAACTGGGGCAAGCCTGAGCCCATCGGCCCGGTCGTCCCTACCGTCACCTCTTTCGAGCAGGTCGTCAAAGAGTTCAAACTGACACCCGACCAGTACATCCGCTCGACCCGCCTTCGCGAGTGGGCGCGCCGCAATAAGAACTCCAAGTACATCCCTGAGGCGTTGCTCGAGGCCTGGGGCTTCGAGATAGAATCGACCCTCTAAGCAATTCGGCTGGCTGAAAACGAATGCGCCGTCCACCTTCGGGCGGCGCGTTCGTTTGCAACTCACAAAGAAGGTGAGAATCTGATAGCGTATGCTCCTTGAACCGCGCCCCATTCATCCGCACTTCGCCTCGGTGGAGGCGGCTATCGCCGAGTTTCAGCGCGGACGCATGATCATCGTCGTCGACGATGAAGACCGGGAGAACGAGGGGGACCTGACGCTGGCCGCGGAGTTCGTGACTCCCGAGGCGATCAACTTCATGGCCCGGTTTGGGCGTGGACTGATCTGCCTGACGCTGACCGAAGAACGCGCGGACTACCTCCGGCTCGGCCCAATGACCCAGGACAATACCTCGCGATTCGGCACTGCATTTACCGAAAGCATTGAAGCCCGCCAAGGCGTGACGACCGGCATCTCAGCCGCCGACAGGGCACAGACCATCCGCGTGGCCATCGATCCAAAGTCCACCGCGCAGGATCTCGCGAGGCCCGGACACGTGTTTCCGCTGCGCGCGCGCAAGGGCGGCGTCCTGGTGCGGGCGGGACAGACCGAGGCGTCGGTCGACCTGGCGCGCATGGCAGGACTGATCCCCGCCGGAGTGATCTGCGAGATCATGAACGAGGACGGCACCATGGCACGTGTGCCGGATCTGATCGAATTCTGCAAGGTCCACGGCCTGCTGATGGTCACGGTTGCTGACCTGATCCGGTACCGGCTGCAGCACGAGCGCTATCTGCATCGCGTGGCAGAAGGGACGCTGCCCACTGCCTTCGGCGACTTCAGGATGATCGCCTACGAGAATGAGGTGGATGGTGGCGAATCGCATGTCGCCCTGGTGCTGGGAGATGTAGCGTCGCCGGGTTCGGGTGACGAACGTCCGCTGCCGGTGCGTGTCCACACCGCGTCGCTGGCCGAGGATGTCTTCGGCCTGGCCGGTTCGGACAGCCGCCATGTGATCGACGACTCGTTGCGCATCATCGCGCAGGCAGGACGCGGCGCCCTGATTTACCTGCATAACGGCACGAGGGGCTTTGGCATCGATCGTACCGTGGAGCCTCACCGCATCCTGTTTGCACGGGATCAGCGTCTGCGGGAACACGGAGAGCGTGGTGAAGACCGAACCACGCGGACGTTGCGGCAGGTTGGCCTGGGAGCGCAGATTCTTTCCGATCTCGGCATTCGCAGGATCTGCCTTCTCACCAATACGCCGACCCACGTGCCGGCACTGCAAGGTTTCGGCATCGAAATCGTCGACCAGGCGCCGGTTGGACGCAGAGCTAACACCCCCGCTACCGTGGTGTGACCTGCAGGTTGAGAGTAACGGTTTGCGTCACCTGCGCACCGCTGGTGGAATTGGCCGTGACAACAAACTGGTAGGTGCCGGGCGGAGTGAAGTGGATGTTGCTTCCTCCTCCGCACCCGAACGCTATAAGGATCAGCAGGATGGCGGCAATGGCGAGTCCCTGTCCGAGCCAGCGGCGCGGATTCCTACCGCGGCGGAACAGGAGCAGCACACCGGGCAGCGCGAGCGCCAGGAAGGTCCGGTCAGGAGATGCCACGGGAGGACGTAGCACCGTCGCGATCGGGGAACCCTTGTCGATGGTGTTGATCGATGCCATGGAGGATTGAGCTCCGGACCCCAGACTGACCAGCGGAGGCTGCAGGGCGCAGGAGGCAAACTCCACCGTCTGTACCGGCGTACAGGTAAGCGCGACGTTGCCGCCAAAGCCTCCGGAAGGCGTAACCAGCAGAGCAAAGGTGCCGAATTGGCCGCTGACTACGGTCAGGCTGGCAGAGGTTCCGCCGTTCACCGAAAGCGTGAAGGTCGCGTTCGAGATACCGGTTCCCGTGAGTGGGACCAGCGTGGGCGTGCCCGGTGACGAAGACGCGATGCTGAGGGTGCCGGTTCGGGTGCCGGTGGCGGAGGGCGAAAACCCGATCTGCAGGTTGCAACTCGCACCGGGCGAGAGCGCCGTCTGCGGGCACGGACCCGTCACGCTGAAGTCGCCATCGGCATCGAAGCTTAGGCCGCGGAGCGAGGCAGACCCGCTGTTGGCGAGCATCAGCGAGAGATTGGCCGACGCACCGACAAGGATGGGACCGAAGCTGAGGCTGGCCGGGGTGACCACGAGCTGCGACTGCGTGCCGATCCCGGAGAGCGAAACCTCGAGCGGAGCGGAGGATGCGGAGGTGGCAAACGCAAGCGTGCCACTGCGCAGGCCGGGCGCGGAGGGCGCAAAGGTGACTTGCACGGTGCAGCTTGATTCAGCCGCCAGCGAACTTCCACTGGCTGGACAGTTTCCCAGGGTGCTGAAGTCGCCGGTTGCCGAAATGCTGGTGAAGGTGATCGGAGCGGAGCCGGAGTTGCTCGCGGTCACGAGCAGGCTTGCCGACGAACCCACCTGAACCGAGCCAAAGTCGAGCGCAACGGGTGAGAGACTCAACGGAGCGGCAGTTCCGGTTCCGACCAGGCTGACATATTCCAGCGATGTGCCGGCGTTGGAGCTGATCTCCAGAGCTGCGAGGTGGATGCCGGGCGACTGCGGTGTGCTGGCAACCTGGATCGTGCACTCAGCGCCGGCGGACAGGGTGTTGCATCCACTTTGAACGGTGAAATCGGGCGTAGCGAACGCGGACGTTACCTGGATGGGGATGGTGCCGGAGTTCGTCAGAGTGACGCTCTGGGCGGGAGAGCTGTCGCCGACGCTCGTGGCCGGAAAGGTAAGAGAACTCCGTGTCATGGAGAGCACGTTGAGAGCAGTTACCCCGCTGCCCGGACCGGACTGCCCAAGGAGGTTCACCGTGTCCGGACTCGACTGCGCATCGCTCTGGATGATGAGCGACCCCTGGTCGGCGGAGCTGCCCGCGGAGCCGCTCGTGCTCGGCCCGGCGGGGGTGTAGGTGACCGCGACGGTACAACTCTCGCCCACGGCAAGCGGCAGTCCGCAGTTGGTCGTGCTGAAAAAGGGCGGTGCGCTGGTCACTCTTCGTACCGTGATGGGCGGGCTGCCGGACGGTCCGTTGTTCTGGGCGGTAAAGGTGTTCGACGCCGTCTGGCCGGCGGCGACTTGTCCGAAGTTGTAAATGCCTTCAACGATGAGGCCGCCCGAGAGGGTGAGTGCGCCGGTTCCAACGCCAAAACCCTCCGCGTAGGCGACGCTGCTCAGTGCCGTGCTACCGTCAGCCGGCGTGCCCAGAATCGTCATCGTACCGGGAAGGTCTCCGTTGGTGAGCGGCACGAACTGAACCTGCAAGCTGCAGTTCCCGTTCGCAGCCAGGCTTGTACACGGAGCTCCGGCCAGGGAGTAGTTGCGCGGAAGCGACGTGGAGAGTTGCAGCGCCTGGGCCGTGAGGTTGCTGACGGTGAACTGGCGAAGCTGGCCGAGTGTTGCCGCCGCGGTCGGACCGAAGTTGACCATCGCAGGAGAGATCCCGAGCTCGGCGCCGTCAGTCGTATAGCTGCCGGTGAGCGTGACCGGATAGATCGAGGTTTGCGGAGTTCCGTTGGAGCCGGGAGCGGTGACCGGGATCAGCAGTGTGTCCGATGCCAATGTCGCCGCCGGCACGAACTCGGCTCGAATGCTGCAACTCGCCGCCGGAGGGAGAGCGCCACAGTTGGTCGTGGCGATGAAGTGAGGGTCTGCGTGGGTTGATGGCCCCACCTGAACGGTCACTGGCCCGGTGTTCGTGATCACGACGTTCTGAACTGTCGCGCTGCCCCCCGCACCGTTGACAAAGTTCAGAGCGAGCGGCGCAATGGCAACTCCCGGGTCAGGCGTGCCGGTGCCAGAGAGCGAAGCAGAAGCGGTTCCGGCCGAGGTGGTCAAGGTAAGCGAGCCGGTTTGAGGACCGACCGAAGTGGGGGCAAACGCAACCGCAAGCGAGCAGGTGGC
>CAJCHN010000142.1 GCA_903970285.1 Rhodanobacteraceae bacterium | reverse complement strand
GTCTTCGCCTTCTTGTTTCGACTGCGACGGCAGCCGCTCTGGACCGGGTTGTTCCTGGGGCTGGCGGTGCTGACAAAGTTTTATCCGCTGGTGCTGTTTCCCGCGCTCTATCAGCGCAGCGAGGACGGGCAATGGGATTGGAAGATGCCGGCGGTGATGGCGGGCCTGGCGGTTGGTTTCTACGCGATGTATCTGTCGGTCGGCAAGCTGGTCTTCGGGTTTCTGGGCGGATACGTGAAGGAAGAGGGAATCGAGAACGGGACGCGGTATTTCCCGCTGGAGTTTGCGCAGCATCTGCCGGGGCTGCACGGACTGGGGAATCCGCCGTACATGGTCTTTTGCGCGGTGGTGATGCTGTCGCTGACGGTATGGTGCTGGCGCACCTGCTGCCGGGCGGAGAGCGCGCCGGCGGCGTTTCTGAAGCCGGCGATGGCGCTGGGGCTGGCGCTGATGCTGCTGTTTTCGCCGCATTATCCCTGGTACGTGGCGTGGCTGATCCCGTTCCTGGTGCTGACGCCGAGCCTGACGCTGATGACTTACGTCTGCGGACTCTTTTACATGTGCACGACGGCGCTGGCGGTGGGCAGCGGGCCGAAGCAGTTTCGCTTGAACGAGATTCTATATAGCGCCGTGCTGATCGCCGCGGTGGTCGAGCTTGCGCTCTATCGCATCCCGCGGACGCGGGCGTGGCTGGCTGCGGCGCTGCCCTACTCGTTCGCGCACCGGGCTGTGCGCGCCGAGCCGGTGCGGGTGGCCTGAGCATGGCGCAGATCTCGATCATCATTCCGGCGCTGAACGAGGCCGAGTCCATCGGTCGCGTGGTGGCCGAGATGCCCTGGCCGCTGATCGCCGAGTGCATCGTGGTGGATAACGGAAGCACCGACGCCACGGCGGCCCTCGCCGAGGCCCATGGCGCACGAGTGATCCAGTCTCCGCGCGGGTATGGGGCAGCCTGCTTTGCCGGAATGCAGGCTGCGGCGCCGGCGTCGGACATCCTGGTGTTCATGGATGGCGACGGGTCGGACATCATCGCGAACCTGCCGCGGCTGACCGAGCCGATTGCGCGGGGAGACGCGGATTTCGTGATGGGCTCGCGCATTCGCGGGCGGCGCGAGCCGGGGTCGATGCTCCCGTCGCAGGTCTTCGCCGCGCACCTGGTGGGCGCGCTGCTGCGGCTGTTCCAGGGTTTCCGCTACACCGATATGGGCCCGTTCCGGGCGATCCGGCGCAGCTGTCTCGAGGAGTTCAGGATGGCGGAGATGACCTATGGCTGGAGCCTCGAAATGCAGATCAAGGCGGTGCAGCATCATCTGCGGATTCTTGAGATTCCAGTGAACTATCGGCGGCGGATCGGCGGAACCAGCAAGGTGGCGGGAGACTTCAGGGCGTCGATCAAGGCGGGTGCGCGAATCCTGGAAGTTTTGTTCCGGGTGGGGCGCCGGCAATCGAGCAGCAACCCACAGTAGAACTGCTCTAAGCTGGATGCATGCCCGAGAAATCCCGACGCCAGTTTCTTACCGATGCCTCGTTTACGCTGCTCGGAGCCGCCGCCATGCCGCAGAACCCCGATCAAACGCCAACGCCGGGTGCGCCGCCGGCGTTTGCCACCGCGCCCGCCGCCGGGCCTGAAGTCTCGACCGCGACCTTTGCCGAGGCGGAGAAGCTGGTGCAGTTTCCGCTGAATGCGAAGGACCGCGCCGAGGCGGCAGGGAACTGGCGGCAATCGATGGCGGCGCTGTATGAGCGGCGCACCGGGCCGCGGCTGCTGCCGATCCCGGACGCGATCGCCCCCTACAGCAACTGGAATCCGGTGCTGCCGGGGCAGTCTGCCGGTCCTGCCGCCGATGTTTTTGTGCGCTCCACCAACGATCCGGGTCCGCTCCCGTCGAGTGACGCCGAGATCGCGTTGGCCCCGGTGACGAAGCTCTCCCGCTGGATCGAGACGCGCAAGCTCACGTCGGAGCGGCTGACGGAGATTTACCTGGCGCGGATCGCGCGCTACAACCCGGCGCTGCGCTGCGTGATCACGGCGACGCCGGAGATCGCACGGGAGCAGGCCCGGCAGGCGGATGCGGAGATCGCAGCCGGGCACTATCGCGGGCCGCTGCATGGGATTCCCTGGGGCGGCAAGGATCTGCTGGATACGGCGGGCATCCCGACCACGTGGGGCGCGGACTTTTATCGCAATCGCATTCCGGCCAGGGACGCCGCCGTTGTGGCGCGCCTGCATGCGGCCGGCGCGGTGATGGTGGCGAAGCTCTCCCTGGGCGCGCTGGCGCTGAACGATATCTGGTTTGGCGGCGAAACCATGAATCCGTGGCTGCTGGAGGAAGGATCGAGTGGATCTTCGGCTGGTCCGGGCGCAGCGACAGCGGCAGGGTTGGTCGGGTTTTCAATTGGTTCGGAGACGGGCGGAAGCATCATCTCGCCGTCGATGCGCTGTGGCATCACGGGGCTACGGCCGACGTTCGGACGTGTCCCGCGCACCGGCGCGATGACATTGTGCTGGTCGCTCGACAAACTGGGTCCGATGACGCGCTCGGTCGAGGATGCGATGCTGGTGCTGGCGGCGATCACCGGGCCGGACGCGGGGGACCTCTCTTCGGTGCCGAGTCACCTCGACTTCGACGCGAGCGCCGCCGTGAAGGGGTTGCGCGTGGGGTACTTTCCGGGCTGGGTGAAGGAAGCGCCGGCCACCGACGTCGATCGTCACGCGCTGGCGGCGTGCCAGAACTTGGGCATGACCCTGGTGCCGGTGACTCTGCCGGACTGGCCCTATTCCTCCATCCAGGTCATCCTGTTCGCGGAGTCGGCGGCTGCATTCGAGGCGGAGACGCTGGACCACCGCATCGATGAGCTGCGCATGCAGGTGCCGGACGCGTGGCCGAACACGTTTCGCCAATCAAGGTTTCTTTCGGCGGTCGATTATGTGCAGGCTGACCGGATGCGGCGCATGACTGCCCTGGAGATGGCGCGGGTGATGAAGGAAGTGGACCTGTTGCTGGTGCCGAGCCTGCGCGACGAGATGCTGACGATTTCGAATGCCACCGGCCATCCGTCGCTGACGCTGCGCGCCGGATTCGTGGAGGTGTCGGAGGCGCGCAGCGACTGGGCTCCGGACCCGGCGCGGCCGCTGGCAAAGTTCAGCCCGCCACGGCGGGTGCCGCATGGGGTGACGTTCATCGGGCGCTTGTTCGATGAGGGAACGATGGCGCAGGCGGGGTTGGCCCTGGAACGCGAACTTGGCGTGGCTCAGGAACCTCCTCCGCAGTTTGCCTAAAGCTTGGCTAAAGCTTGACCAGAGCGAAGGCGACCCAATTGCAAGTGGAATGGAAAAAGGTCTCGAAGTGGGTAAGAACTTCGCCTTCTCCATTCCTGTTCTTTCCTGCGATGCAAGCCAGGGTTGGAAGGTGGCCAACAGAGCGGGCAATCGCTTTCATTGGGGTGCAAGGAAGACCCATAAGTGGAGGACAGGCTGAAGGTTAAGTCGTGTGGATCTGACCGCCCCGGTCAACTTTGTGGATAACCCGGCGTCTCATGGTATGAACGACTTCGGACGATGAACGCTCTACAGCGCGTTCGTTGTAAGAGTTCTCCAACCACCGGGCCAAGGGCCGGACAGAAGTGGGATTGGCGGCTTGGAGCTCCGAAGCGAAGCTGGATTCACCGGACAGAACAGGATCCGGTCGACAGGAGCCACACCCATGCGCACCGTTCTCAATGGCTTTTCCGGCTGGGCCCGTATGCAGAACACCCAGAACGAGACGATTCAGTTGGTCGACACCGCGATTACCGTGGTTGGCACGATTCTGGTCGCGCTGGCATGGGCGATGGTTCGCCACTAGACTCAACCCTCGGCGTGAACCACAGCGGTCCGCCAATCATTTTTCTCTACAGAACGCGCAGCGCGATGATGGTTTCATCGTCGAAGTGTTCGGTGCCGGACTGATGCGTGGTCACGGCTTCGAGGATGGCGTCGACCGCGCCGCGGGCGCTCAGGGACGCCGTGGGATGGTGCTGGAGCAGGGTCGCAAGCCGTTCGGTGCCGAACTGCTCACCGCGGGAGTTGACCGCGTCCACGATGCCATCCGAGAACAGGATCACCATGTCTCCCCGGCGCAGGGGCAGGCAGGTCTCCTCGTAGGTGGATCCCGGAAAGAGGCCGAGCGGAAATCCCTCGACGGGCAGGGTGCGGACGTCGATCGCGTCGGTCATATCCGGCGCGGCGCGGGTTACCAGCAGCGGCTGCACGGAACCCGCATTGGCGATATACAGCGAACAATTGGAGTCGTCCCAAAGCGCGGCGAGCATGGTGACGTACTGTGCATCGAGCTTGCGCTCCTGCAGTTGATCGTTCAGCGCCTGGAGCAGGCCTGCGGGTGACAGCTGTCGCCCGGCCAGCGAGCGCATGATGCCGGAGACGAGCGCGGCGTAAAGGGCAGCCGGAGCCGCCTTGCCGGAGACGTCGCCGAGCGCGATCATGGTGCGCAGCGGCGTGGCTCCCGGCTGGTGGGCACCGCCGGCCGGGCCGTAGTCCAGAAAGTCGTACATATCGCCGCCGATGGAGCGTGCGGGACTGAAGCTGGCCGCGATCTCCGCCTGCGCGGGGGACGGGGGATGCGCCGGCAGCAGTCGGAGCTGCACCTCCCGCGCCATCTCCAGATCGCGCTCCATGCGCTGCTCCTCGTCGTGAATGCGCTGGTAGAGGCGAGCATTGACGATGGAGATCGCCACCTGAGAGGCCAGTGTGGTGAGGGTACGCTGGTGGTCTTCGTTGTAGTAGTTGACGCGGGTATGTTCGAGGTCGATGACGCCGATGACGCGTCCCTTGTAGACCAGCGGCACGGAGAGCTCGGAGCGGGTCTCGGGATTTTCCATGACGTAGCGCTTGTCCTTGCGGACATCGGGTGCGAGCACGGGCGAACGTTCTGCCGCTGCCGAGCCGATGAGGCCGGTTCCCAGGGGTACATTGCGCTCCCGCTTCACGCGCTCGCCATAGCGGGTGGAGAAGCGATGCTCCAACTGCTCGGTGCGCTCGTTCCACAGCAGAATGGTGAACATCTGGAAGTCGATGACGCGCTTGAGCAGGGCTCCGATGCGTTCGAGCAGGTCGTCAGGATCGAGGATGGAGGTGATCTCACGCGAGATCTCGTGCAGTACCAGCAGGGTCTGTGCCTGGCGCGAGACGCGGGTATAGAGCCGCGCGTTTTCGACCGCGATGGCCATGCGCGAGGCGGTCAGCTCGAGCAGGTGCTGGTGATCGGTGGTGAAGAAGCCCGGCTGCTCGGACTGCAGGTCGAGCACGCCAATCACCTTGTTCTTGACGATCAAGGGCACGGCAAGCTCGGAACGCACGGCGGGGTTGGCGTTGATGTAGTTCTCGAGCTGGGTGACGTCTTCCACCAGCATGGACTTGCGCTGTAGTGCGGCCTGGCCGGTGACGCCGCGGCCCAGCTTGACGCGAACCCGTTCGATCTCGGCGGAGTGGCCCGTTTGGAAGCGCATCCAGAGTTCGTGCGTGCGATCGTTGACCAGCAGGATGGCGAAGATGCGGTAGTCGATGACGCCGCGCACCAGGTCGGCGACGCGGTGCATCAGGGTGTTGAGTTCGAGGGTGGTGTTGAGCGCATCGGCCATGCGCAGCAGGAAGTCCAGCTGTAAGGGCTCAACGCGGATTTGTGGATTCGAAGAATGCTGGTGGAACAGCGGTCTTGAGGCCGTGGATGCGCCTGATTCTGCAGGCCGGTAGTCGCCTTCGAGTGAGCTCTCGAGCGAGGTATCCGCGATGGCGGCGGCGCGTTGGTCCGGGAAGCCCATCTCAGCGATGATACTCCGGCGGTCGCGCCGAGGCCGGTGCGTGGGCCTTAGCCAGCGTGGTAATGTTGCACAGGCGACATAGAGGGCCCGGCCATGCGGATCGCGATTCTCTTCCATTTCTTCAACGAGCCGAAGCCCGCCGCCACTACCGTTGCGGAAGGCCCGATCACCGATATGCTGGTGCCTCTGCTGGGAGACACCGTCTGTCATCGCGATGCGCACGGCTCACGCTTTCGGGGTGCCGTGGTGGGTCGCCACTTCGATTACAGCCTGGCCACGGACGAAGAAGGTGGCGAGATCGATGGCACGATCACGGTGACGCTCTCGCTCAGCCGGCTTCAGGTTCAGTAGCGCTTCAGAGTGACATCGGGAGAGTCTGTTCTGCTGCAGAAAAGCGGAAAAGTAAGGCGAAGACCAGGACGCGAGGGAGCTTTTCCGCCAGCCGCAAGGTAGTACCCTCGACCGGGCGTGACCATGACCGCAGTCAGGGTTCGTCCGCTCCGCAGATCGCGTCCCTTCCATGTATCGACTGAGCTGCGTCAGCGCCCGCGCGCCTCTGCCGGGACGAACAGCTTTGCCAGCGTCGGGCCGTCAAGCTCGATGCCGGAGCTCTCCTGCACCAGGCGAGCAATCTCGGCGTCGGACAGACCTTTGGTGCGTGCCGCCTCGACTTCGTCGGAGATCATGCCAACGACAGCCTCCAGCGAAAACGATTCCGGCGGCAGCCCGGCGGCGCTGCGGAGCGCAGACATCGCCTGCATCGACTGAGTCAGGGTGTAACTCATTGCGGTCTCCTCAATTGGATTGTGATCGGCTCAAAGTCAGTAGCCGCGGCTTTCCCCGGTGGGGGACGCGCCGCCTGTGAGTTCGGCAAGAATCCTAACACTGGCGCTGGCGCCAATGCGTGAAGCTCCGGCCTGCAGCACCGTGGTGGCGTCGGCCAGGGTGCGGATGCCGCCGGAGGCCTTCACGCCGGCGCGGGAGCCGACGACTGAGCGCATCAGGGCGATGTCGTCGGAGGTCGCGCCGCCGGTCGAAAAGCCAGTCGACGTCTTGATGAAATCGGCGCCGGCGGAGAGGGCAATCTCGCTCGCACGCAGCTTCTCTTCGAAGCTGAGCAGGCAGGTTTCAAGGATCACCTTGACGATGGCGCCGGCGCCGTGGGCCAGCTCGACAACTCCGCGAATGTCCTGGCGCACGGCTTCAAAATCCTCGCGGGTTCCGGACTTCAGCAGGCCGACGTTCATCACCATGTCCACATCGTGGGCGCCCAGTTTGACCACGCGGGCGGTCTCGTCGCGCTTGGACGCGGAGAGCGTGGCGCCCAGCGGGAAGCCGATGACCACACCGACGGCAACTCCGGTTCCGGCAAGCGTCTCAACCGCTGTCCCGACCCAGGTGGGGTTGACCATGGCGCAGGCAAAGCGATGCTCGGCGGCCTCATGGCAGAGCTGGATGACCTGAACGCGGGTGGCGTCGGGACGCAGCAGCGTGTGGTCGAGGACGGCGGCCAGCGCGGCGGGCGAGGCGAGGGCTTCCTGGGAAAAATGGGTGGCGTCGAAGGTAGTGATCTCTGTGTTCATGCGGCTCCCCGGGTCGACCGAAACCGGACCCGTCGCTTTCTATCATACGGAGCCAACGGCTTTGAACCCTCGCCTTGAACCGTCGCGGCGAGGCCACGGCTTTCCGCTTGACACCTGCCGGGGCCGGGCATACAAGGGCTCATCCGCGAAGAGGCGTGTGCTCAGGGAGCTCGCATGTTGGGATCGGTTGTCCTCGATGTCGCCATCGGCATGGCCTTTGTCTATCTGCTGCTGAGCCTGATTGCGTCTGTACTCCAGGAGACAGTCGCCGCCTTCCTGCAATTGCGTCCCACCAACCTGCTGAAGGGGATTCAAAGTCTCTTCTCCGGAGACTCGCTGTGGGGCAAGGATCTGCTCGACAGCCTGTACAACCATGGTCTGGTGCGCGGGCTCTATTCGGACCCCGTGGAGGATCATAAGCCGCGGCTTCCGCCGGCGCACGGACTGGTGGTGGCTGTGGCTCCGGCTGGCCTGGCTGTGCCTGCTCCCGCGGCCAGGCCAAGCCGGCTCGCACGACTGTTCCGCGTCTTCAAGGCCAGTCTGCGGGCTTTGCTGCTGCCCATCTTCCGCATCGGCCCGGTGGCCGTGGTGCGTGGCGTCTCAGACCAGACCCTGCTGCCGGCCTACATTCCTGCGCGCACCTTCGCCGTCGCCATGACCGACATCCTGAACCCGGGCAAGCACAGTGGCGATCAGCTCATGCCATCCATCACCCACTCGCTGGCCGAACACCATTGGCTGTATCGGGAGAACAAGGCGGGGCAGGCGCTCTACACCCTCGCGCTGAATGCCGAAGGCGATCTGAACAAGTTTCAGAAGCTGATGGAGCACTGGTACAGCGACTCCATGGACCGGGCTTCGGGCTGGTACAAGCGCCATGTGCAACGCATTCTGCTCTACCTGGGGGTGCTGCTGGCGATCTGCTGCAACGTGGATTCGTTTCACGTGGCGCGCACGCTGTGGTTCGACCGCGATACCCGTCTGGCGATGGAGGCTGCAGCCGACGAGTACGCCAAGAAGCAGGCACCGCCCCCGGTTCCGGCCGCCGCAGGGGACGCCGACGCTAAGACTCTGCAGACCAGGCTCGAGGGGACTGTAAGCGCCTTCAACAAGGTCACCACGGCGGCCCTGCTGCCAGTGGGGTGGAAGCAGAGTCCGCTGGCTTATCTGCGCGGCGCCTGGCATTTCGCAGGCTCCTTTTCCAACACGCAGGTCTGGTGGGGCACGTTCGGGAACACGCTCTGGCGCCTGTGCCAACTGTTTTTCGGGTGGATCATGACCGGACTCGCCATCTCGCTGGGTGCGCCGTTCTGGTTCGACACCCTGAACAAATTCATGGTGGTGCGCAATACCGTCAAGCCGCGAGAGAAGAGTCAGCCGGAAGCGAGCAAGAACTGACGGCAGAAGATCCGGAGGAACACAGAGGGCACGGAGGCTGCTCCGAGCTCCACAGGGAAGACTCACTCCGTGCACTCTGGGGTTCTTTGTGCTGCCTGTGTTTCTTGTGTTGAGAGCGCAGGACCTGGGGAAGAACTAGCTGATCACCGGCAGCCGCACCCGCATCGTGGTGCCAGGCAAGCCGATGCTGTCCACCACGATGGTCCCCCCATGTTTCTCGACGATGCCTTTCGACACCCACAGTCCGAGGCCGGTGCCGACGTCCGACTTGGTGGTGAAGAAAGGCTCGAACAGGTGCTTGCGATTGGCTTCGCTGATGCCGGTGCCGGTATCGGACACCGCCAGCTCCACGCAGGCACCGTCCCTCCGCACCGACGCCCGCACCGTCCCGCCATGGGGCGTGGCGTCGATCGCGTTGGAGATCAGGTTGGCGACCACCTGCTTGATCTCCCCTGCGTTGACCTGCGCTTCGGCCTGGCCATCCGGTGTCTCCTGCACCAGTGTCAGGCCCCGCGTTCCCGCGCGCGAACGGTAGAGCTCCAGCACCTCCGCCACCAGCCGGTCCAGGTTTGTCTTCTGTGCGATCGAGGACTCGCGGTAGAAGCCGAGCGTCTGGCGAACGATATGCGCCATCCTGCTGAGCTCTCCATCCGCGATCTTCAGGTGCAGGGCTGCTTCTTCGGGCAGACCTTCGGTCCGCTGCGCAAGGTAGATGAGGTTCACCAGCGCTTCCAACGGATTGTTGACCTCATGCGCCACGGTTGCCGCCAGGCGGCCCGCCGCGGCCAGCTTTTCCGTGCGCCGCAGCGCCTGCTCGGCCAGGCGCGACTCGGTCACATCGATGGTGATGCCCGCCACCCGGATCGCCTTGCCCGCCGCATCGCGCTGAATGCGCCCGCGCGTCTGCAGCCAGAGCACGCGGCCGTCGGCTGCGATGGCGCGGTGCTCTGTGCTCAGTGCTTCGGAGCCGGAGGCGTACACCGCTTCGAGCTCCTGCATCACCCGGTCGGCGTCATCCGGATGCATCAGCGCCCGGCCACCTTCAAAGCTGGCCTCCACCTGTGCAGGCAGGCCATGCAGCGCTTTGAATTCGTCGGACCAGAAGATCTTCTGACGCGCCAGATCCCAGCTCCAACTCCCCATGTGAGCGGCCGCATGCGAGAGTCGAAGCTCGCTTTGCTGCTCCAGCAGGGCGCGGTGCAACTGCGCGTTTTCGATCGCCACCGCTGCCCGCCGGGCCAGATCTTCGGCCAGTTGCACATCATCCGCGGTGTAGTAGCGCCCGGTGCCGGCACCCAGCAGGCGGATCGCGCCCAGCACCCTCCCCCGCGCCTTCAGCGGCACCAGAATGCTGGAACTGAGCCCCAGCTCGCGCAACATCACCAGGTGCTCCTCATCTCGAGCGGCGGCCACGACCATGGCGTCCGTAATGTGGGCATACACCTCAGGCTCACCGGTCCGGAGCACCTTACCCAGGCCGCGATCCGGTACGATCTCCTCCGGATAGCGCTCGGCGTACTGCTCGGCCAGCTTCAGCATCTCGGGATCGGCGTGCGCAACCACCAGCCGGCTCACCTTGCCATCCTCAACGACGTGCACCGTGCACCAGTCGGCGACGCGAGGAACGGCTAACTTCGCCACGCGCTGCAAGGTCGCTTCATAGTCCAGCGACGAGGCCAGAATCTCGCTGGCCTCCGCCAGAAACGTGAGCCGGCGCTTCTCGCGCTGCGTCTGGAGCTGCAGCTCCTTCCGGTTCAGCGCGGAGGCGGACAGGTTCGCCAGCGCTACCGCGTAATCCTGATCCTCACGGCTGAAGCGCCGCGCCGTACGCCAGTAGAAGACGATGGTTCCCGCCAGGCTCACCGGGCTCTCCAGGCCGACGGACCACGGCACGATCATCATGCTGCGCACGCCCTCGCGCTGGTAGGCCGGCACCTCGCTGGAGCAGCGTTCGTCGGTGAAAACATCTTCAATCATCCAGATGGTCCGCGGAACCACCTGGTTCGCGGGGACCTCCGTCCGGTACTGGTCCGAGAGGCCGCTGCGCGCGATCACCCGCCACAGCCGCCCGTCTTCAACCTCTCTCCAGACCGCGTAGGCATCGGCCTGCAGCACGGATACGGCCAGTTCGAGGATCTGCGACACCACCGCCGGTTCGTCGGGCGATGCCAGCAGCATCGACGACGCGTCCAGCAGGATCTGCAGAGACTCCGGGCGTTCCAGGACCGTGGGGGTCATCACACCTTCTTCAATTCGTGTCCAGCCATAGGTTCGTCAGCCATAGATTCGTGTCCAGCCATAGATTCATCAGCCAGAGATTTATCAGCGATAGATTCGTGTCCATCCATAGATTAGTGCCCAGCAAGCTCTTCGGGAAAGAGCCTGATGTCGGGGACATTGCGATAAATCTCCGCATAATCCATGCCATAGCCGATGACGAAACGATTGGGAATCTTGAAGGCCACATAGTCCGCCTCGATCGGTACCAGGCGCCGCTCCGGCTTATCCAGGCAGGTGGCAATCTTCAGCGAGGCCGGCTTATGCTGCAGCATCAGGCCACGCAGGTAGCTGAGGGTCAGGCCAGTGTCGAGGATGTCTTCGACCAGGATGACGTGCTTGCCTTCAATCGGGTTGTCAATATCCTTAATGAGCTTCACCGCGCCCGAAGAGACGCGCGCCCGGCCGTAACTGGAAACCGCGACAAAGTCGAAGGTGTTGTCCACAGTGATGGTTCGAGAGAGATCGGCCAGAAAGATCGCGGCACCTTTCAGCACGCCGATCAGGACGATGGAACTTCCCGCGTAATCGCGCGAGATCTCCTCCCCGATTTCGCGCACGCGCTGGGCGATTTCAGCCTGGGTAAAGAGGATGTCCATCGACGAGGCGGGCGGGAACGATGCTTGGGGAGCGGCGGATTTCTCAGGCATTGCAGTAGGTTATCCCTTTTTCGCGCCGGTTGGGGGAGTGTGGGCTGGCTTGCGCTTTGCCGGCTCCAAATGCGAAACCCAGACCGCCGGCTTCCACCTCATCACGAGACAGCTCCGTTCCTTGCGCTGGCCGCAACCGGTGGACGCAATCACACTGCCGGCGCATCGCGGCGGGATAGACTGAAACACTTGGAGGGTTTCGCATGGCGGATGGATCGGAACGGGTGGGTCTGCAGATAAACGAGGTCAGCGATCCGCTGGAGCTCTTCAGCCGCTGGATGGAGGACGCCAAGCTTTCGGAGTTGAACGACCCGAACGCCATGTCGCTGGCTACCGCGACACCGGAGGGACAGCCGTCGGTGCGCATCGTGCTGCTGAAGCGCTATGACGCGAACGGCTTCGCCTTTTACACCAATGGCGAAAGCCGCAAAGGCGACGAGCTGCGCGCCAATCCGCGGGCCGCGCTATGCCTGCACTGGAAGAGCCGGCAGCGGCAGGTGCGGATCGAAGGATCCATCCGCGAGCTTCCGCCCGAGGATGTGGACCTCTACTTCAAGCGGCGCCACCGCATGAGCCAGATCGGCGCCTGGGCGTCGCAGCAGAGCCGTCCGCTCTCCAGCCGGGAGGAGTTGGAGGCGCGGACCGCCGAATTCGAAGAGAAATTCCCCGGCGAAGTTCCACGGCCGCCGTACTGGACCGGCTTCTCGGTCCGTCCCGAGCGCATCGAGTTCTGGCAGGAACGCGACTTCCGGCTGCACGATCGCATCGTCTTCACCCGCGACCCCGAGGCCGAGTGGACCCGGCAGCGGTTGTACCCGTAGGCTGAGGAGATGGTATTGGAAGAACGTTGGACTCCCGGAGACCTTGAGGCTTTGCGGGCGGCGGCGGCGCTGCTCGAAGGCCGCAGCTTTGCCATGACGCTCGCCGCGCGGGTGGGGATGCCGGTCGAATCGCTGATGCGCCTGATGCCGGAGAACGCGCAGCATTCCATCGGCACCGCGGTGAACCGCGCTTTGGAGCAGTGTCTCAAGGCCGCGCTTCAATTCGGCGATGGCCACTCCACTGCCGCGAAGCGCCGCGGACATACCCTGGCGACCGCCGCGACGGGTGCGGTAGGAGGCTTTTTCGGGCTGCCGGGCCTAGTCTTCGAACTGCCGGTGACGACCACCATCATGCTCTACTCCATTGCCGAGATCGCCCGCAGTCAGGGGGAAGACCTGTCCGATCCCAACGCCGCCCTGGCGTGCCTGGAGGTGCTTGCCCTCGGCCCGGAGGGCGTTCCCGGTGGCACGGGAGCGCTTGAGAGTGCCTACTACGCTACCCGCGCCGCGCTCGCCCAGGTGACGCGTGAGGCCGCCAGCTACCTGGCGCAGAAGGGCGCGGTGAAGGAGGGTGCGCCGGTGCTGCTCTCGTTTGTGGCGAAGATCGCCGCGCGCTTCGGCCTGGAGGTAAGCGAAAAAGCCGCCGCTCAGCTGATTCCCGTCGCTGGGGCGGCCGGAGGCCTGGCGCTGAACGTCCTCTTCACCCGCCACTTTCAACGCCTGGCAGAGGGACACTTCATCGTTCGCCGGCTGGAGCGGACCTACGGCGCCGACTCGGTGCGCCAGGCGTACTCCGCAGTCAGCGCGGTTCCGGTCAGCGTGCCTGTATAGACCGCATCTCGCTGTGCTCCGCCCCGATTCGTCCGGTGGGTGGTGTTGGCGCCGGAGGTCGAAGTCTAACCTTAACTTACGGCGAATGAACACTTTGCATCTTTTTACCGGGGTGGCGATGCGCCCTCGTTTACGCGCGGTGCGACAGTAAAGTGACAGAATGACTGCATGAGCGGCAGGATCGTTTCCGTCAGCCGAAGTATCCGGCATAGCTTCTCCAAACAGTGTGTCGAGGAGATCGTCATCCTGGCCGGACTGGGCGTGGAAGGTGATGCGCATGCTGGCGTGACCGTACGGCATCGCTACCTGGTGAAGCTGAATCCGGCGGCGCCAAATCTATGCCAGGTGCACCTGCTGCAGTCGGAGCTGTTCGACGAGTTGCGCGGCGCAGGCCTGCACGTGAGCGCTGGCGAGATGGGCGAGAACGTGACCACCGCCGGGCTTGACCTGCTCGGACTGCCGCTGGGCACACGGCTTGGCTTGGGCGAGACTGCGGTGGTGCAGTTGACCGGGCTCCGCACGCCGTGCCTGCAGATGGATCGATTCAGGCCGGGCCTGCAGCGGGCTTGCCTTGGACGCAATACGGATGGCAGCCTGGCGCGAAGAGCCGGCGTGATGGCGATTGCGCTGGTGAGCGGAACCGTACGCCCAGGCGATTCCATTGCCGTCGAGCTGCCGCCAACGCCATGGGTTGCACTTGGACCGGTTTAGCGCAGTTCTCTTGTCGGGCTACAGATGCCAGTCCTGCTACGCACTCATTCATTGGTGCAGGATCTGCTCCGCGACCTGGTGGACCTGGAGCAGCGACCAGGCGGAAGTGTCGGTCTGGGGTGCGGTTTGGCCTGCGCGATGGAAGAGCACCGCGGGGCGCGTGTCGAAGATGCCGCGCGCGGCGGCGTCGTCTTCATCGGTCCAGGCGGGCAGGGACTCCCACAGCCCGGTGCGCCAGGAGTGGTCGCCCTGAACGATGATCGACGTCTGCGGCCAGCGCGGCGACGCCTTCAGGATCGACATCATCTTGCCGAGCTCGATGTCGGCCAGCGCGAGGTTATCCAGGTAGGAGCTGTCGCAGGTGGTGGTGTAGGCGGCGTCAATGCGGCTCCAGATGTTGGGGCTGTGCGGGATGGCGAGGTGCAGGAAGACGAAGTCGGCCTGATCCGTCTGCAGCAGGTGGAGGGTGTGCTGTTCGAGATCGAGGTGGGTGCGCAGGCGCTGATTCACGTCGTAGTTGCAAAGAAAATGGGCGGAGCGCGCGGGCGAGACGGCGCGGCGTTCCAGTTGGCCGAGCGGGATCCAGATGTTGTGCCAGAGCGTCTTGTCTTGTGCCATGGGACCTTCGATCTTGTCCCAGTTCATCCAGTAGCAGTCGTCGATCGAGCCCGCGTAGACGGTGCAGTAAGGGTTGTACCAGCCGACCGCGGCGGTTCGCCAGCCCGCCTGCCGGGCGTCGCCAAAGACGGACTGCGCCCCGCCCGCGGGGTGCCAGCCGCGTTGACCGGCAAAGTGCAGGTCGAGGCGGTCGTTCCAGCGAAACCGATAGTCGTCCACCTGCTGCCCGCTGAGCAGCGAGGGAAGAATCTTCACCGTGTGGTCCCCGATGGGTTGGACGTCGGTGTAGAGGGTGCTGACGGCGCGCAGGGCGTCGAAGTTGGGAAGATTGAGGTCGTGCGCGCGGTGCTCGAAGATCTGGTCGTAGGAGAGTTCGTCGAAGACGATCCAGACGAGCACCGGGTGCTCGCGCGGGGTGGTGGCAGCAAACTGGCCGGACCACGCGGCGGTGTGCTGGTGCGGCCCAGGCCTCCAGGCGATCAGCGTGAGTAACTGACCGATGCTGGCGACGGCAAACAGTGCGAAGCCTGCCGCCAGCCGGCTGGCGAAGATCATGGTGTGGCGGTACCACCCGCGGAGACGGAGAAACAGCACCAGCCACGCGGCCGGCCACGCTATGGCGAAGATGCGGATAAAGGCTTCGGGCAGCTCGAATGGCAGGAGCGCCTGCACCCGCCCCAGGAAGTAAAGCGGGATGAACATGGCCAGAAGTAAGCGGACGACCGGATAGATGCGGGTGCGCCGCAGCGGCGCCAGAACGGCGAACAGGAGCAGCGTCAGCAGCAGGATATCGGCCAGGTTGGCGAGGGCGATGCCGGTGAGCGGCAGCGGCACATGCATGCGCGCCTTGCCTGCGCCGCCGAGGAACTCATCGTAATTTTCAAGCAGAATGAGCGATGCCAGGCCGAGGCACTGCGCGAACTTCTTCAGCATCGGGACTTATCCCGCGTGGTGGACGGCCTGATGAAGACGGGAAGGCCGCTCCATCGCGAAAGCTGGAGCGACCCCGGGACAGGATTTGAACCGTCAACTGGTGCGGCGTGCATCATTCGGCGGTCGGACGCTCGCTCTTTCCGAGGCCGGCCGCCAGGATGGGGTTGCCCTCCTTCTTGGCCCCGCCGAAGAGCAGACGAATGCGCCGGCGCAGAAAGTAGCCAAAGGCTGCGGCGATCGAGGCGATGGTCTGCACGGCCAGGAAGCCTGAACCGGGATCAACATAGCCCCATGCAGGCCGTGCAGTAGCGATGACGAGGCAAAAGGCCGTAAAGACCGCAAGCGAGACGGAGAAGAATAGGCGCTTCATCCTTGAAAATCTCCTGAGAAGCCAGGTCACGGACCGCCAGGCGGACACGTGAAGTAGGAGTGACCGTTTTTAAAGATGCCTGGATTGACTTTCGACCGCGTCCGCGGCTTTCGATCGAAGCGGCTCTTCATTTTGGAACAACTATTTGCATCAGACGCGGAAAGCGCCCAGGAAGTCGCGTTGGCGCGCAAGCTATTATGAACATCCGTTTATTCCCCGCCATCCCCCCGCCATCCCCCCGCCATGGTGGCGCGCAGGACGGGTCAGCCGGACGCGTGCAATCCGGTCTGGGACCGCAAAGAGGCCTGCCCGATGGCTGAGAGTCAGCTTGTACGCGACTTAGGAGCTCAGGGAATCCCTGCGGAGTCGTAAACCGCTCGGAGGGGACGAGGCGAAAGAATGCCAATCCCCGCGAACCAGCGCAGTGGAGATGAGCGGGTTGCAGCGATGATGTCTCTTGAGAGAGCTTCAGACGTGCCGGAATGCTGGCCAGCACATGGCGATCAGATCCGTCTGCCTCTCCCGAACACCAGATAGATCACGATCAGGGCGAGTACCAGATCAACGCCGCCTCCTCCGTAGTAGCCGATTCCCGGCCCCATGTAGTAGCCGCCGCCGCCGAAGACGATGATCAGAACGATCAGAAGAAGGATGAGTCCCATGCCCAGGAGTGTAACAAAGCCCGCAGAGGCATCGGGCGGGCGATCCTGCCTCGTATCCATTCCGAAACCGAACTGCTGACCGTAGCGGCGGCTGAGAAAGAACTTGATGGGTCGGCGGACCGTGCTACAGTTCCCCCATACTTTGATCAAAGTCTTCTTCGTCGTCAGGCGTCATGCCTGTGCGTTTATATGCCATATCAAACCCGGGGGAAAGATGAAGCGAGTACTTGCTCTGCTGCTTTGTGTTCTGGTGCCTATGACGGCGTTTGCCGCGAACGGTAATTCTTACAAGGTTGTATACGATGGCGGCTCTCTCGCCGATGTGAAGGCTGGCACTGGAGTACAGCTCTTCGTCACTCAAGATGCGATCCGGGTGATGAGAGACAAGACGGAACTCGTTTCGATCCCGCCTGGTTCGATCACAGAGATTTCGTATGGACAGGACGTTCACCGCCGCGTGGGCGCGGCCATCGGCCTTGCCGTGATTTCGCTGGGGCTGGGGGCGCTGCTGGCATTGTCAAAGTCCAAGAAGCACTTTGTGGGACTGACCTGGGCCGATGGAGATAAGAAGGGCGGCTTGGCCATGCAGTTGGACAAGAACGATTATCGAGGGATACTTGCGGCGCTCGAGGGTGTCACCGGCAAAAAGGCGATCGATTCAGAGGCAATGACAGTCAAGAATTGAATCTGATGGGGGGAAGCCGATTGGCTTTCCCCCGCTTTGGTTCCAACAGACGCCCATCCGCTCCCTGCGGTTTAAACTCCAGTTGCCTACCCGTGCAAATTTCCCGCACCTCTCAGAATCTGATCAGCACTGCTGGTTTCTGACGCCAAGCCGTAGCTGTCTGCTGTTCGCTTCGGCGCGGCGGAGGCCGCCCAGCAGGCGGGTCGGCAGAGTGAGGGCTCGCATGGCCCCCGGCGGGTCGAATGCATTTCTCTTTTTGCTGTGCCCGTGATGGTGCTGCGAGTACCGTTTTGCCGGACATGCAAACGCCGCCTCCTGCGCTAACGGCGGATGAGACAAACCGGAACACCGTTCTTCGGACGGAGATTGATGGACGCCTGCAACGGCAGCCGGGCCGGTGCTCCGGGGGCGGGTTCCAGGCGCCAGTCGCGGGCGATGGTGGTCAGCGTGAAGACGCCTTCCATCCAGGCGAGCGCCTCGCCGATGCACTGGCGCGAGCCTCCTCCGAAGGGAAAGTAGGCATAGCGCGGGCGTTTGTTCTCCCCGGCGAAACGCAGCGGGTTGAAGGTTTCGGGATTGTCCCAGAAACGCGGGTCGCGGTGGACAACGATCTGTGGCGCGAGCAGCGCGGCTTTCGGCGGGATCGTGAAGCCGTGAAAGTCGTAGGGCTCGGGACCGGCGCTGCGCCCGATCACCCAGACGGTCGGGAACAGGCGCATGACCTCGGCGAGGACCATGTACGCGTACTTCAGGCTGGAGTAATCGGCTGCCTGTGGACGACGCGCGCCGAGGACGCGAACGGCTTCTTCGTGGAGTGCCTCCTGGACCTCAGGATGTCGGGCGAGGACGTCCATGGCAAAGCTCAGAACGTTCGCGGTGGTCTCGTGTCCGGCGAGGATGATGGTGAGGCACTCGTCGCGGACGAGCTTATCGGGCATCTTCTCCTGCGATGTGCCCCCGGAATCAGGGTCGGTAGCTTCGAGCAGCATGGAGAGCAGGTCGCCGCGGTCGCCGGGGGATTTGCGGCGGGCGGCGATCATGCCATAGATGATGCTGTCGATGCGCTCCATGCCCTTGCGGACGCGCAGCATGGGGCCGAACGGCATCTTCTGCAGAGCTTCGAGGACGCTGTCGGGGATCCACGCAGGGGGTGGAGGCGCGCCGCGCATGGAGTTGAAGGCTTCGGTAATGGCCAGGGCCTCGGCTTCGTCGTCGATGTCGAACAGCGTCTTGCCGACGATGCGAAGCGCGATGAGCAGCATCTCGGGGTGCATGTCGCGAACACCGGGCTGCCAGCGCTCGGTGACTTCGGCGGCGAAGTGTGCGATTGCGTCGGCGTAAGCCGTGATGCGCTGGCGGTGGAACGCGGGCGCGGCCATGCGGCGCTGGCGCATGTGGAGCGGCTCCTCGCTGGTAAGCAGACCGTCCCCAAGAAAGCTGCGGGCCCGCTGCATGATGAGCACGCGACGATTGCGTCTTTCATTCTCGGTAAGAAGCTCCTGGATCAGCGCGGGGTGATTGAACTGGAAGACGTGTCCGTCGAGCGCGTGGTAATGGACAAGATCGCCGAAGCGACGAGCATTCTCGGTGAGTGTGTCGATCGGATTCTGCCAGAGTGGTTTGGCCGTGAGCAGGCGCGACCAGAGAGAAGGCCCGGGAGGATACGGCGCGCCGGGATTTGACAAGATGCGAGGCGCGCACAGCTCAGGGCTGGTCGGGATAGAGGTCGCCATGCCGCTATCGTAAGGCTTCAAGTCTGTTGTGGAGGAGCAAGGAACGGCCGGTGTGTGGCAGGGTGAAAAGGTGCCCACGCATGGTGAAGCGATGATCCTTTGCCGGGACGTTCGGACCGGTGATACTGCTTTGCGTCGCTTAGCCGGCCCACCATCCACCAACGGGCCACATGATCCCCTGAGAGAAGCATTGAGTCCCCCGATCGTCGGTGCAATCCTCTCCGCATGCGATTCAACCTCGTCAGCACAGTTTCTTTTCCCTGGCCGGGAGCGGGCTCGATGCCGGTCTCGCTTACTCTTCGTCCCTCGCGCGGCTTGCCCGGCGACTTCACCTGTTCCACCGACTGCGACCAGTTGCTGGCCCTGCTCAGGCGCGGAACCTCCCTTTCGCTTCAGACCCTGAAGCAGTTCCGGGAAGAACTCAAAACCAGAAAAAAGGCTCGTCTCCTGGCGGTTGAGATCAAGGATGCTGTCCTTACAGAGATCGGCTACTTCGTCGACTAAGACAGTTCTCCCGTGGGTGTCGCGTCGTCAGTTCTGCGGCTCGCGCACGGGAACCTGGCGATCGATGGAAAACTCAACCTTCAACGACGCATGGGCGGTCGCCAGACAGACCAGCAGCTTCTTCCCAGGACCTTTGAAGCCGTAGTTGACGTGAGCTACGCCGTCGGGATCGATCCTGGTGACGATTGGCGGGTCGGGCGAGACATCGTGCACGTCGACGGCGTCGATCAGCGAGGCAGTGGCCGAGATGACCTTCTCGCGCAGCGTGCTGTCGAGCGCCACCGGAACCTGTAGATCGCGGTCGGCGTTGGTCTTGTCGCAGCCGGCTTCAAGCCCTCTGATGACGTTGTCGCGGGTGACGATCTGGTCTTCGAGGATGGGATTGTCGCGGTAGACGCGGCGAAAGAAATCATACGCCGGCGAGTTGCGGTCGAGCGGCTTGATCATGCGGATGTGATCGGCCGGAATCTCCTGCGGCGGAGTGGTGACGTCGCAACCGTAGGTGGCGCTGAAGTAGCCGACCACGCGGGTATGCGGCTTCAGATAGCGGATGAGCCCATCTTCGGCCGTCGTGTCCTGGGCTTCATAAGCGCAGAAGCGATGGATCCCGTTGACCGAGGCGCTGCTGCGCCAGCGGTCTTCCAGTTGGGTGAGAAAAGCATTTCCGGCGGCGTCGCTGAGATCGTTGAGCAGAGGATCCTTGTCGTAGAGCGAGGCGACGCGGGCGACGGTTGAGCCCTCGTGCGGAGTGCCATAAGAGACGACAAAGCGGACTCTGGCAGCATCCGCGGGATGGCGCAGCAGCATCTCCTCCACCAGGATGCCGCCGAGGCTGTGCGCGATGAAGACGACCTCGCGATGATCCCACACGTGGGCTTGCCGGAGGTGCGTGTAGAGGATGTCGGCTAATTGGACGCTCGACATCTTGCCATTTGAAGACGGCGACGGATACTCGGCCACAACGACGTCGGAGTAGGCGAAGCGCGGGTCGGTCTGGACAAGATCGGGCCAGTAAGCGCCGTTGGCCGCACGCCAGGAATCCCGGCTGCCGTGAAGGCCATGGACGAAGACGATGACGCGCGGATGAACGGGGGCCTGAGGCACGCTTTGCTGTGGGACAGCCTGAGGTTGAGATCTGCCGGCTGCAAGGCCCTGGGCGTGGAGCGATCGAGGCGAAAGCCCGGCCAGGCAGCAGAGGATGAGGAGCCAGTCAAGCGGAGCAGTGTGCATGGTCGCTGCAACCAGTATCGCAGGCGGCGCAGCGATCATGCTCTTGAAGCCAGCCGCTCGCGCACCGGCCGGTCGCCTGCAGGGCTGCCGTACTACTCCATCCCATCTTAAGGTCAGCCATTGAAGAGCGGGAAGCATTCGGCTGCCGGTGCAAAGCCGTCTTGAGTATGCTCGACATAGAATGCCCGCAGGAGGTGGCAGTGCTGACGTTCGCTCAGTTGATCGCCCGGCTGAAGCAGCGGTATGGACAGCTTGAGCCGCCTCCTTCGCGGGATCCGTTTGCGCTCGTGATGTGGGAGAACGCCTGCTATCTGTTGTCCGATGAGCGCAGGCGCGAGGTCTTCGAAGCGTTGCAGGAGCAGGTCGGAATGAGTGCCGCGGCGATCGCACGCGCTCCGGACGGCGTGCTGCTGCCGCTGGCACAGCGAGGCGGAATGCGCCCGGAGGTGCGGGTCTTCCGATGGCGTGAGATCGCCAGGATTACTCTGCAGCAGTACGACGGCGACCTGAGCGCGATCCTTAAGAAGCCTTTCGCCGAGGCCAAGAGGGCGCTGAAGCAGTACGCCAACATCGGCGATCCGGGAGCGGAGAAGATACTGCTGTTCTGCGGAATGGGCGCAGGATTGCCGCTTGAATCAAACGGTCTACGTGTCCTGACCCGCGTCGGTTGGGGTAGACCACAAAAGAACTACGGAAGCATGTACCGGGACGTGCAGCGGAATATCGCGACCGTGATCCCGGCGGAGATCGAATCAAGGCAGCAGGCGTTTCTGCTGTTGAGGGAACACGGACGGGTGCTGTGCAAGGATAAAGCCCCTCGGTGCAATGAGTGCCCGCTGGCAGGCGGATGTGACTATGCTGCCGGACTCGTCGCCGCGTTTGAGCGGATGGCCAGGCCATAGCCAGGTCACAGATCGAATTTCCAAAGGGATCGAGTTCTGGTTGTTTGCTCAGCTAAATTCGAATGACTCAATTGGTAATCCATCCAGCTCTTTCCAACGCAGGCGAAATCTAACCGCTGCTCTTCGATGCTCATGGTCCTGCTTGTGGTGCCCGGAGGGGGACTTGAACCCCCACGGAGGGTTATCTCCTGCGGATTTTAAGTCCGCTGTGTCTGCCGATTTCACCATCCGGGCGGCCGTTCCACCTGGTCATGCTACCGCACTCGACGCGTCAATCACCGGCCTTCGTACAGGGTCCGGTACAGCTCGCGGTTGCGCATGATCGCCTGCACATACTCCCGCGTCTCTGTGTAAGGGATGGACTCGACAAACTCCGGAATGTCTTTGTAGTCGCCCGCGGCCATCCACTGGCGCACCGGCATATCGCCCGCGTTGTAGGCTGCCAGCGCGTACTCAGGCTGCCCGCCAAACCGATCGAGCACCTGGCGCAGGTTGCGTGTCCCCAGCGCAAGATTGATCGACGGGTTCAAGAGTTCGCCCGCATTGAAGCCCTTCATGCCCAACTTTTTCGCGTTCTCCTTGCCCACGGATGGGAGCAACTGCATCAGCCCCAAAGCGCGTGCGGGACTGACGGCACCCGCATTGAACTCCGACTCCTGGCGAATGAGCGAGGCGACAAGATAAGGGTCCAACCCGTTCTTCTCTGAGTCCGTGACCAGATCGTTCCAGTATGGCTGCGGGAAGATGAGCTTCCAATAAATCATCGGCACCTGATTGGTTGGGATCGAGAAAAACGCGATGCCCGAGTGCTTCATCGATTGCAGCGCCCTCGTGTACTCGCCGTACGACGAGTAAATCTGCGCCTGCGCCAGCGCACCCCACTCCGACGCCCCGTCGCCGGCAGCGATCTCCGGTGCGATGTACTCGTTCAACGCGGCGTTCGCCAGCAGCTTGGCCTTGATCAGATGCGGGTCGTTTTCCGGCACCGCGCTCGCCAAATCCGGCACAGTCGCGTGCCGAACCGCTGCCAGCGCCGGCGTTGGAGCGGCGTCTGGCTGCGCGCCCAGTACAGCAAGACGCTTGCGCGCGAGATCGCCATAGTAGAAGTTCGTGTAATTGGCATTCAGCGAGCGGTAATAAGCCGCCGCATGGGCGAAATCGCGTTCCTGCTCTTCGTAGATGCGGCCCCGCCAGTAGAGCGCGCTGGGAACCTCGATGCCCGCTCCGTACCGAACCACCTGCTCGTCCATCAAGCGCGCGGCTTCAGCATAGTTGCGCAGACGGTAGTTCATCCAGGCTTCCCGCCAGTGGGCGGAAGGCGCGTAGATGCTGACCGGAAAGCGCTCCACCAGCAGCTTATAGTGGTAGATGGCCTGGGTCGAATCGTGGCTGAGGAGATACATATTCCCACCCGAGTAGAGCGCCTCCTCAAGCCATCGGCTATGCGGAAAGCGATCGACCATCTGGGCAATATCCGCGTCGTGTTCGGTCCGGTTCTTTTCCGTGCGGGAGATCTCCGCATAGAGGTACAGCTTCAGCGCGGCGGTATCGTCGTTGGTTGCGGGAAGCTTGTCGACGTCATGCCGGCTCAGATGCTTGAGCTTCAGATCGCACACCGCGCTGTAAATCTGCAGCGCGTCGCGATCCTGCTGCGACAACGTTGAATCGTTGCGAAGCGCGGCGTATTCCGCCTGCGCTTCGGAGTATCGCTTTGCGTTGAACAACTCGTCGGCGCGGACCTTGCGCTCGGCGGCCGTAGGGCTGGCTCCCAGTGAATTCAGCAGCACTCGCGCCTGCGCAGCTTCATTGCTCAACGGCTGGTTCAGGAAGAGGGATCGGTAAAGTGAGATAGCTTTTGCGGATTGGCCCGAGGCCTGGTACGCCTTGCCCAAAGCAAGCTGGTAGTCGGCATGCTCTGCCTCCGGCGTACTGCTCATGGGCTGCAGGATATTGACGGCCGCGGAAGGATTCCTGGCATCCAGGTAGGCATCGGCAAGGAGCATCGGGGCGTTGATGGTAAAGATGCTGTCCGGATGACGATCGGCGAAGCCGCTCAACAGGGGAACCGCGTCGGCAAAACGCTGCGCCTGGACCAGGGCCTGCGCTCCCAGGTAATCCGCGTAGTCGCTCAAGGGGTCGCCCGCATGAGCCGCCTGGCGAAAGGCATCGGCCGCTTCGGGGTAACGATGTTCGAGAGCATAGGCGTGTCCCAGCGCAAGATAGGCTGTTTCGGCACCGGCGCCGGGATGGCTGGCGGCATACGCTGAGACCGCAGAAAACGCGGCTGCCGAACGCGTGGACAGGAGTTGCTGCGCCATGGGGCGCAGCGTCGCCGAAGCGACAAAAGCGCTGTTCAAACGCAGCGCCTGCAGCGAAAGCTCCCTGCTCCGCGCGGCCGCAGCCTTTCTTTCCGCGCGGGGCAGCGGACGTCCTGGCTTGGAACCCTTCGATTTTCTGGATGCGCTCCCGCGCGCCTTGCCCCGGGAACCGGAGGAAGAAGTGTGCTTCGACGTCCCTTTGCCTGAAGCATGATGACCAGCGGCAATCGCGCTTCTGGTTGGCTTGGCCGCACTTGCGCAGAGCGGCACCCACACCAGGGCCGTGCCCAGCAGCACCGCGCAGGCTTTGTTTCTCAGACCCAACTCTCTACCTCACCCAGAACATCTGCTTCCCCTTCACTCTAGCCGGATTCGCGGTCCTGGCTGGGGCTCGCGTCCTATGACCCTGGTGCGGGTGAATCAAGCAAGATACGTCTGGCGCATGCCTTCTGTGACCATTGTGACAGAAGCGGGTGATGGCGTGACGGTGCTGGCGCAGAGCGCACGCGGAATTGCCCCACTTCGGTACTCCGGGTAAGATCAGTTTTGATGTGGCGGAGCCAGGAACGATAGGAGACGAGCCGCAGCCACCACCTATGCCTGCCATTCAGACGCCAGAGACGGAAGAGATTCACCCCGACGTCGCGCTTGTGGCGCGCGCCAAAGAGGGGGATTCGGCTGCCTTCGAGCAGTTGATCCGGCAGTACGACCGCCAGATCTTCCGGGTCGCGCAGCACATCACCCAGAATCGCGAGGACGCTGAGGATATCACGCAGGACGTGTTCTTCAAGGCGTATCAGAAGCTGGATCAGTTCCAGGGCAACTCCAAGTTCTCGACCTGGCTGGTGCGGATCGCGGTCAACGAGTCGCTGATGCGGCTGCGCAAGCGCAAGACCTCGAAGACGGTTTCGATGGATGAGGACGTGCATACGGATGAGGGGTCGATTCCCCGGGATTTCGCCGAGTGGAGGCCCAATCCGGAGCAGCTTTACGGGCAATCGGAGCTGAGCGAGATTCTGCGCAAGACCATTCAGGGCTTGCCGCCAGGATTTAGAACCGTTTTCACGCTGCGTGACATCGAAAACCTGTCGACCGAAGAGACGGCAGAGGCGCTTGGACTGAGCGTACCAGCGGTCAAATCCAGGCTTCTGCGAGCGCGGCTTCAACTTCGCGAGCGTTTAAGCCGATACTTCAAACAGAACCCGGCCCTCTCCCCGGCATCGTTGCGGGAGAGCACAAAACGATGACCTGCACAGACTTCCTCGCCAAGCTTACCGACTTCTTTGACGGCACCGTTCCTCCAGACCTGATGGCCGAGGTGGAACACCACATTGCAGAGTGCAAGCACTGCGAGGTCGTGCTCGATTCGACGACCAAGACGATCAACATCTACCGGGATCACGAGTTATACGATTTTCCGCCGGAGCTGCAGCAGAGGATTCACTCCAAAGTGATGGCTCGCTGCGCCGGGCTGAAGGTTCCCGCGAAACGTTAACGCGACTACCGAAGCCTGCCCGGGACGCGGAAACGAGGGTCACGGAGCGTACCCCTCCCCACCTAGCCGATTGTTGATTACATTCTTCAAAGCAAATGGCTTAGGGGTGGAACAAGACGCGTGTACGAGAACCTTCGCGCTGCACCATTTGTGAGGCACCCACTTTTCCTGACCGCTGCCTTCTGCCGAATGCGCGCACCTGCGACAACCTGACAGCGGCTGCCGTAACATCGTGCGCATGGCTTCGACCCTCATCCTGGTGCGGCATGCGCAGACCGCGCTCTCCGGCACCTTCTGCGGCTCGACCGACCCTCCCTTGAACGAGCGCGGACAGGCGCAACTGCCGGGGTTGTCGGAACGCCTTAGCCAGTTCTCCTTCGATCGAATTTATTGCTCCGACCTGCTGCGCGCGCAGCAGACCGCGGCGGCGGTCGCGACACCACGTGCGATCCCAATCGAAGTTCGGCATGGACTGCGGCAGATTCATTTCGGCGCCTGGGAGACGCTGACCTGGCAGGAGATCGAGCAGGCGGATGCCGCGCTCGCGGTCCGCTGGGTGGCCGAGTTCCCCAACGTCACACCGCCTGGCGGGGAGCCGATCGCACAGTTCCGGCTCCGGGTGCTGGAGGAGTTCGCGTTGATCCGGCAACAAGCCTGTGGGCAGACGGTCGCGGTGATCACCCATTCGACCGTGCTTCGTGTTCTTCTGGAGGAGTTGGGGCATCTATCGCCGCATCATGCGTGGGAACTGACCCGGGAATATACCTGCACGATTCGAACGTCGCAGAATTCGCCAAATGGTCCGCTCAGAATCGATGCGTTGCAGAAGACTGTTTTGCCGGCAGCTTTAAGTGTATGAAAGGAAAAACCTGATGTCCTCCATCGCAACCAAGCATGGCGATACCGGAACGACCGGCCTGATCGGCGGCCAGCGCACGTCCAAGGCGGATCCCCGGGTGGATTCGTATGGAGATGTGGACGAGTTGAACTCGGCGCTGGGATTTGCCCGCAGCCTCTGTTCCGACTCCGAGATCAAGGGCTGGACGGAGAAGATCCAGAAGGACCTGTTTCGCGTGGGCGCGTCACTGGCGACGCCTCCGGCCGAGCGCAAGAAGGATCCAGTGATGACCCAGGCGGACGTGGATTTCCTGACCGAGCTGGTGCACAGGATCGAAGGGCAGCCGGGCATCCTTCATGACTGGTCGCTGCCCGGCGCGAACACGCAGTCGGCTGCCTACGAGATTGCTCGAACGGTGTGCCGCCGGGCAGAGCGAACCGCCGTGCGCCTGGAGGCGATGGCGCCCCAGGATGAAGTGTGGGTGCTGCCGGAGGTGCTGGCGTATCTGAACCGGCTTTCCGACCTGATCTGGCTGTTTGGACGGCTGATCGAGGTACGGGCCAATGTGGATTCCAAGCTGCGGGACGAGGCTCACGCCGGGCCGGGATTCTCACGCGCCTGGTGAGTGCGCGTTCAGCAGTTTGGGTGCGGCATCTTCGGCCAGTCGTTTCAGATTGGAGCCAGCTCCGCGGTATATGGTAGGCGGAGTCACTTTTATGAACTCCGCCAGCCCTTTCACCATTCTGCCCAGTTCTCATGCCCGGGCGCACGATACGGTTCCTTACGCCGCGGAGCTTGAAGCCGCGCTGCGCCAGGAGGTTCGCGGCGAGGTCCGCTTCGATCCCGCGTCGAAGGCCTTGTACGCGACCGACGCCTCGAATTACCGGCACATCCCGATCGGGCTCGTCATCCCCCGGGACGAGCGGGATGTGGTGGCCGCGGTGGCGATCTGCCGCCGGTTCGATGCACCGGTCCTGACGCGCGGCGGCGGGACCTCCCTTTCGGGCCAGTGCGCGAATGCCGCCGTGATCCTCGACTTTTCGAAGTACATGAACCAGATGGACCCGGTCGATCCGGTGAGCCGGACGGTGCGGGTGCAGCCGGGGATTGTGCTCGACCGCGTGCGTGAGGCGGCGGAGCGGCATGCGCTGACATTTGCGCCCGATCCGGCGACCCACTCGCGTTGCACGCTGGGCGGGATGATCGGCAACAACTCCTGCGGGGTGCATGGCCTGATGGGCGGCAAGACGGTCGATAACATCGTCTCGCTGGACGTGCTGCTGTACGACGGCACGCGGATGACGGTGGGCGCGACCTCTGAAGCGGAGCTGGAAGAAAAGATCGCCGCGGGCGGCCGGGCAGGCGCGATCTATGCTGCACTGCGCACTCTGCGGGACGAGCATGCCGAGCGCATTCGCGCGCAGTTTCCGCAGATTGCACGGCGGGTTTCCGGCTTCAACCTGGACGAGCTGCTGCCGGAGAGCGGTTTCCATGTGGCGAGGGCGCTGGTGGGTTCGGAGGGCACGTGCGTCATTGTGCTCTCTGCGACGCTGCGCCTGGTGGAGTCGCCGCAGTTTCGCACGCTGGTGGGAATCGGTTTTTCCGATATTTTTGTCGCGGCCGACCGGGTACCGGCGCTGCTCGAGCATCCGCTGATTGGCCTCGAAGGGATGGATGGGGCGTTGCTGGACACCTTGCGCCGCAAGCACAAGCTCGCGGCCGACCTGGATCTGATGCCAGCGGGCCGCGGCGTACTGCTGGCCGAGCTTGGCGGAGGCGACCAGGCCGAGGCGGACGCGAAGGCGCGGGCGCTCGTCGCGGCGTGCCTGCCGGGAGAAGACATCCGGATTTACACGCCGGCGGAGGCGCGGCGGGTGTGGAGGGTGCGCGAGTCGTCTCTGGGCGCAACCGCCTTTGTTCCGGGCAAACCGCTGGCATGGGAGGGCTGGGAAGATGCGGCGGTCGATCCGCCGCGGCTGGGCAGCTATCTGCGCCGCCTGTATGCGCTGATGGACGAGTACGGCTATACCAGCCCGATCTATGGACACTTCGGCCAGGGGTGCGTGCACATGCGGCACAACTTCGACTTCCTGACTGAGGCGGGGATCCTGGCATTTCGCGAGTTCATCGACCGTGCGGCGGATATCGTGGTGGCGCTTGGCGGGTCGATCTCGGGCGAGCATGGCGAGGGCCAGGCGCGGGGCGCGCTGCTGCCGAAGATGTTTTCGCCCGAGCTGATGGAGGCGTTTCGCACCTTCAAGCGGGTCTGGGACCCGGCCTGCCGGCTGAATCCGGGCAAGCTGATCGACGCGCGGGAGCCACACGAGGATCTTCGGCTGGGCGTGGATTACAAGCCGTGGGAGCCGGCGACCCACTTCTCGTTTGCCGACGATCGTGGCTCGTATGCCTATGCCACGCTGCGCTGCGTGGGGGTGGGGGCGTGCCGGAAGACGGATGCGGGGGCGATGTGTCCGAGCTTCATGGCCACCGGCGAGGAGTTGCACAGCACGCGCGGGCGGGCGCACCTGCTGTGGGAGCTGATGCAGCGCGAGACGCTCGACGGCGGGTGGTCGAACGAGCAGGTGCATGAGTCGCTGGACCTGTGTCTCTCGTGCAAGGCCTGCAAGTCGGAGTGCCCGGTGTCGGTGGACATGGCGACCTACAAGGCCGAGTTCCTGTCGCACCATTATGAAGATCGGCGGCGGCCACTGGAGCATTACGCGTTCGGGCGCATCGACCGGCTGGCGCGGTTGGCGTCCCTGGCGCCGGGGCTGGTCAACGCGGCGAACAATCTGCCGGCGATCGCAAAGCTGTTGAAGTCCGCGCTGCATATCCATCCGGAGCGGCGCCTTCCGCAGTTCGCCAGCGCGTGGACGGGGCAGCGGCGGCCGCACCGCAGCGTTGCGGCGGACGCGCAGAAGATCTTCCTCTGGGCCGATACTTTCAACAACTACTTCCACCCGACGACGCTCAGTGCAGCATCCGATGTGCTCGCGGATGCCGGCTTCGATGTACAGCGGACCCGCAAGCATCTCTGCTGCGGACGTCCGCTCTACGACTTCGGCATGCTAACCATCGCGAAGCAGTATCTGCTGCGCATTCTGGATGAGCTGGAGCCGCAGCTTGCGGCAGGGACGCCGGTCGTGGTGCTGGAGCCGAGCTGCGCCTCGGTCTTCCGCGACGAGCTCTGCAACCTGCTGCCGGAGGATCCGCGCGCCGTCAAGCTCCGGGATTCGACGTTCCTGCTGAGCGAGGCGCTGCTGAAGTTTGCGCCTGCGTGGGCACCGCCGGCAATCAACGCGGAGATCATAGTGCACCCGCACTGCCATCACCGCGCCAGCTTCAACGTGGCCGACGAGGTCACGCTGCTGGAGCGCACCGGTGCGACGGTGCGGCTGCTCGATTCCGGCTGCTGCGGCATGGCGGGGCCGTTCGGGTTCGAGCGCGACAAGTACGAGATTTCGCAGAAGCTGGCCAACCGTGTGCTGCTGCCGGCAGTGCGCGCGGCGGGGGCGAATACGATCATCCTGACGGATGGGTTCAGCTGCGCGGAGCAGATCACGCAGAACACGGCGGCCCGCCCGCTGCACCTGGCGGAGCTGCTGGCCGCGAGATGTTGAGGTCCATCAGCTCTTTACGCACCTTTTACAACGTTCGCCGGTACGCTGACTTCTGCATCTGAGTAGGATTGCTATGACTTTTCTGGATACCATTCTGGGCAAGCCGCTGCGTTCCGTCGACGAACGAGCCGAGCACATTGGCCCCATCGCGGGCATTCCCATCTTCGGGCTGGATGCGCTGAGTTCCGCGGCGTACGGGCCGGAGGCCGCGCTGACACTGCTGATTCCGCTCGGCATGGCGGGCATCGCGCACATCGTGCCCATCAGCGCCGCGATCATCGTCCTGCTGGGCATCGTCTTTTTCTCTTATTGCCAGACGATCGACGCCTATCCGAACGGCGGCGGCAGTTACACCGTAGCCAGCGAGAACCTGGGCGATGGCGCCGGACTGCTGGCGGCAGCGGCGTTGATGATCGACTACATCCTGAACGCGGCGGTGGGCATTTCGGCGGGTGTGGGCGCGCTGGTCTCGGCGTTTCCGCAGATGCAGCCGCATACCCTGGCGTTGTGCCTGGCGATCCTGCTGATCCTCACGCTGATCAACATGCGCGGCGTGAAGGATACGGGTATCGCGTTTCTGGTTCCGACGTATCTGTTCATCGGCTCGCTGCTGATCGTCATCGCGGCGGGCACGGTACGTGTCCTGTTCGCGCACGGCCATCCTGCGCCGGTGGTCGCTCCACCCCGGCTTCCTCCGGGGATAAGCCTGCTGCCGCTCTGGCTGCTGGCAAAGGTCTTCGCCTCCGGCTGCACGGCCATGACGGGCGTCGAGGCGGTTTCGAACGGCGTGCAGGCCTTTGGGGAACCGCGACAGAAGAATGCCAAGCGCACGCTTTCGATCATCATCGCCCTGCTGATGGTGTTTCTGGCGGGTATTGCGCTGCTGTGCCGGGCTTACCAGATCGGCGCGACGGACCCCACCAGCCCCGGGTACGAGTCGATCCTCTCGCAGCTCATCGGGGCGATCTTCGGCCGGGGCATCTTCTACTATGTGGCGATCGCGTCCATCCTGGCGGTGCTGGCGCTCTCGGCGAATACGTCCTACGCCGACTTTCCCCGGCTCACCCGCGCGATTGCGATGCGCGACTATCTGCCGCATGTGTTCATCATCCGCGGGCGCCGGCTGCTTTACTCGCACGGCATCTTCGCGCTGGTCGGGTTCACCGCGTTCTTGCTCATCGTCTTCGGCGGGGTGACCGACCGGCTGATCCCGCTGTTCGCGATCGGCGCCTTCCTCGCCTTCACGCTGTCGCAGGCGGGCATGGTGGTGCATTGGAAGCGTCAGGGCGGAGCGGGCTCGCGGCACCGCATGTGGATCAATGGCGTGGGCGCCGCTGCGACCGGAGTCACCACGCTGATTGTGCTGGTGGCGAAGTTTACCGAGGGCGCGTGGATCACGGCGATCCTGATTCCGCTGCTGATCCTGGCGATGTCTTCGGTGAAGAAGCACTATGCCCGCGTGGACCGGGAGACGGCGGTGGACCGCCCGATGAACATCGCTAACCTGACCGAGCCGCTGGTGGTGGTGCCGCTGGACAAGTGGACCCGCATCAGTGAGAAGGCTCTGCGCTTTGCGTTGAAGCTCTCCGACCAGGTCGAGGCGGTGCATGTGGACGCCGAGGATTGCGGCGACCAGGTGTGTGCGCAGTGGGAGACGAACGTCGCCGCCCCGTTCCGTGCCACCAACCTGCCGGCTCCGAAGCTCACCCTGCTGCAGTCACCGTTCCGGCTGGTGCTGATGCCGCTGGTCGATCATGTGCTGCTGCTCGAAGCGAACAATCCCCATCGGCAGATCGCCGTGCTTGTTCCGGAGCTGGTGGTGAAGAAGTGGTGGCAGACGCTGCTGCACAATCAACGCGCGCAGTTGCTGAAGCTGCTGCTGCTGGTACGGGGCAATCAGCGCATCATCGTCATCAACATCCCCTGGTACTTGTGATCACCGCTGCGCCAACGTCCGCCGGGATGGAGCCGGTGATGGTTGCAGACACTCGATCTGCAGCCGGCCTTGTCTAGAGGGGGCCGATCTGCCGACAGAACATCCGCCGAGCAAATTAGCTGCTTCGTTTGGCCGGAAACAGCGTCTCATATACTGTTCTTTCAACGATATGGCCCAAGCTGAGCAAAAGCGCTCCACAGTTCCTCTTTTATGGATTGCAGGCATCGCGGTTCTCCTGGCCGTCGTCTTCTCCATCCGCCATCTGACACGTGAGACGGTCAAGGTTCGGGTTGCCCCGGTAACTTTCCAGACGCTTGCGTCCAGAGTCTCAACCAACGGCAAGGTCGAGCCTATCGAACCCTTCCAGGCGCATGCGCCGGCACCCGGCGTGGTGCAGCGCATCTTTGTCGATGAGGGCCAGCATGTGACCGCGGGTCAGCTTCTGGTGAAGATGGATGATACCGACGACCGCGCCCGGCTGGCATCGGCGCAGGCGTCGCTCGCGCAGGCGCAGTTGCAGCTTTCCGACATTGAGCATGGCGGTTCCACCGAGGAGCGCAACACCTTCTCCACCAACATTGCGTCGGCCCGCGTGGAACAGCAGGCGGCAACGGCAAACCTGGCGGCGGTCCAGGCGCTCGAGCGGAAGGGTTCGGCTTCGGCGAACGAAGTTGCGGCCGCGCAACAGCGTTTGAACGCCGCGAATCTTGCCTTGCAAACCGCGTCCAGTCATTCTTCAGGACGTTACGGTTCGCCCGACGTGGCCAGTGCCGAAGCCCGGGTGGCCGATGCCCGGGCCGCGGTCGCCGCGGCGCAGAATGCCCTGGCAGCAGCCGATATTCATTCGCCGTATTCGGGTACGGTCTACTCCATTCCGGTCTCCGAGTACGACTTCGTTCCGGCCGGCGAAGACCTGATGGATGTCGCCGATCTGAGCCGGTTACAGATTCGCGCTTACTTCGACGAGCCTGAGATCGGCAAACTGCAGGACGGGCAGCCGGTCACCATCGTGTGGGAGGCCAAGCCCGGGCACACCTGGCACGGGCACATCGAACACATCCCCACCACCATCATCACTTACGGCACACGCAATGTAGGCGAATGCATCATCACGGTCGACGACGCAAACGGGGATCTGCCTCCCAACTCAAATGTAACCGTCACTGTGACCGAGATGCAGCGGGAGAACGTTCTTTCCATTCCGCGCGAGGCGCTGCATACGGATGGCGCCCGCAGCTATGTGTATCGCATCGTCCATGGCACTCTGCAGCAGGCTCCGGTTCAGCTTGGCCCGCTGGTGACCCTGACCAACGTCGAGATTAGCGGAGGGCTGAACCCGAACGACCTCGTGGTGCTCGGCCCCGCAACCCCAGGCAAGGAGCTGACGGATGGCCTTGCGGTGAAGCCGGTCCGATGAGCATGAGTGTTCCATGCCAGCTTCGCGGGCCCAGGATCTGGTGGGGGCCTGCCTTTGCACTCGCAGCATGTGCCATGCCGCTGCCGGCGCAGGTCTCGCTCACCACCGCGGTCGACCTGTCGTTGAGCCACAGCCCCAAGATTCGCATGGCCGAGGCGGATCTTGCCAAGGCGAAGGCCAGCCTGAAGGAAGCGCGCGACGCCTATGTGCCGGCGGCAAACGCAGGCGCGGGACTGGGCGAATCCTACGGATACAGCCCGCAACCGCCCACGCTGTTTACCTTCAGCGCGGAGTCGCTGGCCTTCAATCGCGCGCAGCCCTACAACATTCGCGCGGGCCGCTTCGGCATTCAGGCGGCCAATCTCTCGCTGCTGGATGCGCGGGAGTCTGTCAGCGAAGATGCCGTCCTGAGCTTCCTCGCGGTCCAGCACGACCAGCAGCGCGAGCAGGTGCTGCAGCAGGAGAATGAGATGGCGGCGCGGCTGGTCGCTATCGTTCAGGACCGGTTCGATGCGGGGCGCGAAACGGCCATCGACCTGACCAGCGCGAAGCTTACCGCGGCGCAGTTCCGCCTGGCCGGGCTGCGGGCGCAGGATGATACCGCGCATGAACGCGACCATCTGTCGCTGCTGATGGGCCTGGCTCCGAATGCGGGACTGGTTGCCGAAGGAACCTTCCCCAGCCTGCCTGCGGTGGATCCACCATCTCCGGCGCTGCTGGCTCCGGCCACGCCGGCGGTCTCGGCGGCGATCGCCAACGCTGCCGCCAAGCAGCAGGTCGCCGACGGCGGCATGCACTTTCTCTACCGCCCGCAGTTCTCCTTTGTGGTGCAGTACAACCGCTACGCCACCTTCACCAAGTCGTTCACGGAGCTGCAGAACCTCAATCCGAACATCAAGATCGGCCCCGATGAAGGCGCGTTCGGCGTGCAGATCACGCTGCCGCTCTTCGACCGGGGACGCCAGGCTCGCGCCCAGGAAGCGGAAGCCGATGCGTTGCATGCTCACGCCGAGGCCGACAATGCGCAGCGTCTGGCGCTCGATGGACAGCTTCAGCTGCATCACAATGTCGAAGTGCTGCGAGCCCGGGTCGACGTGGCGCAGTTGGAGCAGCAGTTAGCGCAACTACAGCTGGATGCGCTGACCGCGCAGCTCAATGTCGCGTCGGCGAACCCGAACGCGCCGCAGATGAGCCCGAAGGACGAGCAGAACTCGCGCATCGCCGAACGCGAGAAGTACCTGGCGTTACTGGATGCGAACTTCCAGCTGCAGCAGGCCCAGGTAAGTCTGCTGCGCCAGTCGGGGCAACTGGAGTCGTGGCTGCGACGGGCAGCTACGCAGGTTCCGGCGCCAGTTCCGGCGCCGCCTCCGCAACCATGAATGTGACCCGATCTTTGCCCGGCGGAGTGCAATAGGGTAGCCTTGATCAAAGCAATGTTGACCGCAGCAAAACTCACCTCCCCGCTTACCGCCACATGCCTGGCCGTCCTATTCGCCGCCTCTTCGGCATGGGCTCAGACCACGGTTCCGCCAGCAGCGCCGGCCGCTCCTGCGCCGGAGCAACAGCAGCTTCCGGACGCACCAGGCGCCGCGAACGCGCACCCCAATATCGAGCCGACCGGGCCGCTCGTGGTCTTCGATACCTCCATGGGGCGGCTGACCTGCCGCTTGTTCGACAAGCAGTCGCCGCTCGCTGTAGCAAACTTCATCGGACTCGCAACCGGAACCAAGGAGTGGACCGATCCGGTAACCGGCAAGAAAGTTCGCGGTAAGCCGTACTACGACGGAACTACCTTCCATCGCGTCATTCCCAGCTTCATGATTCAAGGCGGAGACCGCAAGGGTGACGGATCCGGCGATGCGGGCTATTATTTCGACGACGAGAATACTCCGGGGCTCGACTTCGATGTACCCGGCCGGCTGGCCATGGCGAACAGCGGGCCCAACACCAACGGAACCCAGTTCTTTATCACCGAGGTTCCGTACTCCGATCTGAACGGAAAGTACACGATTTTTGGACAGTGCGACGCACACACCGTCCTGATGGTCGCCACCATTGCACGTGTGGACCGCAACACGAACGACAAGCCTCTTACCCCGGTCTTGCTGAACAAGGTCACGATCGTTCGCGCAGGGGATCCGCTGCCGCCGCTGCCCGCCGAGAACGGCCCCGCAGCTTCGTCTGCCGGCGCTCCCCAGGGCTCTGCGCCGCCGATCCCGCCGATGCCTGCGCCCCACTAACTTTTCGATGGTCAGGCTTGCGTCTCCTGACCCCTCCCTGCACGTCTTCTTTGAGAAGCCACAACCGATTCACGCTAAGAACAGGAGCACCATCAAACATGGCGACCAAACCAGGCACCTATGCCACGTTCAAGACCTCTGAAGGAACCATCATCTGCGAACTTTTCGAGAAGGATGCGCCGCAGACGGTCGAGAACTTCATCACGCTCGCCGAGGGCACCAAGGAATGGAACTCGCGCTCCAAGAAGGGTCCGAAGCTGTATGACGGAACCATCTTTCACCGCGTCATTCCCCAGTTCATGATCCAGGGTGGCGACCCCGAAGGCACCGGCATGGGCGGTCCCGGCTACAAGTTCGCGGACGAGACCAAGGGTTCGCCGCACAACTTCAAGGCGCCGGGTAAGCTGGCGATGGCGAACGCCGGTCCCAACACCAACGGCAGCCAGTTCTTCATCACCGTCACCGATACCAGCTGGCTCACCGGCAAGCACACCATCTTCGGCGAAGTGGTCGAGGGATACGACGTGGTCGAGAAGATCAGCAAAGTCTCCCGCGATGGCATGGACCGGCCAAAGAAGCCTGTGGTGCTGGAGTCGGTGACCATCCAGCGCGTCAGCTAGGGTGTTGCCCTGCACCCGTGTCTGCTGGAAGCACGGCCGAGATGCCTGCGGCTTTGGGCCACCCAATGCCGCCGGCTCTCTAGCCTGAGTCGCAAAGAGAAAGAAGAGGAATCAGGTAGGATTTGGGGGGACGGATGCCTCCCCGACTGAAAACACGGAAGCTCCTGGCGCGCCGGCAGGGGTTGGGCAGGCTGACCGAGCGGCTGAAGCGTTCGCGTGCGCTGGTGGGCCGAACCGGAGTGGAGTTGCGCTCGCGGGTACTGGAGCGGCCGGTCTTTTACGGGCTGCTGTTCAGTGGATTGGTGGTATTTGCGGTGGCGGGGTGGCCGTTCTGCAAGGATCACCTGGAGGCGATGGCGGTGCTGGACCAGGTGTCGGGCCAGCCGGTTCCGAAGCTGGTTGGCGATCTGGTCGCGCATCCGATCGAGACGCAGGATCTGACGCTGGATGTGGAGTCTGGCGCAGTGCGGGCGAGGATGTACCTGCCGGAGGAGAAGAGGAATCCGCCGGCGCTGATTGTGCTGCATGGAGTGCATCATCTGGGCATCGATGAGCCGCGGCTGGAGGCGTTCGCGGCGGCCATGGCGAGCTGCGGCATCGAGGTGCTGACGCCGGAGCTGCCGGATATCAAGGATTACCATGTGGACTCCACCTCGGTGAAGACGATCGGCGAGTCCGTGGGCTGGTTCGCAAAGAAGAAGGGCGGCCCGGTGGGTGTGCTGGGGCTGAGTTTTTCAGGCGGTCTGGCGCTGATTGCGGCGGCCGATCCGCTGTACAAGCCGGATTTCAAGTTTGTGTTCGCCGTGGGTTCGCAGGATTCCATGAGCCGGGTGGCGCAGTATTACGACACCAACCAGGATGAGCGGCCGAACGGAACGGTGGAGCTGCTGCCGGCGCATGAGTATGGGCCGCTGGTGCTCGAGTACGAGTATGTGGAGGACTTTGTGCCGCCGGTAGATATCGCTCCGGTAAGGGCGGTACTGCGGGCGCATTTGTACGAGGATAAGGCGGCGGAAGAGACGGCGAGTTTGAAGCTGGATGCGCGGCAGAAGCTGGAGGCGCTGGAGCTGATGGATGCGACCTCTTTGAAGGCACGGGATCTGATTGCGAAGGCGACGGCGAAGCATGCGCTGGAGATGGCGGGGCTTTCACCGCGGGGAAAGCTGGCGACGATGACGACGCCGGTCTACCTGCTGCATGGGCAGGCGGACAATATTATTCCGAGCGCGGAGACGCTTTGGATGGCGAGCGAGCTGCCGTCGGAGTCGCTGCAGGCGATGCTGGTGAGCCCGGTGATCTCGCATATTGATTTTGAAGGGGCGAAGCCGGGGCTTTGGGATCAGTGGCGGCTGATCCACTTTTTTGCGCTGGTGATGCACGCGACGGAGA
>CAJCHN010000141.1 GCA_903970285.1 Rhodanobacteraceae bacterium | reverse complement strand
TCGCGGCGGGCCGAGGAGCCGGAGATGGGTTCTGTTTCGTCGGTGGTTGAAGGCGGATGGGCGAGCGCGTCCGCCAGCGGGATGGTGACAGCGAGCGATTCCGGGCGCAGGCGCTTTCCGTGGCAGCGCGGGCACTCCGTCGCGGACATGTAATTCATCATGTACTCGCGATAGCCCTCGGATTTGGTGTCTTCGAGGGTGTCGCGAAGCCAATTGAAGATGCCGTGGAAGCCGGTGCGGCCGGCCTCGCCGTTGGGAGGTCCGTACAGCAGCAGGTCCTGCTGCGGCTTGGCGAGGTCGCTGAAGGGCTGCTTCAGGTCGATCCTGTACTTGTCGGCGGCGAGTTTGATCAGCTTCAGCAGGTACGCGGAACCGGAGCCGGGCCCCATGGCGCCGTCGAGCAGCGGCTTGGACCAGTCGGTGATGGTCTTGGCGGGGTCGAAGTCGTAGATGCTGCCGAGACCGTGGCACTCCGGGCAGGCTCCGTAGTTGGAGTTGAACGAAAAGCTGCGCGGCTCCAGCTTGGCGACGTTAATGCCGCAGTCCGGGCAGGCCATGGTGGAGGAGTAGAGCGTCTCTTCGTGGTGGCGCGTCTGCGGATTCTGCAGACCGATGAGGACCAGGCCGTTGGCCATCTGCAGCGCCTTCTGGACCGACGCCTCGAGCCGGCGCGTATCGTACTTCGGCGGGGAGTCAGCCAGAGCCTGGTTGACCAGGGCAGGATCATCGGGGTTCGGCGGCAGGGGTTTGAGGATGATGCGGTCGACGACCGCTTCGATGGTGTGGTTTTTGCGCTTTTCCAGGCGCATGCCCTCGGTGAGCTCGACCATCTCGCCGTCGATACGGGCGCGGAAGCCCTGCTGATCGAGCGCTTCAAGCTCTTCGCGGAACTCGCCCTTACGGCCGCGGACGATAGGTGCGAAGACGGTAATGCGTTCGCCGGGGGCGAGGGCGGTGATGCGCTCGACGATCTGATCGGCTGACTGGCGGGAGATGGGCCGGGCGCAGTTGGGGCAGTGCGGCTGGCCTACGGACGCGTACAGAAGCCGCAGGTAGTCGTAGATTTCGGTGATGGTGCCGACGGTGGAACGCGGCGAACGCGAGGTGGTCTTCTGCTCGATGGAGATGGCGGGTGACAGGCCTTCGATGGAGTCCACATCGGGACGCTCCATCTGGTCTAAGAACTGTCGCGCATAAGCCGATAAAGTCTCCACGTAGCGGCGCTGGCCCTCGGCGTAGATGGTGTCGAACGCGAGCGACGATTTGCCTGAGCCGGAGAGTCCGGTGACGACGGTCAGGGTATTGCGCGGGATGGAGACAGAGATATTGCGGAGATTGTGTTGGCGCGCACCGCGGACGGTGATGTGCGTGATGCCCGGATGGGAGCGCCGGGCGGGAGTCTCCGACAGGCCGGCCAACGATTCTGCGGGGATTTCGGAGTGGCTTTCGAGTGTCGGGCTCATGCGTGGTTGGAATCGGCCTTGGAGTGCAAGTTTCAGGATAAACGATCCGGATCGGGCGCAGCGGAGTTGGCGCCGAGCGCGCGGCAACGCGCACGGAGCAATCCGGGAACCCGGAATGTCAATAGCAGGCAAGAATTAACGCCCTGGAGTCTCCTGGTTTGCGAGAATGGCACCAGCGGATGTGCGCCACGATTTATTCGCATCAAACGGTTGGGTATACCTTTTTTGGAGGATTCGGGGATGTCGTCGTTCTTGCTCGTTTGCGCGGTGGTAGCGTCGTTGGCTGTGGGTGTATTCATGGCGCAGGGGTTATGCGTTCTGATGTTCGGGATCTTCCGCATGCATGCGCAGCAGGTGGAGGCGACGCGCGTGAGCCAGGCTCAGCCGGTGGAGCTGAGGACGGCGCGCGGCTAAGCTGATCGTGGCGGGCAGGCGATGGCTTTCAGGTGGCTGAATTTTGCGGCAACTAACGCTGCGGGGCTGATTGGGCTCCGGCCTTCTGCATTTTGAGCAGTTCTTCGTAGATCTGCTGTGGGGTCTTGACGCCGTTGGGCGACTGCTGGGTGGCGGTTGCGGGCGGCTGGCTGTTCTCCGCGCCGGCTGTGGCAGCGGGTGGAGCGGCCTGGGGCGCGGGTTCCGGGGTAAAGTTGGTGGGTTGCGGAAGTTCTGGTCGCTGGCCGGCTTCTGCGGCGCGGCGGTTCCCGGGATCACGGAAGCGGCGCGGACCGAACTGCGGAGGCAGATCGGAGTCGCTGCGGTCTACGGCGCTGGCGCTCGGGTTCGGTGGTGTGGGCCCGCCCTGGCGCGGAGTGAGGACCAGCTCCTGCACGGTGTGGTCGGGCTTTTCAATCAGCATCAGGTTGGTTCCGGTGCCGTCCAGCAGGGCAGAGAGCACGGCCTGAGAGGAGTCGGGGCCGTAGCTTCCGAACACACGCTCCTCGGTGACTCCGCCGGTGATCTTCATTCCGGTGAGTTGGGCGACATCGCGCAGAATCTGGTTGAGCGAGGAATTCTCCGCGGTGATGGCGAGTTGTCCGCCGGAGAACTCGACGCGTGCCCGGTAGGCCTGTGTCGTAGTCGCCGAGCTTCGTGCGGGAGTGGGCGCGCTGGCAGGAGCCGAGCTTTGGGTTGCTGGCGCGGGCCGGCCGGTCTGCGGAGTGGCGGGTAGCTGACTGGGCTGTTGGGTGGGCGCAGGGGCTGGGTCAAGGAGTTCGGGCAATGGTTCGCCCTCGCCCTGGGATGCCGAGGCCGCGGTGACCAGGCCGAATGTTGCAGCGAGCAGGCCGAGGGAGAGCCAGCCGGAGCGTCGAATTTTCATGTCACCTCCAAGGCATCTCTGCCGCGTGCCGGAGTGCGAGCACATTCAGGGTATGACGTTACATCGGTTAGACGACGTTCAGGTGCCGAGGTCAGTCTAAACCGTGAAAGGACAGCCTGCGTCCCATGGCGAGAAGATGGAATACACTTGCGCTGAGGACAAGGGTAAGGACGCGGGAGCGATGAGGTCTGGATTGAGAGTACTGGCGTTAGCGGTGTGTGCTTCAGGTCTGTTGGCTTCGCAACGGCTGAGGGCTGAGAACTGTACGACTCAGTCGCAGATGCAACCCGAGATGCGCGACACGCTGACGGCGGCTGCCGCGTCGCTGGCGGCGAAGGTTGAGGCCGACGATGCGCCGGGCGTGAGGGCGCTGACTATTGCGGAGTTCAAGCAGAACTTCACGGGCATCGCCGCCGCGGTCGCTGCGACGGCTCCAAAGCTGAAAGGCGCCGTCCCGCAAGTCGACCAGCTTTACCTGCTGGATGCGTCCACGTTGAAGCCGGGCGCGAACGGAGTCAATCCGGACGCGCAGTTCTTCTGCACGCTGAACAAGTCTGCGTCGGAGGCGGAATTCTCGATTCCGCAACTGCCGCCGGGCAGGTACGCGTTCACGTCCGTGTGGATGGATCAGGCGAATCCATGGCTGCTGTCGTTTCTGCTGCGGCAGGATGGAGGCAGCTGGCTGCTGGCCGGGCTTTACCCAAAGCCGCTTACAGCCAATGGGCACGATGGCCTCTGGTACTGGAAGCAGGCGCGTTCCTACGAGGCTCAAAAGCAATCGTGGAACGCCTGGCTCTACCTGCAGGAGGCGCACCTGCTGGTGCAGCCCGCGGTCTTCTTTTCGAGCACTCACCTGGAGAAGCTGGACACCGAGCTGCAAGCGGCTGCTCCGCCCGCGGTGGCAAGCGGGGTGAGCGCAGACGCGCCGCTGGTGGTGAAGGCAGGCAACGGCGATGAGTTTCGTTTCACCGGATTGACCGTCGATAACTCGCTAGGCGTGGATGTAGCCGCCCACATCAAGGTGGATTCCATTGAGGATGTGGCGGCAGCGCGCAAGCGCAACGTTGAAGCCATGGCGGCGCTGCTGACGGCGCATCCGGAGCTTCGCCAGGCATTCCATGGCATGTGGGTGTTCGCGGACGCGCCGGGCAAGAGCCCCTACGCCACCGAACTCAGCATGGCCGACATTCACTAAGGGCTGCTCGCTTGTTGCCGGCGAACGGCTCTTCTCTGGGCAGGCCTGCGACCGGAAGAAATTCGGCGCGGTGAAGCGGCGTTCCCTGTTGGCTAGAGCTTGCGGCCTCCAGATGCTATCGTAAGAGGCGTTTGCCGATGGTGCGCGGCGTGGCGTGCCTGAGGATCAATCTTGCGATGAGGAAATGGATGGAGATTGCAGGCAAGAAGGCGAAGAGTCTGGCTGAGGCCATCAGCGGGCGGCGTTCCACGCCGAGCTTCGATGGAGCAGCGATTCCGCCAGCAGATCTGGAGAAAATTCTGAAGGCCGGTCTGGCCGCGCCCAGCGGATACAACATGCAGCCGTGGCGCTTTATCGTGGTGCAGAGTCGCGAGCAGAAGAAGAAGCTGCGTGCGGCAAGCTATAACCAGGCCAAGGTCGAAGAGGCATCCGCCGTGATTGTGGCCTGCGGCGATGCGGATGGGTGGCGCAAGGACTTGGACGAGATGTTGGAGATGGGTCGTGCCGGGGGTATGCCCGAGAGCTACGCGGCGCAGGCGCAAAGCAGCGTGCCGGCCTATCTTTCGAGCTTTTCGTCGGACCAGATGAAGGCGTGGCTGAACAAGCAGGTGATGCTCGCCTATACGCACATGCTGCTGATGGCCGAAGTGCTGGGCTACGACACCGCACCGATGGAGGGCTTCGAGCAGGACCGCGTGCATGAGGCGCTACGGCTGCCCATGAGCTACTGGGTGGTCGCTCTGCTGGCGGTCGGGCATCTGAAGGGAACGGACAAGTTCGATGGCGGCCGATTTGGCTTGAGCCACACCGTCTTTGGCGAGGAGTTCGGCAAGGCCCTGACGTTGAAGTGAGCGGCAAAGCGAACCAAGGTGGCATCGAGGCGGAGGAACCAGGAAGCATGAAGAGGATGTTCCGGGCGCTGCTGGTGGTGTTCGTTCTGGTGGCGATTGCGGGCGGGGTGACGTTTTACCTGGAACCGTTGTGGGTCAACGATCAGATCATCCGGCTTCATCTGCGGGGGCAGAACGTCGAGAGCAAGTACATCGACGTGGACGGCTACACGATTCACTATTTCGAAGCCGTGCCGCCGGCGCGCATCCGCGTGCTGGGAGACGGTACGCCGCTGTTGTTGATCCACGGGCTGGGTTCGCGCGGCGAAGACTGGTCGGGCATGATTCCGACGCTGGCTGCCGCCGGCTTCCATGTCTATGTCCCCGACCTGCTGGGCTACGGACGGTCTTCGAAGCCGGATGTGGATTATTCGATCTCGCGCGAAGAGAAGATCGTGCTGGACTTCATGAAAGCGGTCCACCTGGACCAGGCCGACGTTGGCGGCTGGTCGATGGGGGGATGGATCGCGCTGAAGCTGACGCGCGATTATCCGGAGCGGGTGACCCGCCTGATCGTCTATGACTCGGCGGGGATCTATTTTCCGCCAACCTTCAATGCATCGCTGTTCACGCCGACGGACTCGGTGGGCGTGGCCAAGCTGAGCGCGATGCTGACGCCGCGTCCTAAGCCGCTGCCGGCATTTGTGGACCAGGCGGCCATCCGGCGACTGCAGCAGAACGCGTGGGTGATCGAACGCAGCGTGGTTTCGATGGAAGCCGGACGCGATCTGCTGGATTTTCAACTGGGCCGTATCGAGAAGCCAACGCTGATTGTGTGGGGCAGCCTGGACAAGCTGATTCCGCCCTCGGTCGGCGAGCGCATGCATCGGCAGATTCCCGGCTCATCCCTGCTGCTGATCGAGGGTTGTGGACATCTGGCGCCGGGCGAGTGCAGCCGGCCAGTGCTGGATGGCACCCTCCGGTTTCTTGAGGCGCACCCGCCGATCCGCGGCGGAGAATCGACGGTTCCGGGCACGCCGCACTGATGGCGGCTAAGGCAAACTTCCGGTCGCTGCGGAGTTGAAAAGGGACGGGTGCCGTTCCCTCGGATGGGAAACCGCAAAAATTGATGAGGGTTACTCCCACAGGAAACATGCCCTATGCGCCCGTCCAAATGTATGCCCCGGGCTGCGACAGGCCGATATGCGCCAGCACGCGCTGGACGAATTGCTGCGCCATGTCCGCGGTGGATTGCGGCTGGTTGTAGAGCGTGGGCATGACCGGGAAGACGGTTGCGCCGGCCTCGGCCGCCAGGGTCATGTTGCGGAGATGGATGAGGTTGAGCGGAGTCTCGCGGACGCAGAGAACCAGTGGACGGCGCTCCTTGAGCGCGACGTCGGCGGCGCGCTCGATGAGGCTGGAGGCCAGGCCATGGGCGATGCCGGCCAGAGTGCCCATCGAGCAGGGCAGGATCACCATGGTGTCGGCAGGGTAGGAGCCGGAGGCGATGTTGGCGCCGATGTTCTCGTCGGGATGTTGCTGGACCTTTTTGCTGGCTGACCCGAGCAGCTTTTCGACCAGATTGTGGCGGCCGGAGAAATTCAGTTCCTCGGCAAGGACACGCAGCGCGGAGTCCGAGGCGACCAGATCGATGTGCTCCACGCGTGCGTCGGCCGCAAGCAGTCGCAGCATCTGCTGCGCGTAGATCGATCCGCTGGCGCCCGTGATGGCGAGAGTGATGTTGCGGCGTGCGCTTGCGGCTTCGAGCATGTCTCTTACCAGACTAGAGCAAGATGACGCTCCGCTGTTGTGGAGGGCGGTTGCTGCACAGCCGTTTCGTTGATGGGAAAGAGATCCTGGGGAGGCGTTGATGTGGGCCTGCAGGAGTTCAGAGCGGCGGAAAGGCGAAAGCGATGATGGTCGGCCCCGAACCGGGATGAGCCGCTTCGCATGCAGCTTCTTCCTGCTGCTGGAGTTTGCGGAAGCTGGAGTCAATTTCGGCGGCGGCGACCTCTTCCGGGGTCGCACCGGTGAAGCAGAGTTCGCAGATGGCTAAGCCAGCTTCGGCATCGTCCGGGTCGTTCCGGATGGGCGGCCCGAAGGTACGGCAGAGGATAGGACGGGCAGCGTAGAGGTCGCAGGTCTGGGTGGCGGGGTCGAGGATGGGGCAGGGATCGGCGTGTGCCCACTCTTCAAAGAGTTCCTGCGCTTCGGGGTCGGGGTTCAGCCTGCCGGTCTCAGGATTGCCGGGGAAGAACGGGGCGAGGTGCGCGCGGGCTTGGGCGATGCGGGTTTGAATCCGTGCTCGAAGGCCAGGTTCGGCGGACGCAAGGCCCTCGCGAAGGCGGTGCGCGTCGAGCGCGGAGATCTCGAAGACGCCGTGGCAACACTGCGCGCAGCCAGGACGGCAGGCAAGGTGCGCCCCGGAGCGCTGTATGGCGGACGCTATCGATTGGTCGAGGACTTGCAGGAGCGATCTGGGCTGCATAGTGCGGCGACCTATTTGCTGTTCGTAGCTCGTGTCGACTCACTTTCGGCAGCTATCCTGACAAACCAAGCTGAACGTGCGGTGCAATGCTCCATCGACGGGGAGGAGCAATGAGAGGGTCCGCGAAGTTCGTCGAGCTTCTGACTTGGGAATCTAGATGGTGTCGGCGCGATTTCTCAATTTCCTTGCTTCAAAAGGGTGGTGGTCGCGATCGGCGATGACGGCGTGGAGCTGCAGGGTTTCACGCAACTGGACGCGGTAATTGCCGGCGCGTTCGTTCTCGGGATAGTCGTGAAGGATGGTGGTGAGGGTCTCTTCGGCCATGGCGCAGTCGGCGGCTGCGCCCTTGAGGTCGCCGGCGAGCGAGCGGACTTCGCAGCGGGTGATATAGGCGACGGCGACGGCGGGAGTGTGAGCGACGTCGCGCGCGGTGTGGGCGACCGGGGTGATGAGGTCGATGGCCTGGTCAGCGAGCACGCCGGCTTCGGGCAGGTCTTTGGACTTCTTGCCGTCGGCCGTGAGCAGCAGGACGACATCGTTGTAGGCGGTGGCATGGGCTTCGAGCTCGAAGCCCGGCGAAAAGTGGCTGGCCATGTCGAGCGCCTTGCGGCAGGCGGGCAGGGCGTCTGGGGAGTGCTGGCGAGAGAGCTCCTGGCAGTTGGCCTGCAGCGGTTTGAACTGGACGTCGACGAGCTGGTCGGTGTCGGGCGGAAGCTCCTGGAGGGTAAAGTTGACGGAAGTGGTGATGATCGCGGGAGCGGGCCTGCCCTTGACGAGGATGGGCCGGTAGGTGGCCTGGGAGTAGGCGTCAATGGCGGCCTGGCGGAGCGGAATGGGGCCGCCGAGAGCGTGAACCTCGGTGACGTGGCCGGTGGCGTCGACGTTGATCTGGAGTTGCACGGAGCCTTGAATGCGAGCTTTTTTGGCGTCGGCAGGGTAGACGATCGCTGGGACGCTGAGGGGTTCGTCCTGGATGAGGGCGGACCCCTGGGCGGGAGCCTGGGTCTGCAGCGCGAAGAGTAGGGCGAGGGTCAAGATCACAGGTTATTGGCTCCATGGAACAGAATAACGCGGGTTCGCGGGGATTTGAATAAAGGGCAGGAGCGGAGGCGCGCGGCGGACGGGCGATCGAGGATCTGTGCCGCGTTCTGCGGATGACAGCCTAGTAGGCTAGGGACGTGCCTCTGTACTGCGATGTAGCTCTGCCGGTTCCGCTCGACCGCACATTCACCTATGCGGTCAATGGGATGGTGCCGGCGGTGGGCGCGCGGGTGCTGGTGCCGTTCAGCGGGCAAAAGCTGATGGGGTTGGTGATGCGGGTGCACGACGACCCGCTTCCGGCAGGTGTCGAGGCCAGGCCGGTACAGACGGTGATGGACCAGGGGCCGCTGCTTTCCGATGTACAGATGGAGCTGGCGAAATGGATTGCCGGCTACTACTGCGCGCCACTGGGCGAGGTGATTCGCGGAATGCTTCCGCTGGCAGCCGAGGTGAAGCGGCAGTTCACCTACCGGATTGCCGAAGCCGGCCGGAGGGTGCTGTACGAAGGCGCGGCGAAGGGTGCTTCGCGTCGCTCGCGGCTGACGCCCGAAGAGCAGAATCGCGAGTATGCGGTCTTGAACTACCTGGAGAGCGGCGAGCCGGCGAAGGCGGGCACGCTGCGTTCGGCCACCGGCGCGGGACGCGGGCTGCTGGAAGGTATGGTGAAGAAGAAGTGGCTGGTTCGGGAATCGGTGGCGCAGGAGCGGGACGCGCGGCGGCTGGTGAGGGTGGCGGTCCTCAGTTCTCAGTCCTCAGTTCTCAGTCAGGGCGGCGCCCGGCGATTGCCCAGGCTCAATGCAAACCAGTTGAGGGTGATGGCGCATCTGGAGGCCCGCAGCGGAAGGGTGGAGACGGCGGAGTTGCGGCGGCTGGGGTTTCCGGAGTCGACGCTGGGAACCCTGGTTGCGCGTGGCCTGGTGTCGGTCGAGGAGGTAGCGGAGGATTTCCTGTTTGGCGGGGAAGGGGCTCCGCACTCAGCGCGGAAGAAGCATGCGCATGAGCATCCTCTGAACGAGGGGCAGATGGCAGCGGCGGCGGCCATCTCGGCGGCGGTGGCGAAGGACGGATTCAGGGGAATCCTGCTGTACGGCGTCACGGGTTCGGGCAAGACAGCGGTGTACTTCGCAGCCATGAGCCGCGCCCTTGCCGCGGGGAAGAGCTCGCTGCTGCTGGTTCCGGAGATTGGCCTGACTCCGGCCATGGCAGGGCAGATGGTGGCGGCTTTCGGGACGGAGGTGGCGCTGCTGCACTCGGGGTTGACGCCGGATGAGCGGGCAGAGCAGTGGCATCGCATCCGGCGCGGTGAGGCGCGGGTGGTAGTGGGGACTCGGTCGGCAGTCTTCGCCCCGATGGTGAGGCTGGGGCTCTTGATCGTGGACGAGGAGCATGACGGCAGCTACAAGCAGGAGGAGACGCCGCGCTATCACGGGCGCGATGTCGCGGTGATGCGGGCGAAGCTGGAGGGAGCGGTGGTGGTGCTGGGCTCGGCGACGCCTTCGCTCGAGAGCTGGTCGAACGCGGAGCGCGGGCGGTATGAGCGGGTGGAGATGACGGAGCGGGTGGCGGGACGGGCGCTGCCGCGGGTCGAGTTGATCGATATGCGGGAGGAGTTTCGCGCGGCGGGTAAGGAAGAGATCTTCTCGCGGCGGCTGGTGACGGAGGTTCGGGCGACGCTCGACCGGGGCGAGCAGGTGCTGCTGCTGCTGAACCGGAGAGGGTATTCGTTTGTGGTGATCTGCCGGAGCTGCGGGGAGAAGGTGGAGTGCGAGAACTGCGCGATCGCGATGACCTACCACAAGAAGCATGGGCTAGGGACGGCAGACGAGGGAAGGGAAGACAGCGAGACAGCTGCGGGGCCGGGGACGCGGCTGGAGTGCCATTACTGCGGGTTTCGTAGGACGGTGCCCAAAGCTTGTCCGAAGTGCGCGAGCGAACACCTCTATTTCCTGGGGGCGGGATCGCAGCAGGGTGAAGAGAAGCTGCAGGAGCTGTTTCCGGATGCGCGGATCGGACGCATGGATCGGGACACGGTGCGCGGACGGTTTGACATGGAACGGCTGCTGGCGAGGCTGCATGCGGGCGAGATCAACCTGCTGGTGGGCACGCAGATGATGGCCAAGGGGCACGACATCCATGGAGTGACGCTGGTGGGTGTGGTGGGGGCGGATCATGCGCTGGGTCTGCCCGACTTCCGGGCGGCGGAACGGGTGTTCCAGCTGTTGACGCAGGTAGCGGGCCGAGCGGGACGCGGGGAGACTCCGGGGCGGGTGCTGGTGCAGAGCTATCATCCGGAGCATTACGCGGTGCAGTGCGCGGCGCGGCACGACTATCGCGGCTTCGTTGCGAAGGAGATGTCGTTCCGGCGGAGCCTGCACTATCCTCCGTTTTCGCTCCTGGCAAATGTTCTGGTGCAGGGCGGGACGATGGAAGAAGCAGCGGCCTGGGTGGGGGCGCTGGGGCGATGGTTTCAGCGCGAAAAGCCGGTGGGCGTCAAGGTGCTGGGACCGGCGGCAGCGCCGATTGTGCGCCTGAAGCGGATCTGGCGTTTTCACCTGATCCTGAAGGCGGAACGGCGCGGGGCGATCAGCGAAACGCTCCACCGAATGCTGGTCTTTGCGGAGGGAGAAGGGATGCCGCGGCGGGCGTTGGTGGTGGATGTGGATGCAGTCAACCTCATGTAGTTGCTGGCTCGTCGTTTGTAGTTCTGGGCTCGTCGTCGGCTGCGCTGCGACGGAGGACCGGGGACTGATCCGTGCATTTTAGAAGTGGTGGGAGAGCTTCCCGACAATTGCGAGCAGGCTGTACCCCTCGAAGGGTTGGTAGGTGTAGCAGAAGACCAGGATGGCCAGGCAGACAGGCGCAAGGCAGAGGTGCCAGGCGTCGAGATCGCGCTCGTCGGGAACGGCAGGGTGGCGCATGGCGGGCACCATGAGGATCATGCCCCAGAAGATCCAGCCGACCCAGAAGAAGATGCCGAGGAAGAAGAGCACTCCGACCACGATGCGGCTCGATAGCCGGTGGGCGGCGGGTGAGATCGCGTAGAGGATATGTCCGCCATCGAGTTGCCCGGCGGGAATGAGATTGAGGGCGGTGATCAGCAGGCCCATCCAGCTCGCGAGCAGGACGGGGTGGGGAACGAGTGTGTCGACGGGCCGGCCAGGGGCGAGCAGCGCGTGCAATCCGGCGATGATGAGCGGAGTCTGGAAGCGCATGGCGAGCGGATGTGGCGCCTGGTGGCTGAGGCTCAGGCCGATCGTGACGGTAGCGAGCGCGACGGCAAATCCGGAGATGGGCCCCATCGCTCCGATGGTGATGAGGGCGGCACGGGAGCGCACACGGGAGCGCAGACGGATGACGGCGCCCAGGCTTCCGCTGAGCGAAGGCGCGGGCAGCAGGTAGGGGAGCGTGGCTCGCACGCCGAAGGCGCGGCAGGCGAAGTAGTGGCCAAACTCGTGCGCCAGCAGGATGGCGATGAGGGTCAGCGAGAACGGGAGGCCGGAGCGGAAAGCGGAAAGATGGCTGAAAATCCAGGGGAAGGGCAGGACGTCGGCCTGCGAGTCGAGCGGGGCTTGACCCAGCTTGAACTTGTACATGTAGCGCATGCCGACCGCGGTGGTCGACAGCAGGGTGGCGCAGAAGAAGAGAATCGGGAGCCCGACGCCGGGGCTGGAAATTTTACGGGCAGGGACCGGCGGAGCAGGTTCAGTGAGGAGGCTCGGCGATGTCATAAGAGACCTGGGAGAGTTCCGGTCCGACGTCTTGCGGAGGCTGGCGCAGGTTCTCGCGTGACCCCAAAAGTTGATCCAGAGCGACTAGTCGAGAACGTGGAGATCCTTTCCCGGCTTGAAGCGGATGGCTTTGCCTGGGGATATAGTGACCTCGGCGCCGGTGCGAGGATTTCTGCCGACTCCGGTCTTGCGTGGCTTGACGGTGAAGACGCCGAACCCGCGCAGTTCGATCCGGTCTCCTTCAGCCAGCGACTGTTTCATGGACTCGAAGATGGCGTCTACGGCTGCTTCTGCCTTGGTGCGGACAAGCCCGGTGCGTTCTACGACGCGCTGGATGAGATCCTGTTTGATCAACTGGGTACCTTCCCTGCATTCCTGGGATCAGTTCTGTCCTCATAGGATGAATGATCTCTTACTTCAGGTGTATGGCGATGGTAGAAACCGGGTGAGGGAATGTCAATTCCATCGCGGCTGGAGCAGATTCCCTGGCCGTTCAAGCGGACCCGCGTCAAACGGAACGCCAGCGGGCCGGGTTAGAGCGCGCTAGAGAGCGCTATCAACGAATACCCTCATTTAGGATGGAGTATCGAATCCATCGAGAGAGGATTGTTGCATGTCGATCAAGAGCGACCGCTGGATTCGCAAGCAGGCCGAAGCGCATGGCATGATTGCTCCATTCAGCGAAAAGCAGGTGAAGGATGGCTGCATTTCTTATGGGCTGTCCTCCTACGGGTACGACCTGCGGGTGTCGGACGAGTTCAAAATTTTCACCAATGTGAACAGCGCCATCATCGATCCGAAGGCCTTCGATGAGCGGTCGTTCGTTTCGGTGCAGGCGCCGAGTGTGATTGTTCCACCGAACTCGTTTGCCCTGGCGAGGTCGGTCGAGTACTTCAAGATACCGCGCGACGTGTTGACGATCTGCGTGGGGAAGTCGACGTATGCACGATGCGGCATTATCGTGAACGTGACTCCTTTCGAGCCCGAGTGGGAGGGTTTCGTGACTCTCGAGATCTCGAACACGACGCCCTTGCCGGCCAAGATCTATGCCAATGAGGGATTGTGCCAGATTCTGTTCTTCCAGTCGGATGAGGTCTGCGAGGTGAGCTATGCGGACCGCCGGGGCAAATATCAGAAGCAGCAGGGAATCGTCCTCCCCAAGTTGTAGCGCGGTTCTTTAGGAGTGTCTGAGCATCTTGGGCTTTGGAGTGCGGGGGAAGCATGGGAGAGGCAGAACAGGGGAAGACCCTGCCTCGGCTGGGCATTGTGACGACCGACGAGTTGCGCATTGCAGGAATACGCGCCTTGTTTGCCGACTCCGGAAAGATGGAAGTGGTCCTGCTGTCCGAGCCGGGGACGCTCGAGAGCGCGGGTCTGGACCTGGTGCTGATCGACGCCGCCTCAACGCCGCACCTGCCGGAACTGGTGGCGAGTTTTCGGCGGCTGCGTCCGCGAATTCGGCTGCTGGTGATGGGCGGCGATAACCAGCTGGAGTTCATCGAGCAGGTGATCGGCGCCGGAGCCCGCGGTGTCCTGAGCAGCGAATCGACGGAGGAGGAGCTGCGCATGGCGGTCTCGGTGGTGAGCGATGGCTCGGTGTGGGCGCCGCGCAAGGTGCTTTCGCGTCTGCTGGACCGGGCCAACGAGGCACCGCGCAGCGCGGCGCCGGTTCATCTGACAAAGCGCGAGATCGAGGTGTTGAACATGCTGATCCAGGGGCTTTCAAACCGCGAAATTGCGCACGCGCTGGCGGTGGAACTGGCGACTGTGAAGGCGCATCTGGGCCGGCTGATGCGGAAGGCGGGAGTGGACAATCGCACGGCGCTGGGCGTGCATGCCATCGAAGCCAAGTGGGTCTAGCGATAAATTGACGAAAACCTCCTCCTCGCATTTTTCCTCATGGGAGGACAGCACGCAGGTCTATATCCCTCCGTACCGTTGCGTGGATGGTGCAAGCGGGCGAGAGTGAGAGAGCAACATACCTGGGAGAGGGACTGCAACAGCGGACCGATGCATCTTTGGGGAGCGACAAGGCTCTCCCAGGAGCACCGAGTTCGCGCCTGTTTGCAGTCCCGTTTTTTTTGATCAGGGGAACCGCATTGCGGCTCAGGTGCAACCTAAGGGGTTGACAGTCCATCTCATGGACTGTTACGTGAGGGCCCCGGGATTCGGATTGTGGCGCCTTACTGGAGGATTTACCGATGAAGCATTTCGCAACCGTCTTGACCGCCGTGGCTCTAACCGTGGGGTCGTTTCAGTCGTCTTTTGCCGCCGCCGACAAGGCAAAGCTGGATGAGCGCTTGAGCGACGCCCGCGCCGTCATCGACGAGGTGATGGCAACGCCGGATAAGGGCATCCCACAAACGATTCTCGCAGGCGCGTCCTGCGTGGTGGTGGTACCGGCCTACAAGAAGGCTGCGTTCATCGTCGGCGGTCAGTATGGCCAGGGTGTCGCGACATGCCGCACGCCGAAGGGCTGGAGTTCGCCGGTGTTCGTGCAATTGACGGGTGGGAGTTTTGGCTTTCAGATTGGCGGCCAGTCGACGGATCTGGTTCTCATCGCGATGAACCATGACGGACTGCAGCATATGCTGCAAAACAAGTTCAAACTTGGTGCCGATGCGGCCGCGTCTGCAGGCCCGGTTGGCCGCAATGCAGCGGCGGGGACCGATTGGAAGCTGAACGCGGAGTTCCTCACGTATTCGCGTTCGAAGGGCCTGTTCGCCGGCCTCGACCTCGATGGCACCGTGTTGTCTCAGAACGAGGACGATACCCGTACTGAGTACGGGTCGGACGTCTCCTTCCAGAAGGTACTGAGCGGCGGGATTCCGACGCCTCCGGATGCACGTCCCTTCGTGCGGACAGTCGCGAAGTACTTCGTCATCTCGCGGGATAACCACTAAACCGATAACCACTCAACCATAGGTTCACTCCACAGCTTGCACGAGGGCAGCCACCGCGATGGCTGCCCTCATGCTTTCTGGCGCAGTTCCGCGCGGGCTCGAAAATGGCTCCCGGCGAGACGGTAAACTGGGATCTTGGAAGCTTCGTTACGAGATCGGCTCGAGTTTTTTTTGGTGTGGACTTTGGTCAGGAGCCTGGGTTCCCTGCCGCGAGCGGTCGCCCGCGCGGTGGGTGCGTGCCTGGGCGCGGCTGCCTACGTGCTTTTCGAGCGGCTACGCGGCGTCGGCATCACGAACTTACGGCTTGCCTTTCCCGAGTTGCCGGACGAGCACCGCGAGCGGACCCTGAAGTCTGTTTACCGCAACCTGGGGCACCATCTTGCGGAGTTCTGCCTCATGTCGCGCTACACGGCGGAGCAGGCGAGCGGATTTATACGGTACGACGGGCTGGAGCATTACCTGGCGGCCAGCCGGCGGGGTAAGGGCGTGCTCATCATTACAGGACACCTGGGCGCGTGGGAGCTTTCGAGCTTTTATCATTCGCTGGTGGGATACCCGATGGGCCTGGTCATCCGTCGCCTGGATAATCCGCTGGTCGATCGATTCGTCAACCGCATTCGCTGCTTGCATGGCAATCGGGTGATCCACAAGGACGATTTCGCCCGCGGTCTGATCTCGTCGATGCGGGCCGGCCATACGGTGGGGATTTTGATGGACACCAATATGACGCCGCCGCAGGGCGTCTTCGTCCCCTTCTTCGGAGTAAAGGCCTGCACTGCGTCGGGGTTGGCGCGGGTCGCGCTGAAGACGGATGCGGCAGTCTTGCCGGGATTTCTGCTGTGGGATGAGACGGCGAGCGGCTATGTCCTGCGGTTTGGCGAGTGCCTGGAGCTGCGGCGGACGGGCGATGCGGATGCCGACATTGAGGCGAATACCGCCGCCTTCACGGCAGCCATTGAAGAGGCTATCCGGCGGAATCCGGAACAGTGGCTGTGGATGCACCGTCGCTGGAAGACGCGGCCGGCAGGGGAGCCGGGAGTGTATTGATGACGGGAATCACGCTAAAGAGCCTTTGCGAACTGCTCGAGGTGAAGGCAACCGGAGAGGATCGCCGGTTCCAGCGTCTCTCGGGCTTTGAGGATGCTGCGCCGGACTCGATCGTCTTCGCCGAAGATGAGGGTGCCCTGCAGGCTGCGCTGGCAAGTGCGGCAGGGTTGATTCTGGCGCCAGACTCGCTGGTCCCGGGCAGCAACGGACGCATTTTGGGCGTGCGCCAACCGAAGTACGCCTTTGCCTTGCTGGGGCGCTGGATGAACGGATCGCCCGGCGGAGTCATTCATCCCACCGCGTGGATCGGCGAGCGGGCGGAGATTGGGCCTGGCACTTCGGTAGGAGCCTATTCCGTAGTTGAGGATGGCGCGGCGGTCGGAAAGTGCTGCCGCATCGGAAATCATGTGACCATTCACCCCGGCGTGATGCTGGGTGACGACGTGGTGGTGCAGGCGGGCGCAGTTCTCGGCTCGACCGGCTTTGGCTATGTACGCGGACCCGATCGGAGCTACATTCTGTTCCCCCAGCAGGGACGGCTGGTCATCGGAGATGGGGTGGAGATCGGCGCGAACACCACAATCGATCGCGGAGCGCTGGGCGAAACGCGCATCGGGCGGGGGACCAAGATCGATAACCTGGTGCACATTGGCCACAATTGCACCATCGGGGAGGACGTGATCATCGCCGCGCAGGTGGGGATTGCGGGATCGACGAAGGTGGGTGACGGCGCGATCCTGGCAGGACAGGTCGGCCTGGCCGAGCATGTGGAGATCGGGCCTGGGGTCATTGTCGGGGCGCAGGGCGGAGTGCCAACCAGCAAACGTCTAACCGGCAGCGGCGAGGTCTTCTGGGGAACCCCGGCGCGGCCCATCCGAGAGTATCTGAAGGATCTGGCGAAGTTGCGGCGGAGCAGTTAGCTTTCCCTGGCAGAGGTAAACCGTGGCAGTCGTGGTGGTCGGCGGACATACGCGGAACATCGGCAAGACGAGCGTGGTGGCCGGTTTGATCGCGGCACTGCCGGAGATGCGTTGGACCGCGTTCAAGATCACGCAGTTTGGCCATGGAGTGTGCTCGGCAAACGGCGAGCCCTGCGACTGCGAGACGGCGGAGCATACGATTGCCATCTCGGAGGAGCGCGACCGCACGAGTGGAACTGACTCTTCGCGTTACCTGGCCGCGGGAGCGCTGCGCTCACTTTGGGTGCGCACCCGCGTGGGGCAGTTGGCGGAGGCGATGCCGCGGGTGCGGCAGGAGATTGCGCGGGCGGAAAATGCCATCATCGAGTCCAACAGCGTTCTGCGGTTTCTTCGGCCGGATGTGTTCGTCAGCGTATTGGATCCAGAGACCAGGGACTTCAAAGAATCGGCGAGACGCTACCTGGACCGGGCGGACGCGGTGGTGGTGGTGGGTGAAGGGCTGGTGCAGCCTGAGTGGGAGGGAATCTCGCTGCGATTGATTGAGCGGGCGCGCAAGTTTCGTGGCTCTGCGGAGAAATACTGCAGCCGCGAACTGGTCGATTTCGTGCGCAGCAGGATAAGTACGGTGGCATCTTGAACGAGACTCGAACGCGAAAAAGAGGCTCCGCAGGCTGACCTGCGGAGCCGAAGGCGAAAGAAGATTTTGGCTAGGATAGGACGCCGTTCAGTCCGGCCGGGAAGAATCCGCCCGTGGCTTTGGTTCCAGCGATGGCGGCGCCTCCTGCGGTAACGATGTTAAGGACTTCGATGGTGCTGCGGGCAACGCCCAGGACGTTGTTGGTGGTGGCATCTGTGATGTTGGTCCGTGGCACGCTGGCTCCGTTGGCCAGCGAAACGGTGAACGTTCCGTCGGAGACACCGTAGTCGTCGGGCGTCGGGTCAACGACGGCGCTAACGGCGGTTGGTGTCGGGGCGACCAGGTCGGAGACGCTGCTGCGCAGCGCGGAGATCTGCTGAGTAATGGTCAGAAGTCCCTGGCTGTTGGTGGGATCGAGCGCGAAGATGCTCTGGCGGATCAGGCCGGAGTGATAGGCCTCAACCGCGTGGATGCCGGCTGCAGCCGCCAGGATTGTCTTGCCTGTGGATGTGGTGGATATGAGCGGAGCGGCGCCGTGGTAGGCGCTGACGCCGACATCTTCGAAGATATAGGCCCCAACGAGGAAGTAGGCGTCGGAAGAGAATGGATCGAAGCTCGAAGCGATTTGCGCTTTCGAAGCGAGGCCGTTGAACGAGTTCAGCAGGTCCAGCGCGGGCTGCGCCACGGCGTAGGAGCCGAGCTGCGACCTGAGGAAGAGCACGTGCTTGCCCTCTTCGATCGCCACCTCCGTGGCATAGGACCCTGCGGTAATGGTGGTAAAGGGCACTTGAGGGTTGGCTTTGACGGTGACCGTTCCCTGGGTGCCTGTTCCGTTAATGGGGATGCCTGCCGTGGGACCACCGGCAGCGATAGAGGCTGCGTTCGGCTGGTCGATTGTAGTGCCGAAGGCGGCGAGATAGTAGAAGTTGGCCTCGAGGTATTCGAGATTCAGCGCGAAGTTCAGGATGTCGTTGTCGGTGAACGAAGCGACGGTGGACGCGGCTTTCGCGGCTTTGGGAAGGGTGAGCGCGGCGAGAGCAGCGCCGCCACCGAGCAGCAAAGCACGTCTGCTGGCGATGATGTGATCGACTACCTTAGTTTCCTGCGTTGCCATGATCGTTTTCCTTGGAGATCACTACCGTTTGAGTTTCTGTTCAGGCTGTGGGTTTAGGCTCAGGCCGTCAGCGCACGGCTCTAGCTTTGGGTCACGGTATAGGCGCCGTTGACGCCGCTTGGGAAGAATCCACCGCTCGACACGCCTGCTCCGCCGCCGGTGCCATACACAATGTGAAGAATCTGGTCGAAGCTGCGGCCATAGCCGATGGCGGTGGTTGGGCTCGCCTGCACAATCGAGCTGGCGGTGAAAGTTCCGCCGGAGTTCTGGACCGGCACCGTGAGCGGTGTTTCATTGCCCCCGCCGAGCGTGCCGCGCAGCGTCGAGACCGCGTTCGCGTAGCTGAGGTAGGGGAAGCTGGAGCTGGTGCCGGCTTGTGCCGCGGCAATTGCACCAGCGGTAATTTGGGTGCGGATGGATCCGGCGTGGTAGGCTTCGACCGCCTGCAGCCCGGCAGCATAGCTCAGCAGCCCGGAGGCGATGCCGGCGGGGCTGATGAGCGGTGCGGAGCCGGTGTAAGCCGTCACGCCTACGTCTTCAAAGATGAAGGCGCCGACCAGGAAAGCGTCGTAGCTGGTATAAGGTGAAAACGTGGAGCTGAGTCCGGCGGCGGCGGCGAGCACTCCGAAGGAAGAGCCGATGTTGATTGCCGGGATGGCGATCGCGGCCGAGCCGAGAGCGCTGCGCAGGAAGCGCACGTGCTGCTGTTCGGTATAAGCCATCTCGTTGATGAAGTCCTGCTGCTGCGAGGTGAGTCCGGGGACGGCCGTTCCGCCGCCGGTGACTGCACCCTGCGTGCCGGTACCGGTGATGTCGGTGCTGGCGAGGCCGGATCCGGTAGCGGCATTCAGGAAGAACTCCGCTTCAAGGTATTCCAGATTGAGCGCGAAGTTCAAAATGTCGGTGTCCGAGATCCCGGTGACGGTGGCATCGATCGTGCCGCCGCCGGAGCATCCGGCCAGCGCGGATGTTGCACCAAGGGCGCTGGCTCCAAGCATGAAATTGCGCCTGGAGACGCCTTTTTGGTAGAGCTCGTTGAGTATGTCCACGGTTGTTACCCCTTTTAGTTCTGATAACCCTTGCGTTGCGTAGAAATTCGGCTAAGCCTGCTGTGCGACTTACAAAGAAAGCGGTCGAGTCGCCACCATAGTGAAAAGACTCAGATTCAACTACGAACCTGCATCTCCCCTGAGTGACAACGACTCTGATGCGTGTTGCCGTGTAAACCGTTTTAACTGCGCGTGCTTGCATCTCGGGATGCTTTGCATGGGACAGCAGAGAAATGCCCGGATTTCAACTAAGCACGCGCGCGATGTCGTCAGCCGCCTATGGCAACGCGGCAACCCTTAAGCTCGGTTGACTATCAGCTTGTGCGCGAAGCTACGCGCATGCGTGGCTTGCCACACACTGGGGCAAAGGTTTGTCTGTTACGGGGAATGTGCTCTTACTCGATATCTCGAATCAGATGGAAGCTACGGGAAGGTGCATCAGGTCGTCGACCAGCGCGACCTCCTTCAACACGAATGGCTCCGCGTAGCGCACGCCAGCGAGCAGACCGTAATGCCGCGCCGAAGCAAAAGTGCGCTCCCGAATCTCTTCCTCAGGGACAAAAAGGCCGCTGCCCTCCGTCTGGTTTCCATATTGGGATCGGTACGCAAGCAGCGCCTGCAGACGGGTCTCGACATGGGGTGTGATGTCGACCACGAAGCTGGGACGAACGTCGGCGTACAGGGAAGCGTAGAGAATCTTGTAGGGACGGTGAGGCGCGCCGGGTAAATCCAACTTTGAGAGACCGGCTGCGAAGCAGGCTTCGTAGCCCAGCGTGGCCGTCGTGTAGTGGTCGGGATGGCGGCCCTGCCAATACGGAAGGATGACCACGCGCGGACGAAGGCGGCGCAGAACGCCTGCGATCTTGAGACGATTTTCAATCGTATTCTGAAGGCTTCCGTCGGGTAGATCGAGTGCCTCGCGGTGGCTGACCCGCAGAATGCTTGCGGCCTCTGTGGCCTCGGCCGCGCGCTCTGCCGCGGAGCCTCTGGTTCCCGATTCACCCTGCGTGAGGTCGAGGATGGCGGTTCGCCAGCCCAGAGCCTGCTGCACCAGCAGGCTTCCACCGCACGTCTGTTCCACGTCGTCGCGATGGGCTGCGATGGCAAGAACATCCATCTGCGGCGCTTCTGCCATTGCAGTCTCTAGTTTGCCTCGTCGGTATTGGCGTCCATGTAGGCTACATCAAGCGCGGTTCCCTGCACGGTGATGTAGTAATTGTCGATTTCTGAGCCATCGGCTGTCTTAAAGGCATGAATCTGACCGCCATAGGCGGTGTAGACCTTATTCAGACCCTGCACCCAGCAGATCCCGGTCAGCGACCCGAGGTAAAGCGGATTTTCACTGGAGTTGGGATAGGGTACGGTTGCCGGCGTGGTTGCGGTTGCAGGCAGCAGCGCCGGCACGACGGCTGCGGTTTGCTCCGTCAGGTCGTAGCGGGTCAGGCAGTTGTAGTTGAGCCCGAGCTTGGCTCGCTCGCCGTTGGAGCAGGCCTGCGACCCGATCCAAAGTGTGTTGTTGTCGGCAAACAGCAGCTTCGAGTGATATCCGTCGGAGATCGGGGTCGGAGTGCCCGGAACCAGCGTATTGAGCGGCATGGTCGTCAGGAAACCTTCAAACAGCCCGTCCGGCTGCAGTTGCTGCCCAGCGATGTAGAGGTTGGTGCCGTCCGATATCGCGTCGGTCGCGCCTCCGGGAATGGGCACGGTGGTGCTGACCACGGCCGGATAAGGGAACGACGTGGGCGCGTTGTTGAACTGGAGGGCGGCCTCGGGAATCAGGCTGATGCCCGCCCCCCCGTTTGAGCCTCCGCCGCACTCGACGCCGCAGCTCACCACGTAGGCGTTCGATCCATCAACGGCAAAATCGACGGCTACTGGCCGGTCAAACGTACCTGGAACGGGAATGACGCAGTAGACCGGCAGGATGGTGGGTTCGCAGTCGACCGCCCCGGGAGGCGTAGGTCCATTTTCGTTGACACGGATTACCCGGTACAGACTGTTGGAGTTGCGCACCATGGCCAGCAGAATTGTGTCGCCGGGATTCATGGCCACCTGGTAGACATTCGGGAGGTTCAGCGCAAACGTGCCCAACTTGGCGTCGGCGACGATCAATTGCCCCGTCTCTTCCTGTGCGGAGAGAATGCGCCCGAAGTCAGAGGCCGTGGTGACCGAGTTGGACGGCGAGCTGAAAGTCACGGCCGCGCCAGTGGCTGATTCGGTTCCATAGTTGATGATGGTCAGGGGATAGGACGGAGCGTTCGAGTAGACGTAGCCCCGAAGCTCGTCCGGGAAGCTGAGGATCAGGTTTGGGTTGTTGCCGGAGTAGCCGCTGATGGAGAACGTCGAGTTGGCGTTGTAAACGTTGTTGCGGATGTCCCGCTGCGCGTCCAGGATCTGCAGGACGCCGGAGTTTCCGGTGGTGTAGCCGACCATGACGCGGTTCGATAGTTTGCTCGGAGGAACGGGGCGCCCGGCAAAATTGTACTCGGGGAACTGATAGTTCGAGGTGCCGCAGGCGGTGGTCGCCAGAACGAAAATGGACGTGAGCAGAGCCAGAAGGAGGCCGCGCCGGGGAGAGTTCGAAAAAGTGTGAGTCCAGGTGGCGGGCGAGGCGGGAAGACTGCGAATGGTCAACGTAAACGGCTCCAAACTGAGTGCGGCTGCACGAAATGCGCGGCTGTCAGGGTCTCTCGAAGTATAACAAAGCAGCTTTCCCGTAAGACGAAGCCGGGGCGCTGTGGTGAGGCATGCTCCGCTGATGGCCTCGACAGAATGCGTGGGCGCAGAGGAGCATTCCACGAGCGGGAACGGGGGTGAACCTCAGATCCTCTCCGCGAAAGCCGAAAAGGTGGGTGAAGCGGTCATTGGATCAGGCAGCAGCCGGTTGGAATAGGATGAGGAGATGGCGGGAGCGGCGAAAGACGCGGCAGTTGAGGAGTTGGTGCGCGATCGCGTCGCACAGATGTTCTGCGGCAAACGGACCGTGCTGTGCGACGGTGCCATGGGCTCCATGCTCTACGGGCGCGGGGTCTTCATCAACCGCTGCTACGACGAGCTGAATGTGACCCAGCCGGAGCTGGTGCGGGAAGTGCACCGGGAATATCTGCAGGCGGGCGCGGAGATCCTGGAGACGAATACCTTCGGCGCGAATCGCATTCGGCTCGAGCGTTATGGGCTGGAGGACCAGGCCCGCACGTTCAACCAGGCAGGTATCCGGCTGGCGCGTGAATGTGTGAGCCAGATGCGCGAAAAGCAGGCCGCGGACGCGTTTGTCGCCGGCGCGATGGGTCCCCTGGGCTTGAAGGTGGGAGGCGACGCCAAGGTCAGCGAGGCGGAAGCGTACGCGGCCTTTGCCGAACAGGTTCAAGCGTTGGCCGAAGGTGGACCGGGTGTGGGCGCCGATCTTCTCGTAATCGAAACCATCATGGCCATGCCCGAGGCGGAGCTTGCGCTGCGGGCTGCCCGGACCGAAGGCGGCGGGATTCCCATCATTGCCATGGTGACGGTCGACCCGGAGGGAAATTGCCTGGACGGGACGACTCCGGAGGATGCAGCGCGGCTGCTGGAAAGCTGGGGCGCGGATGCGATTGGATGCAACTGCAGCGAGGGTCCGGCCATCGTGCTGAGCACCATCGAGCGGATGCGCCACGTCACCCGACTGCCGCTGGCGGCGATGCCGAACGCGGGCGCGCCCAAGGCGGTGGACGGGCGGCACATCTATCTCACCTCGCCCGAATACATGGCCAGCTTCGCGCGCAAGTTCGTCAAAGCCGGGGCGCGATTCGTGGGCGGCTGCTGCGGCACCACGCCCCAGCATACGCGCGCCATGCGCGGCGCGCTGCGGGCGCTGGAGGCGCAGGAGACCGGCGTGCACGAGGTCGAGAGTGGCGCGACCATCCTCAAGGAGAGCCGCATCCAGCCGGTGCCATTCCGCGACCGCTCGAAGATCGGTGCCATGATCGCGCTTGGTCAGTTCTGCACGCTGGTAGAAATCGTTCCGCCCAAGGGCTTTGACTGCAGCCGCGAACTCGAGGGCGCGGAAGAGCTGTTCAAGCTGGGCGTCGATGCCATCAACGTGCCGGATAGTCCGCGCGCCAGCGCCCGCATGAGTGCGCAGAGCCTGTGCGTGCAGATTCAGCAGAGGGTGGGGATCGAGACAGTGCTGCACTATACCTGCCGCGACCGAAATCTGCTGAGCATTCAGAGCGATCTGCTCGGCGCGGCGTCGATCGGGCTGCGCAATATCCTGTGCCTGACCGGCGATCCGCCAAAGATGGGCAACTACCCGGAGGCTACGGCGGTCTTCGACGTGGACGCCATCGGATTGACCAGGATTGTGCGCGATCTCAATCTCGGCATGGATATTGGTGGCGGATCGATCGGCGGATCGGCCGGATTCACCATCGCGGTGGCGGCGAATCCAGGTGTCGTCGACATCGACAACGAAGTACGGCGTTTCGCGGCCAAGGTGGAAGCGGGGGGAGAGTACGGCATTACCCAGCCGGTGTTCGAGCTCCGCCTGCTCGAGCAATTCCTGCGGCGTATTGAGGGGTTTCGCATTCCCGTGATCGCGGGCATCTGGCCGCTCACCAGTCTCAAGAATGCGCAGTTCATGAAGAACGATCTGAAGGTGAGTGTGCCGGAGAGCATCCTGGCGCGCATGGCTGCGGCCCAGAGCCCCGACACCGCACGTGCCGAGGGTGTCGCCATTGCGCAGGAGATGTTGGCAGAGGTGCGCGGCAGGGTCCAGGGCGTGCAGGTGAGTGCGCCCTTCGGCAAGTACAAGGCGGCGGCGCAGGTTTTGGGATTTGCAAGGGGATGACGAGGCGAGATGGCGAAGTTTGAAGACAAACTGAACGCTCTCGAAGCGGTCGTGGAGCGCTTGGAGCGGGGAGAGCTAACGCTCGAGGATTCGGTGCGCCTGTTTGAGGAAGGAGTGGGCCTGTCGAACGCGTGCAAGCTGGAACTGGAGAAGGCCGAAGGGCGCATCCAGATCCTGGTGGACACCCAGGGGGGCGGGGTGCAGGTGGCTGAGATGGACGTGGAGAAAGAGGAAGTGGGCGGAGATGATTAGGCCGCTGTGCCCCATGAAAAAGACGGACTCCGAAGAGTCCGCCTTGAGGAACCAAGAAGCTTAGTAGGAGGAGCCCTGCTTCACGGTGTAGTGCAGCTTGACCGGGAAGGCGGTTGGCTGGCCATCGAGAGTGCCTGGCTTATAGCGGAACTGGCTGACTGCGGCGACGACTTCCTGATCGAGCGACGGGTTAGCCGACTCGGCGACCTGGATGTTGGTGGGCTTGCCGCTCTCATCGACGGTCAGGTCGAGCACGACCGTGCTGTCTGTGGCGAGCATGCGGGGGCTGCTGGCGACGGTCAGGCTGACGCTCTGAATCAGCTTCGGAGCGACCAGGCTGGAGATGCGGATCTTTCCTGTAGACGAAGTCGCAGTATTGTCCTTTGCCGAAAAAGCGGAGAAAGCTGCGGGTTGGAGGAGGGCGGACTGCAGGACAGGCGTAGAGCTGGGCTGAGCAGGCGACTTGGACTGGGCGACGAGCATGCCCGGAGCAAGCGCGAGGATGGCCACAATGGTACGCGTCATGTGAACTCCGAAGGGTAAAAGTACCCGTCACCATCTTCGCAGTCACACGACACGATTGTCAAACAAAATCTGAGTAGAAGCTCTACCAGGGTAAGCATCACTCGCTGAGAGTCAGTCCGACCCTCAATCCTGCCTGCAGGCGGAGCCGCTCCTAGCCGCGCTGAGAATGATTGCCGAGCGCAATCGCCAGCCGGTTCCAGGCATTGATGGTGGTGATGGTGAGCGTCAGGTTGACGATCTCAACCTCGGAGAAATGCTCGCGCAGCTTGTCGTACACCGGATCCGGCGCATGGCCCTGCTGAATATTCGTCAGCGCTACCGTCCAATCCAGGGCTGCCCGCTCGGGCTCTGTATACAGCATCGAGCTCCGCCAGCCAGCCAGCTCGGCAATCCGCTCCTCCGGCTGATTGAGCTTGCGCAGCTCCGCCGTATGCACCCGGACGCAGTATTCGCATCCATTCAGGGTCGACGCCAGCAGGCGTACCAGTTCGCGCAGCAGGGCGGGCAAGCCGGCGTCGCGGTTCAAATAATGCTCGAGCGCAGTCATGCGCTCAAGTCCTTCGGGCGCCAGTTGTCCGTATTTCAAACGTGGTGGCATGGAAAAGTTTCTCCTCGCGCGAAATCATACTGCCGCGGCTCAGACTCCCCGTGGTTCATTCATAGCGCAGCGCCTCCGCCGGAAGCACCCTGGCGGCGCTCGCGCTGGGATAAAGCGTCGCCAGCGCGCTCACCCCCAGCGACACCGCTCCCACGATTACGCCGTCGAACCAGCGCGGCGCGAACGGCAGATAATCGAGCGAGTACACCGCCGCATCCAGACGGATGAAGCGAAAGTGCCCTCCCGCCCAGCTGACGCCGAAGCCAACCACCATTCCGATCACGGTCCCAACCACCGAGATCATCAGCCCCTGCAGCAGGAAGATGCGGCGAATCTGCGCTGCCGTCACGCCGAAGCCCATCATCACCGCGATGTCCTTGGTCTTCTCCATCACCATCATGGTGAGCGCGATCAGGATGTTGAGCGCTGCGACGCAGACAATCAGCGCCAGCACAATAAACGTGACTACCTGCTCCAGCTTCAGCGCGCGGAAGAGCTCGCGATTCTGTTCCATCCAGTTGGTCGCCTGGAAACCTGGGCCGGCCGCCTGCTCAATCTCTCGCCCGATCCGGTCCGCCTGGTAGAGATTGTCCACCTTGAAGCTGATCACCGAGATCAGATCCGGCTCCGCAAACAGACGTTGCGCGTCGGCCAGGCGCATGAACGCATAGCTTGAATCGTATTGATAGAAACCGGAGGTAAAGATGCCCACTACCTGGAACCGCTGGTAGCGCGGCACCAGGCCAAGCGGGGTCAAGTCTCCCTGTGGGCTGGTGACCAGGACGGTATCTCCGGCCTGCGCGCCAAGCGTCTCCGCCAGATCCTTGCCGATCACGATCGGTGGAGTCGCCGCAGGCATCTCCGCTGTTCCGGCAGCAGGAGCGAGAGCGGCGCTTGAACCCTCCTTCACCGACTGCAGCAGATCGCTGACCGTCTGCTCTTCCGCCGGGATCACACCCTTGATCAATCCGCCTCCGCTGCGCGCGCCGCGTGAGATCAGCACCTGCCCATAAAGCCCCGGAGCGGCCGCCGTCACGTGTGGCAGCGCCCGCAGGCGCGCCAGCAGCGGGCGCCAGTTGCGGATTCCGTCCGCCGCCACCCGCATCAGGTCGACGTGCGCGGTCGAACCCAGCAGCCGGGCTTCGAGATCGCGCTTCATCCCGTTCGTGATGGCCAGCGCCACAATCAGCGACGCAACGCCGGCGGCCACGCCAATCACCGAGATCGCCGTCACTACCCCGATGACAGCCTGCCGGCGCTTGGCGCGAAGATAGCGCGCCGCGATGAAGAGCTCAAACCGCATGGCTCAAGTCTCACATAGCGGGAACGGTTTGGATGGGATACCTTCCACCCTGCTCATCGGCTGTCTCCCGCAGGGCGGGGCAAGGCCGCTGCCATCACTCGACTGCGGAATGGTGTCCCCAGTCGAAGCGCCGTCCAAGGATTCCCTTGACGATCAGGTGGTCGGTGGCCGCCGTCGGTCCCACTCCGACGCCGATATTAATCTCCCACTTGGGCGAGACGTTCAGATCGGTGACCGCGAAGATTTGCTGTTGCTGCTCGTGCAGCGAATCGAAAGCTCCCAGTCGGCCGTAATCCGCGTAATACTCGACACCGCCGCTGACCTGGCGGGTGAAGTCGTAGCTGACTTTCACCGCGGGAGAGAAGCCCAGCCCCTGGTTCACATCGGGTCCATGCCACGTGCGCTCCAGAGCCGGGTTGAAGGCAAAGTACCAGCGCCCGGCGGTCTTGTCGATGATTGGCCGCAGCTCCCATGTCCAGGTATCCGGCGAGTAGACCGCCCGCTGATAACCAATTTCGGTCGAGAGGCTGAGCCCTACGGGCAGATGCCAGCTGTCCGGAGCCCGGACGCGCGGGCGGATGTGGTCGCCGACCCACTGCACGCCATGCCCGTCCTGTTCGCTGGTAAAGACGTAAAAGCCAATCTCCGACCAGGCGTTGATGCCCTCGGTGAGTTCCAGGGTCTCATGTTCCTGGTGATTGGTCGGAAGCACCCCATCGATCGTGTACCTCTGGCCCTGGACCGTGTAGTTGGAGTGGAGCTCGGTCATGAGAGTCTTCGGCGGAACCGTGTCCGCGCCGTAAACCTGGATCTCGTAGTTGCCCTGCCCGCAGGCTTGCCGGCACCAGCATACGCAGCCTGCGAGCAGGAGCAGGAGGTTGACGGTTTGCAGCCAGTTCTTACGCATAGTGGAACACCATCATGAAGCCTCGATCCATGTGGTCCTGCTGGTGACAGTGAAACAGCGTCTTACCCGGATTGTCGGCCACGAACTCGACCTCCGCCGTGCCGCCGGAACGCACCAGTACAACATCTTTACGCAGCCCGCGCAGTTCTGGACTGCCATCCACCCGGCGCACCTCGAAGGTATGCCGGTGCAGGTGCATGGGATGATCGTCGAGGCTCTCATTCTTCATCACCAGACGGTAGCGCCGGCCGGCCTCTAGTGCGGGCGATTCAATCTGCGGATAGCTTTGCCCGTTGATGCGCCAAAGCTCCTCGTTGCCATGGCCCTGGAACTTGGAGTCGAAGACCAGCTCGATGCTGGCCGTCTCGGGCGGCGTGGAAGGCGCGTGGCCGGCAGCGGCGAACTGACTGTAGTTCCACACCAGTTCCTCCGGCTGCGTCCACACTGGCGTTCCCGTGGCGTTCGCGTACTCGATCACGACCCCCATACCGGTCGCCTGCACATGCTTGCGGACTTCGCCCAGAATCCAGACTCCGGGCTGGTTCATCTCGACGATGGCTGAGACGCGTTCCGCGGGTGCGAGGCGCAGCATTGAGACCGTCTGTGGCTGCGGAACCTCGTTGCCGTCGAGCGCCACCACGCGAAAGCTGTGGCCTGCCAGTGCGATCCAGTGAACCTCGGTGGGGCTGGAGTTGAGCACATGCATCAGCACGCGTTCGCCCGACTGGACCTGAATCGGATCGCCGTATCCCAGCATCTTGCCGTTGATGGTGGTCACGTCGTACACGGGATTCATGTACCCGTCGTCACCGCCCATAAAGTGGCCGCCCCAATCGTGCAGCCCGAGGAAGATCTCGCGGTCGTAGCGTCCCGGATGATCGCGCGGCTCGATCAGCAGGAAGCCGTGCAGACCGCCGTACTGCGCCCGCGTGAGGTTCTTGCCGGCAAAGGTGTGCGTGTGAAACCAGCGAAAGCCGGCGGGTTCAGGCACCAGCGTGTAACTTGTAGAGCTTCCGGGAGAGATCAGCGGCGTACCTTCCTCCACGGCTCCGTCGATCTCCGAGGGCAGATGGAGCCCGTGCCAGTGAACGACTTCCGGGTCGCTGGTGCGGTTGCGGATTTCGACCGTCTGCGCCTGCCTTTCACGCATGCGCAGGAGCGGCCCGGGAACCTGGCCGTTGTAGGCCACGGTGCGGAAATGGTGCTTGGGAGACGCCTCTACCGTATAGGGAGCGATTTCGATCGCGATGTCGGCCGGGGCCGCCGGCAAACTCAATCCGGGCAGCGACAATGCCCCGGCCGTCAGGCTGGAGACTTGCGCGAACCGGCGCCGCGTCCACGTTGCAGAATGAGAGTGCACGGCCATGGGTCCAGTATCGCCGATCACTTTAGGCGCGCAAAAACCACGCATTGGCGAAACTGCAAACTTCCCCCTTTACTTTAGAAGGGATGCCCGCCAACAAACTCCATAAAACGTTGCGCCTCACCCACCACTATTCCGGTGTCTTCTTCGCTCCGGCCCTTCTCTTCTTCGCGTTCACCGGCGCCCTGCAGATGTTTGGGCTGCACGAAAGCAGCCGCGGCAGCTCATACGTGCCGCCCTCGATTCTGGTGCATCTGTCGCAACTGCACAAGAAGGGCACGGTGTATGTGCCTCCTCGCCGGCCATCTCCCGCAGCGGCCGCCGGCGCAAAGCCGGAGTCGCCCAAAGTGCCGCCGATTTCGCCGCCCGCACCCGCCCACAGTGCTCTTGCGGAAAAAGTCTTCTTTGCCTTGACCGCCCTCGGGCTTGTGGTCTCGACATGCACCGGGCTCGCGATGGCGTGGCGTTACACCCGCCGCAAGCTGGTGGTCTCGATCGTCTTCGCGGCGGGGATCGCGGTTCCTTTGCTGCTGCTCCTGGTCTGAAGATCGGCGCCTCAGAGACTCGGTACGTTGACCGGCGCCTGCAGCGGCAGGTGCTCCACGCTGTCGCCGACGTGAATGATGTATGAACCGGCCGGCACCTTCCACGACTTGCTGGGAACGTCGTAGTAAGCGAACGCGCGCGAGTCGAGCGTCAGCGTGACGTGGCGCGTCTCGCCGGGCGCAAGCTGCACCCGCTCAAAGCCCTTCAACTCGTGTGCCGGACGCGGTGTTCCACCCGCGGGCGCCGAGACGTAGACCTGCGCGACCTCCGCGCCGTCTCGCGAGCCGGTGTTCTTCACGTCGAAGCTGATGCTGTATGCCTCGTTCGCGCCACCACTGGCGCGGGCGACGGCCAGGTTGGAGAAGTCGAACGTGGTGTACGAGAGACCGAAGCCGAACGGGAACAGCGGCTTGACCCCGTTGTGCTCGTAGCCGCGGTAGCCGACGAAGATGCCCTCCTTGTAGAGCACGCGGCGGGTGTCGCCCTCCGGATAGTAGTTGGCGTACGTGGGATTGTCCTCGGCGCGACGCTCGAAGGTGACCGGCAGGTGTCCGGAGGGATTGACCTGGCCGAACAGGATCTCGGCGAGCGCGGTGCCGCCCTCCTGGCCGGCGTACCAGGTTTCGAGCACCGCCGGCACGTGGTCAAGCCAGGCGGACGAATCGACGTTTCCACCGGAGGTCACGGCGACCACGGTCTTCGGATTGACAGCGGCGATGGCGTTGATCAACTCATCCTGACCGAAGGGAAGCGAAAAGGTGCGATCGCCCCCCTCCGACTCCGACTCCTGCTGGAAGCCGGCTGCAATCACGACAGCGTCTGCCTTGCGCGCAAGTTCGAGTGCATGCGGGTTGACGATCTTGTCGGCGGGCGTGATGGCGAACAGGAGACTGCCGCCGACGACGTTGCGCTGCCACTCTTCCACCACAATCTTGTGAGGCCCGGCGGAGAGCTGAAGGGTTGTCGTGGGCTGGAAGGCCCGGACCAGTTTCCAGTCGTCAAAGATCAGCCTGTCGTCCACGAAGACGCGATTGCCGGAGCCTTCGCCCGACCCTTCCAGTGCCACCACGTACCGGCCATCCGCGGGCGCGGTGTAGAACCCGGTAAAGCGATGCGAAACCTGCTTGTCGCTGGCGTTGAAGAGGGTCGGGAGGAGTGCATCGAGATTCTCGATCAGCTTCTTGATGCTGAGGCCATCGAGGGTTACGTGTTTGACCGTGGAGGTGGCGGATTGGCCCTCCAGGTTCGGGTTGGCGAAGCTCTCTACCGTCACGCCCTCCTGACCGCCTGTTGCGGCGGTGGTAAAGCTGGTCTCATTCGCCAGATGCGAGAGTGTCGGTAGCCCGCGATCGTAAAACACGTTAACCGATGTGCCTAAGGCAGTGGTCAGACCTTCCACATCGGAGACCAGGTGGAACGGGACCACACCGGCGCTGCCTCCGCCCACGGGAACCCCGGGGTAGGCGTCCGGGCCAACCACCAGGATCGTCTTCAGCTTCGACTTGTCCAGCGGAAGCAGATTGCCTTCATTCTTCAGCAGCACGGCGGACTCCCGCGCGGAGCGCAGGGCGATCTGCTGGTCGTGAACGTCCGCGACGGAGATATTGCTGTCGCGTTGAGAGTAGCCCTGATCGAGCCAGCCGAACGATTGAGCTGTGGCCAGGATATGGTGGATCTTGAGATCAATCGTCGCCTCGGGCACGGTGCCATTCTTCACCGCGGCGAGCAGGTCTTTCTGGTTCATGAACTTGCCGGTCGGCATCTCGAGATCGAGCCCGCCGTTCGCCGCCCCGATCGCATCGTAGGTGGCATCCCAGTCGGACATCAGGACGCCGGGGAAATGCCATTCCTTGCGCAGGATATCGATATTGAGATACCCGTTCTGCGTTGCATGAAGCCCATCGATGAGGTTGTAAGAGTCCATGATGGCGCCGACGTGGGCGGTCTTGACGGCTGCTTCATACGAGGGCAGGTAGAGTTCGCGCAGGGCGCGTTCCTGCACGATCGAGTCGGAGTCGTGCCGCAGGTATTCGGAGTTGTTCGCAATGTAGTGCTTGATGGTGGAGCTGACGCCCTGCTGCTGCATGCCGGTGATATACCCAACTGCGATATTCGAGGTGAGAAACGGATCTTCGCCAAAGTACTCGAAGTTGCGCCCATTGCGTGGCGACCGGTAGATGTTGACCCCTGGGCCAAGCATGAAGTGCACTCCGCGAGCGCGGGCGTCGCGTCCAATGCCTGCGCCCACCTGCACTGCGAGGTCGCGATCCCACGAAGCCGCCAGCCCGATGCCCGCGGCATAGGTGGTGGACGGAAAGCCGGAGTTGGAGCGGGTGCCGAACGGTCCGTCCGACATCTCGAGCGCGGGAATGCCCAGCGAGGGGACAGCACGCGCCGCGAATCCGGTGCCGCCGATGTAATCCAGCTTCTGCTCGAGCGTCATGGAATGAACCAGCGCGTCGATCTTCGCGTCTTCGGCGGGGGTGAGCGGGTGCGGGCTCTGGGCAAGGGCAGCTGCCGCTGTGAAGCAGAGGATAGAAAACGTGAGCATGCGGACGTTCATGGCGTACCTTCGTGCTTTGATTTGGCCGAAGAAAAGCGTGGCTGGCGTTTTCCAGGTACGGAAATGCCTGGCAAACATGCCCCCGCATAGTACAACTTTCAGGCTATTTGCGTCTCGCGCAAAGCAAACCCGCGCCGCCCGCGCGCATCCAACGCAGGCATGCGCTCTGGAGATCGTGAACCGCAACAGGGTGGTGACTCGCGCAGCCGGCTCCTTTGTTTTCTCATCCTGGGCGTGATCGTCGTTCTGTTCGCCCTGTTCCTGGCGCTGCGCCCCCGCGGCTCGGAATCGCCGACGCCCACTTCCCCGACGTCCCAGCATTGAGCGGTTTTGTTCCCTGCGGCTCCAGGCTGGTAAGCTTCCCGGCATGCGAATCCGGATCGTCTCGTCTGCCTCGTTAGCTGCATTGATCGTTTGTGGGGTTGCGTGCGCGCAGTCGTTCACCCCGGTACGGGAGCAGAAAAACCTTTCGCCGGAGGCTGTGGCGAAGCTCCAGAAGCTGCAGGCGCTCGACGCTTTGCCGGGCGGCGCGTGGCGCTTTCACGCCGGCGACCTGCCACACGGCGAGGCGGTCAGCCTCGACGATGCGGCGTGGCCGCTGGTGCAACCCGAGCCCGGCCATAGCGTCACCGCTCCCAACGAGGCAGTCTGGTACCGCCGTGAGATTGATGTGCCGAAGACGCTGAATGGCTACGACCTCTCCGGCGCGCGCATCTGGTTCCAATTTCGTGCGGACGCAAATGGTCCGGTGCCGGAGATCGTTTACTTCAACGGGCGGCGCGTGGCGCTGGGCGACGATCTGGAGCCGATCGTGCTGTTCGAGCCCGCCAGACCTGGGGACAAGGTGCTGGTCGCCGTGAAGCTGCTGCACACTGTCGATCAAAAGCACTTCGAGAGCGTCAGCCTGAAGGTCGAGCCGGATGCGGCAGGCAACAGCGGCAGGCCCAATCCCGACGACGTGCGGGTGCAGTGCCTGGCCGCGGCGAACCTGCTGCCAGCGCTGCCTGTCCCGCGCCGCGACCTGCTGCCCAGGGTGGAGGAGGCGGTTGCGGATATCGATCTGAACGCGCTCGCGGAGGGCAACCAGGCAGCCTTCGACGCATCCTTGCGGAAGGCGCAGGGCATCTTGGATGGACTCCACTCCGTCATGGCCGAGGCCAGGATCGACCTGGCCGGCAATTCGCACATCGACGCGGCCTGGCTATGGCCGCGGTCGGAGACGATTGATGTCGTGCGCCGGACATTCACCTCTGCGCTGCAACTGATGAACGAATATCCGGGATATACCTACACCCAGAGCGCGGCGCAGTACACCGCCTGGATGGCGGAGAAATATCCGCAGATGAACGAACAGATCAAGCAGCGTGTAAAGGAGGGCCGATGGGAGATTGTGGGCGGCATGTGGGTCGAGCCGGACCTCAACCTGCCCGGTGGCGAAAGCCTGGTGCGGCAGTTGCTGGTGGGCCAGCGCGAGTTTCAGAAGGACTTAGGGGTGACCGCCCGCATCGGCTGGAATCCCGATAGCTTCGGGTATAACTGGCAGCTTCCGCAGATCTATAAACGCAGCGGTCTCGACTATTTCGTTACTCAGAAGATGCATTGGAACGACACGAATATTATGCCGTTCCGTCTCTTCTGGTGGGAGTCGCCGGACGGAAGCAAGGTGATCACCTACTTTCCCACGGACTATGTTCACGACAACCTGAACCCGACCCGGATTACGGCTGATTTTGCCGAGTCGGAAGCTAGAAATCCCGGCACGACCGAGTTACTCGACCTCTATGGCATTGGCGATCATGGCGGAGGTCCTACCCGCGACATGCTCGACCAGGGCGACCACTGGATTGCCGAAGACAAAGCCGGCGAAGCGGTGCCCACCATGCGCTATGCGACCGCGCAGCACTACTTCTCGGACGTCGAGACGAAGCTGAACCCGGAGTCGCCGGAATGGGATTACGATCGCATCGCGAAGGGCTGGACCGCTCCCGCCGCGGGTGCGAATGGCACCATGGGAGTGCCGACCTGGAAGGATGAACTCTACTTTGAATACCATCGCGGCGTCTTTACGACCCAGGCTGCGCACAAGAACAACCTGCGGCGCAGCGAGGTAGCGACCCTCGACGCTGAGAAGTATGCTTCGCTGGCGTGGCTGAGTGGAATGACATATCCCGCCGGTCAACTGACGGAGAACTGGAAAAAGATCACCTTCAACCAGTTTCACGATCTGGCGGCCGGGTCAGGCATCGGCGTCATTTACAAGGATGCGCAGCAGGACTTCGACGAGGTCTTTCACGTCGATGACGAGGTATCCCGCGCAGCGATCGACATCCTGTCCGCGCAGGTTGACACGCGCACGAAGAACGGCGTGCCGTTGATGGTCTGGAATTCCGAGGGCTGGCAGCGATCCGGCACGGTACGGTTGAAAGTGCAACTAGCCGAACCTGCGGACGAACTTCAAATCTCCGATGCCAGCGGCAGGCCGCTGCTTTCGCAGGTCGTCTCGCGGAATAAGACGACCCACCAGTTTGAACTTCTGGTCCACGCCAAAGCGGTTCCGGCGCTTGGCTACAAGGTGCTGCATGCTGCGGCTGCAAAGGATGCCCAGGCGGTGCCGTCGGACCTGCGCGCCGCCGAATCTGCCAACACCTTTGTGCTCAGCAACGCGCGTCTGTCGGTCACCATCAGCAAAGCGACCGGGTGCATCAGTAGCCTCAAGGCCGGCGAACGGGAGTTTTTGGCGCCGGGCGCCTGCGGCAACCAGTTGCAGACGTTCCAGGACACCCCGAAGGACTACGACGCCTGGAATATCGATCCGGGGACACTGGATGGAACCATGACGCCGATCTCGGAGGTCGATTCGGTCGCCATGCTGGACAAAGGCCCGCTGCGAGCGACGGTGCGGATCACGCGTCACTGGCAGCAGTCGAAGTTCATCCAGGACATCTCCCTCGATGCCGCGGCGGACGAGGTGGAAGTAGCGAACGATGTCGACTGGCATGAGACCCACGTGCTCCTGAAGGCGGCCTTTCCGCTCGCGGCTTCAGCCGCCAAGGCCACCTACGAGATCCCCTTTGGCTCCATCGAACGTCCGACCACGCGCAACAATTCGTGGGAGAAGGCGAAGTTCGAGGTTCCGGCCATGCGCTGGGCGGACCTTGGCGATCAGGCCCAGGGAGTCTCTATCCTGAATGACTCGAAGTATGGCTACGATGCCGTCGGCAACCTGCTGCGGCTGACGCTGCTGCGGTCGCCGGTGTGGCCGGATCCGAACGCCGATCGCGGCCGGCAGGTGTTCACGTACGCCATCTATCCGCATCCCGGAGACTGGAAGTCCGCTGAGACCGTGCGCCATGGTCGCGTCCTGAACGATCGCCTGACCGGTGAGCAGGTCTTCGCGCACGAGGGCTCGCTGCCTGCCGAGAAATCGTTCGCATCGGTCGAGAACGCCAACGTCACGCTCACCGCGATGAAGAAGGCAGAAGACGATGGGGCGCTGCTCTTCCGCATGTATGAGTGGGCCGGCAAAGCTTCGCAGGTGAAGCTGCATGTGCCGGTCGGCGCGACCTACGCGGTGGAGAGCAACCTGATGGAGAAGCCCGAGGGCGCGAAACTGCCGGTCAGCGGCGACGTGGTGACTCTGCCTATCAAGCCGTACGAAATCCTGAGCGTGCTGGTGGGCTACAGCGATCCAGTCCTTGCGCAAGCTCCCGTTTCGAGCCGTGCAGCAACTCGCTGAGTAGCCCGTCCTGCCGAGCGAAAGCCCTCGCCATGGCATCATGGTTGCATGGCGAATCGGTACGGCGAGGCGGCGCTGATGGCGGTCCGCATGGAGACGTTCGGCAAGGTGCTTACCCCGGGCGAGCGCTGGGAGCACGCAGTGAGAAAGCTCTATCCCACCACGCCGGCCGGACAGAAGAAGGGCGGTCCGCGTGGCGCCTTCCTGGGCTTGTGCGAGGCCGGACTGGTGAAGGGAATTCCGGCCGCGCCGTCGGCGCCGGCAACTTCGTCCGCCAGCCGCCACAAGTCTTACGCGGTCAAGGCGGTGGAACTCTTGCGTGCGGGAACCCACACAACGGTTTCGCAGTTGTGGGCGGAAGTGGCCGACGGCGAGGGCGGTGAGCACGCCAGCCAGATGGATGTGGTGCTTGCGCTGTGGAAGAATGGGCTGATCGCAGAGGCTTGAAGCTGCTCGGAGATGCTTCAAGGTTTCCGATTCGTTTCAGAGTAGATGCCCATGGTATGAGAAACCTTACGCACTTCCCGTCATCTATAGTGAAGCAGCCCAAGTCAGTGAAGCAGCCCAAGTCGTGAGTGAAGCAGCCCAAGTCGTGAAGCAGCGTTACTGCAGTTACCTGGACGGAGAGACGATGAACAGATGGTTGAAGCTGGCAGCCCTGGGTCTGGCGTTGAGCGGGCCGGCTGTCGTACACGCGCAACAGGTTTCGCCGCCGCAGCGCCCGCCTGCCCACCCTTACACGAAGAAGCACATCTACGCCGAGGACGCTGATCCCAAAGCCGATATCGCGGCCGCCCTCAAGCAGGCAAAGGCCGAACACAAGCGGGTCATCATCGACTTCGGCGGCGACTGGTGCGGCGACTGCCAGGTGCTCGACATCTACTTCCATGAATCGCCCAACCAGGAGATCCTGGAGCGGCACTTTGTGCTGGTGCATGTCTTCATCGGCCACATGGATCAGAATCTCGACCTCGCCATGCAGTATGGGGTGCCGATCAAGCATGGCGTGCCGGCGCTTGCTGTCCTCAATGCCAGGGGCAAAGTGCTGTACTCCCAGAGCACGGGCGAGTTCCGCGATATGCGCTACATGGACAGCAAGTCGGTCAACGAGTTCCTGAACCGGTGGAAGGGCTGATCGAGTCTCTAGCGGCGCCAGGAGCGCTGGGCCGGTGATCCGCCGGCTGCGTGGGCTGGCGCGCCCGTGCCTGCGCCTCCCCGGAACCTTTCGGCGGGCGGTACTGCAAGCCATGGAGCACGATGCGCTCAACCTGGCGCAGTCTGCCGCCTACTCCGCTATCGTCGCCTTGTTCCCGGCGATGATCGTGACTGCCGCCATCATCGCTCTGCTGCCGAATGTCGCTCCGCTGAAGGTCGAGATCGGCGAGTTTTTCGATGAGGTATTGCCAGCCAGTGCGCTCGCGCTGCTCACCAGCTACTTCGTGAGTGGCCCGGGCACGCAACACGCGCATACGATCCGTTCGCTGGTGCTGGCGGGCATCGTCAGTTTGAGTGGTGGCTCCAGCGTCATCGTCACTCTCATGGAGGGGCTGCGGCGCGCGCAGAACCTGCCGGCGAACTGCTGGAGGGGCATGGAGCGGCGCAGGCGGGCGCTCCTGCTGGTTCCGCTTTCGCTGTTTCCCTTGCTGCTGGCCACCGTGCTGGTCGTCTTCGGCCGCTTTCTGGCGGCATGGGCGGCTGCGTTCCTAGCGCCCGCCATCCAGCCGGCATTCTTCGCGGTCGCGTTGGCCGCGCGCTGGGTCATCTCGCTGGGCGGCGTGGCCGGCCTGACCGCGTCGATTTACCACTTTGGCATCCCGGTGCCGCAGAGCGGACGGCGAGCGGTTCCGGGCGCCATCGTAGCCACCGGCATGTGGTTTGTTTCGACCCTGGCGTTTGGCTGGTACGTGACTCGATTCGCCAACTACAGTCAGGTCTACGGTCCGCTTGGTGCCGGAATCGCTTTGCTTTTCTGGCTCTACCTGGTCTTTCTCAGCTTCCTCTGCGGTGCCGAGTTCAACGCCCAATTCAATCCCAGGATCTCCGCCGGCGAGTCTCCGCGAAGCTGGCAAGCGTTCAGCGCCCCGCGCGGGTAGAATGTCCTTCGGAAACACTTCATCCTATTGCGAAGACCTGCCGGTGCTGAGCCGGGCCCTGGTTTCAAGAAAGATTGCGGCACCCACCGATGACGAGCGACCCCAGCGAGCACACCCATCAGCCAACCTCAATGCCGTTCGGCGGAGGCGCGTCGGGACGGGCGCGCCGGGCGAAGATCGTCGCGACGCTTGGACCGGCGACCAGCACCACCGAGATGTTCCGGAAGCTGGTTCGCGCGGGCCTGGACGTGGCGCGGCTGAACTTCTCGCACGGCAGCCATGAGCAGAAGGCCGAACTGATCCGCATGGTGCGCCAGGTCTCGAAGGAAGAGTGCAAGCCAATCTGCATTCTGGCCGACCTGCAGGGGCCGAAGATCCGCACGGGAAAGCTGAAGGATCACAAGAAGGTGCAACTGGTGGAGGGTGAGCGCCTCACCATCACACCGGGCGAGTACGAAGGAAGCGCCGAGAAGGTCGGCACCACCTTCCTGACGCTGGCCGAGAATCTGGAGCCGGGATCGCGCATTCTTCTTTCCGACGGATTGATCGAGCTGCGGGTCGAGCGGGTCGTCGGATTGGACGTCGTCTGCGAAATTGTGAACGGCGGCGAGCTAGGTGAGAACAAGGGCATCAACCTGCCGGGTATTCCGGTGAAAGTACCTTCGCTGACGGAAAAGGATGAGGAGGATCTGATCTTCGCTGTTGACCAGGGGGTCGACAGCATCGCTGTTTCATTCGTGCGGACGGCGGACGACGTGCGCCACGTGAAGGCGCGCCTGGCGGCCCTCCGCTCCGATGCGTGGGTGATTGCCAAGCTGGAGAAGCCGCAGGCGATCGAGCACCTGGATTCCATTCTTGAAGTCGCCGACGGCATCATGGTAGCTCGCGGCGACCTGGGCGTGGAGGTTCCGCCGGAGAAGGTTCCGGCCATTCAGAAGCACATGATCCGGCGCGCCTGGGAGTTTCGCAAGCCGGTGATCACGGCGACGCAGATGCTCGAGTCCATGATCGAGAACCCGAGGCCCACCCGCGCCGAGGCGTCCGACGTGGCGAACGCCATCTACGATGGGACCGATGCGGTGATGCTTTCGGCGGAGACGGCGGCCGGCAAGTATCCGGTGGAGGCGGTCGCGATGATGGCCAAGATCGTCAGCGAGACCGAGCAGCAGATCCGGCTCGATCCGCCGACGGACAAGAAGATTCGGCGACTCGCTAAGCTTTCGGTCGCGGAGACCATCTGCGAGTGCATGGCGCACTCGGCCGAAGACCTGGACGTGGCGGCCATCGCCATCTTCACCGAGACCGGCAGCACGGTGCGTCTGCTTTCGAAGTACCGGCCGGAGCCGCCCATCTACGCCATGAGTCCGTACGAGTCGGTGATCAACCGGGCGATGATGCTGTGGGGGACCTACCCGATCCTGTGCGAGCGCTTCCGCGATACCGACATGCTGGTGAACATGGCGGAGCAGATCCTGGAGCAGCGGGGGTTTGTGCAGCGGCGCCAGGTGGTAGGCATCGTCGCCGGAACGCGGACGCGCTCGGGCGCGACCAACTTCATGCGGCTGCACATGGTGGGCGACCGCGATCACGAGGATTGAGCTCGTTTGTGGTCTTAGACCCACCCCTACCGATTGTTGTCTATATTCTTCAATCCAGAAGGTTTAGCTCTGGAACACGATGACTCTCCGGCGCAGACCCTGGAGCTGCTCGAAGTCAGGGCTGCATCTGCGTGTTGATCTGCTCGCACGGGGCAGGAAGGCATGCGGGTTGCGCGCGTCGTGCGCCAGTGTACGGCTGGCCGCCCGGGCTGCAGCCCGTACAATCGGGCTTGTGGGGCGCATTCATATTCTGCCGGACCAGGTCGCCAACCAGATCGCCGCCGGCGAGGTGGTGGAGCGGCCTGCGTCGGTGGTGAAAGAGCTGCTCGAAAACTCGCTCGACGCCGGGGCGACCCGGATCCGCATCGAGGTGGAGGGCGGCGGCCGCAAGCTGATCCGTATCGTGGACAACGGCTGCGGCATGATGCGGGATGACGCACTGTTGGCCTTCGAGCGGCATGCGACCTCCAAGCTGCGTACCTCCGACGATCTGCTTTCGATCGCCACGCTGGGCTTCCGCGGGGAGGCGCTGCCGAGCATCGCCAGTGTCGCCCGGCTGACGCTGGAGACGCGCGCCCCGGAAGATACGGCCGGTACGCTGGTCGAGATTACCGGCGGAAGCATTCTGCGGGTGGAAGAAGCGGGTCTGCCGCCGGGAACCACGATCGCGATCCGCGACCTGTTCTTCAACACGCCGGCGCGGCGCAAGTTCCTGAAGTCGGAAACCACCGAGCTGCAGCATATTGCCGCGCTGGTGACGCACTATGCGCTGGCCAATCCAACGCGCCACTTCGAGCTGCATACCTCCACTCAGGCGCTGCTGGTGGCGCCGGCGGTGGCCGATGCCGGCGAGCGGCTCTACCAGATCTTCGGCGCGGAGACTGCTGGCCTGATGCTGCCGGTGACCGCGGAGATGGACTTTTCGCGCGCGGGGCTGCCGGAGCCGCCGCCATGGCGGCGCGAGGAGGACTACGCGGCGCCCGATCCGGGGTACATCCGGCTGAGCGGCTTCGTCTCCAAGCCGGAGCTGCAGCGACTCAACCGCAACTCGATCTACGTCTTCGTGAACTCACGCCTGATCCGTGACCGGCTGGTGCTGCATGCCATGAGTGAGGCGTACAGGAACATTATTCCGCCGTCCAGCTTCCCGGTGGTTCTGCTGTTTCTGGAGATGCCGCCGCAGGAGGTCGACGTGAACGTGCACCCGGCGAAGACCGAGGTGCGCTTTCGTCAGCCCAGCTTCGTGCACGACTTCATCCGCGACCAGGTTCGCGCGGCGCTGATGCAGGCGCGCCCGGTGGCCAGCTTTGCCGCGGCCCTGACCGGTGCGCCCTACGCCGGGGCCAGCGCCAGCCTGCTGCTGGATGTGAGCCCGATGCCGTCGATGCCGGGCGACCCGGTGTTTTCGCCTGGCCGGGCGGCGGAGGGCTCCGGGGCTGGGTCGGAAGAGCACGCCGGGGATGAAGCGGAACGACTTGAGCTCAGGCCGGTGCCGGTCGCGCCTTCGGCGGGAAGGCTGGAGTTCGCAGATCCCGCTCATAGCGATGAAGCTGGGATGAATGGGGAACCCGGCATGCTGGGAGGGCAGATGCATGTTGGGAGCGGCGTGGTCGAGGCTCCGACGCTCTTTTCGCTCTCCACGCTGAAGCCGCTGGGGCAGGTGCGGGACTCGTTCATCCTGGCGGTCAACGACGAAGGGTTGTGGATCATCGATCAGCATGTGGCGCACGAGCGCGTGCTGTTCGAGAAAGTGATGCGCGAGCGCGATACCGAGCAGGTGCAGCGCCAGCGGTTGCTGATGCCGCTGCTGGTGGACCTGCTGCCGGCGCAGATGGTGGCGTTTGCGCGGATTGCGGGGGAACTGGAACGCAACGGATTCGAGGCCGAGCCGTTCGGTCCGCGCACGCTTGCCGTGAAGGCCGCGCCGGTAGGGCTGGAAGGCAAGGAGCTGGAGCTGATGCTGGCGGAGCTGCTGGGCGCCGAAGATCGTCTGGGCCAGGGCGAGAACGCCGAGGCCCGGCGGCGCCGGATCGCCGCGAGCATCGCCTGCCATGCCGCGGTGAAGATCAACATGCCGCTGGACGGGGCGAAGATCGAGTGGCTGCTGACGGAACTGGGAAAGACCGAGCATCCGACCAGCTGTCCGCACGGCCGGCCGATCGCCTTGCGGTATTCTCATAGAGAGATCGAACGCGCGTTTCAGCGCACGTAGCCGCATCAGACAAAAAGAGAGCCGCGGGGCCGGGCGACGCCCGGCTGGCTTCACTTGCAATTGGGCTCCAATTGACAACTTAGCGCAGTGTTCCTTGGTGTCGCTTTGGGCGCAAGGAAGCTCGGACCGGCCGTGCCAACCAGCAGGCGATTCGAGCAGGAAGGCAGTACCCCTTGAATCAGGAAGAGATAACGACGCAGCCGGCGCGGACGCGGATTGCGAAAGCAGAGAACCAGAACCCTTCGGCGGATCAGCTGGCCACGGCGCGCGGCGCGCACTGGCACCAGGATGGCAGGGCGCTGCTGAGCCTGGAAAGCCTGCGCGAATGGCTGCAGCGCAGCGGTCTGGTGCTGTTTGCGCCGAAGCCGCAGCTGGGCGCGCCGGCTCCCACGCTGGTAGAGGCCGTGCTGGGCAAGGCGAATGCCACGCCGGAGCTGACCGATTTCGATGCCGCCAGGAGCCTGCTTGCACGGCTGATCGTCGAAGGCAGCGCGGTTCCGCTGAATCTGCTGGGAGCGACCGGCGCGGTGGGGACCGACCAGCCGGATTTCGTGGTTTCGGCCGCGGTGTTTTCCTACATCTTTACGCTGCGCGGAAACAAAGCCTGGAAGCAGTCTCCGGTGACCTTCGGTGCGGTGAAGGTTTCGCCGCTGGCGCTGGCAGCGTACGAGATTCTTTCCGAGAAGGTGACGCTTTCGGCCTACGACCTGACCACGCAACTGGGCAGCGGTGTGACCGAGGGTGCGGTACTGCGCGCGCTGACTGAGCTGTGGTCGCAGCTGCGCGTGCTTCCTGTGCCGCAGCAGGATGCATCGGGGCTGGCGAGCGCGACCCTCTGGGAGCTGGCCAGCGGACGCTTTACCAAGCAGATCAAGGCCGGCGCGAATGCGGGTCAGCCCTCGGCGCTGAGTGCGTTGATCTCGCTCTACCTGGGACAGGCGATCGTGGCGACGGAGGATGAGATCGAGTCGTTCCTGTCGCCGTTGGCACCGCGCTCGCGGGTGCGCGACGTGGTGCATGCGCTGATGTCCGCGCGGCAGCTGGAGACGCTGGTGATCGACGGCAAGACGCTGCTGCATGTGGCTGGTGAGTTGCCCGCATTCGCGGCGGCAGCGGCTGAGCGGGTGCCGGAAGCCGGAGATGCTGCTGGACAGGAAGAGAGCTCGGGCTCGCGCATCGGCAAGCTTGCAGCGAAGCCCGGGAGCAAGATCGGCACCGGCCTGAGGGCGAAACCGGCTTTCGGCAAGCCTGGGGCAGGGAACCGGGCAGCATTTGGAAAAAAGAGCAGCTTCGGCCGCAAGCCGGGGTTCGGCGGCGATCGCGAACGGCGTCCCTTCCAGCGTGATGGCGCTGCTGCCCGGCCCGGCGATGCTGCTGTCCGGCCTAATGGCGCCGCTGCGCGGCCTGACGGTGCCGCGGGGGCTGCGCGGCCGCGCTTCGACAAGCCGTGGCAGGAGCAGCGGCCGTCGCGGCCGGGGGCGGGTGCCGAGCGCGGCGAGCGACCGGGATTCACGCGACGTCCAGCCTTCGGCGAAGCTGCCAACGGAGCCGGTAGCGCCCGGCCGCCGCGGCGGGAGTTTACCCCGCAGGACGGCGAGGCACCGAAGCGGACGTTCTCCAAGCCGGGGACTTTCGCACGCAAGCGCGAAGGCTTCAGCTCGCAGGGTGGCGGCGAAGGTCGCCCGCCGCGCCGCGACTTTGCGGCTGGCGCCGCCGGGGATGGCGGTGGGCGGCAGGCAACGGGTGGCTTTAAGCGTCCGGGATCGTATACGCCGCGACCCTCTGGACCTCGTCCCGATGCGCGCTATGGTTCACGCGCCAATGTGGATTCGCGCTCCCGTGTAGATTCACGCTCCAATGTGGATTCACGATCCAATGCGCGGCCCGACCGGCAGTCCGGGGCGGGGGCGGGCTTCGCGCGCGGGCCTGAGCGCCCGCAGCCGGATGCAGGCGAGGGGGCTTCCGCTCCGCGCAAGATCTTCCGCAAATTCGACGCGCCGCGCGGCGCCAAGCCATTCGGCGCCAAACCATTCGGAGCGAAACCGTCGGGGGCTAAGCCATTCGGCGGCAAGCCTTCCTCCGGATCGCGTTCCGGCTCCGGCCCGCGGCCGTTCGATGGCGAACGCCCGAAGCGCAGCTTGGATGGTCCGCGTTCCGAACGTTCTGGAGGCTTCGAACGTTCGCGCGGCGAAGGACGTTCCGGATTCGGCTCAAAGCCGGGTGGTTTTAGCGGCCAAAAGCCCTCCGCGAAGCATGGTGGGTTTGCCGCCAAGGGGGGGCCGTTCACCAAGTTCGCCGACGGCAACAAGCCTTTCCGCGGCTTGGGCGCACCGCGCAAGTCAGGGTCGGGATCTGCCCCGACATCGCGCAGGCGGAACGAGGGTGGCCAGTGAGCGGCGGACGCCGGCGGCCTGTGATCGCCATCGACGGACCGGCAGGCGCCGGTAAGAGCACGCTCGCCGCGCACCTCGCGCGCCGCTTCGGCTTCCTCAATCTGGAGACGGGCGCGATGTACCGCGCGCTCGCCTACAAGGCGATCGACGCCGACCTAGACCTGGACAGCGAGGCGGAGCTGCTGGCGCTCTGCAAGGTGACGCAGATTGCGCTGGAGCCGGCGCGCGACGGCAACCGGGTGTTGCTGGATGGGCGCGATGTGTCCCGCCGGATTCGCGACGGCGATGTGACAGCGGCGGCCTCGCGGGCGTCGGTCCATCCCCTGGTGCGGGAGTGGATGGTGGCGCAGCAGCGTGCGCTCGGTGCAGCTGGCGGCGTGGTCATGGAAGGCCGCGACATCGGCACGGCGGTGTTCCCGGATGCCGAGGTAAAGATCTTCCTGGACGCCGATCCCGAGGTGCGGGGAAGCCGGCGGTATCGTCAGGTGGCGTCGCATGAGCACGAGGCGGTACCGGTGACCGAAACGGCCGTGCTGGTCGAGATGCAGGCGCGGGATGAACGGGACCGCAACCGGGCGCAGAGTCCGCTGCGCGCCGCGAACGATGCGATCCGCATCGATTCGACCGCGCTTTCGCTGGACGAGGTGCTGGCCCGCAGCGAGCAGATCGTGTGCGAGCACCTGCGGCCCTGAAGGGGAAATTGCATCCGGGCGTGTGGGGCTGAGTGTAGGCGGCAGTGGTTTCTCGGGATATTCGCAGATTTGTGAAACTTTTTGGTAGAATGTGTGTCGGGTGTGCTACTCTTGGTTCATCGTTTGCAACAGACGGGTTTTCTGCAAGGGCTGTAAAGTGTCGAGCTGATGAACCCAGATTTGTTCCAGCGGCAAATTCAAGAAGGCTTTAAGGAAATAACGAAAATGGAACAGGGAACAGTAAAGTGGTTTAACGATGCCAAGGGGTTTGGCTTCATCAGCCGTCAGAATGGCGAGGATGTGTTTGTTCACTACTCGGCGATCAATTCAAACGGATTCAAGAGCCTTCAAGAAGGTCAGGCTGTGCAGTTCAACGTGGTCAAGGGGCCCAAGGGCTGGCAGGCGTCTGACGTTCAGCCTCTCTAGTCTCCTCCAGATCTGATCGACATCTGACCGACATCTCATCGTCAGGTCATGCTGGGTCGGATCTGATCGGCACCGGATCATGTTCTTGTCTAGGCAAGGGTTCTTTTTCGGTGTCGCGTGCTTGACTCACGGGCTGCCACGGTTCGCCTGAACCAGAGGTTCACTCACGAGATCTGCGAAGGGAACGGCTGCGGCCGTTCCCTTCGCCATTTCCGGACCGAAACAAGAGGCTGTTCCTCCGTCACCCTCTGCGGCACGGGTCCAACTTGCACGCCCACGGTATAGACTGACCGCACCATGGCCGAAGAATCGACCGATTACGAGCTGGAACCAAGCCCGCTCGGCGCAGAACCGGAGTTCGTCGAACCCTGTGGCGATGCGAGTTCCACGATCCCGGCGCCCAGGATTCCGGAGGGGCGCCGCGCCGCCGCGACCTTCATTTTCTTTACCGTTGCCCTCGACATGCTCGCCCTGGGGATGATCGCTCCGGTGCTGCCGCGGTTGATCGAAGGCTTCCTGCACGGAAATACCGCGAGCGCTGCCCGCATGCTCGGCCTGTTTGGCACCCTGTTCGCTGGCATCCAGTTCTGCTTTTCTCCGGTGCTGGGCTCTATCTCCGATCGGTTCGGCCGCCGGCCGGTCGTGCTGCTGTCGAACTTCGGTCTGGGACTGGATTACGTGGTGATGGCGCTCGCTCCCGGCCTGAACTGGCTGTTTCTCGGGCGGATCGTCTCCGGCTTTACCGCTTCCAGTGTTCCCACGGCCATGGCCTACATGACCGATGTGACGCCGTACGAGAAACGTGCTGCCGCTTTTGGCATGCTGGGCGCCGCCTTCGGCATGGGTTTCGTGCTGGGCCCCGCGCTGGGCGGGTTGCTCGGGGGCATCAGTCCGCGGCTTCCGTTCTGGGTGGCAGGCGGCTTGAGCCTGTTGAACGGCATGTACGGTCTCTTCGTGCTGCCGGAATCGCTGAAGCCGGAGCACAGGTCGCCTTTTTCGTGGAAGCGGGCCAACCCCGTGGGGTCGGTCAGGCTGCTGCGCAAGAACACGGTGTTGCTGGGCATGGCGGCGGTGCTGGTTCTCGGCTACCTGGCGCAGCAATCGCTGATGAATGTTTATGTCATCTACACTGACTTCCGCTACCACTGGACGGTGCAGACGGCCGGCCTCTCGCTGGGCGTGGTCGGCATCTTCTCCGGCCTGTATGGCGCGCTGCTGGTCAAGCGCGTGGTGGCCGCGCTTGGCGAACGCAAGACCATGGCGGTGGGACTCACCTGCGGGGCCGCCGGCTGGATCATGATGGGAGCTTCTTCAAGGGGCATGCTGCTTTGGGCGGCGCTGCCCGTGCTCAACCTGATGTCGCTGGTCTGGCCCTCGGCGCAGAGCATCATGTCGCGCGAGGTCGGCGTCAGTGAGCAGGGACAATTGCAGGGTGCGGTCAACAGCCTGCGCGGCATCGCCGGCATGCTTGGCCCGGGGCTGTTTACCTGGATCTTCAGCCGCTCGCTGGGCTGGTCGCCCGGCCTGGCGTTTTTTGTGGCCGCCGGAATCCTGCTCGTCTCACTGGGAGTGTCGGAGGTGGTACGGCCGGCCAGTCATGCACCCTCCGTGGCTTAGAGCTCGGGAGCGGTCAGGAGCTCAGCGGCTTGGTTGCGCGATAAAGTCCTGCGACCCCGAACGTGTAGCTCGTCCAACTTCCGGTTTCAAAGCCGGCTTCCCGAATCAGTTCCAGCATGCGCGGCGGCCGTGGAAATCGCTCGACTGAGGTGGGCAGATAGGTGTAGGCTTCGCGACTGGAGAGTAGGCCACCGATGCGGGGGAGTATTCGCTTGAAGTACAGGTTGTACAGCAGCCCGACCAGACCACCGGGCTGGTTGCACTCGAGAATGGCGATCTGTCCGCCGGGTTTGAGGACGCGGAACAGTTCTGCCAGTCCGGCCTCGTAGCTGGCCAGATTTCTAAAACCAAAGGCAGCGGAAATCACGTCCAGGTAACCATTCGGTAATGGAAGATGTAATGCATCAGCTTCAATCGGAATGATGTTGCAACGATTGAACTTGTCTCGACCACGCGAGAGCATCTGGTGGGAGAAATCCACAGCCAGAAGGGGGGCTGTGCCAACTGTGGATGGACGGTGCCGCATCAGCGCCAGAGTCATATCTCCGGTGCCGCAGCAAAGGTCCAGGACGCGTGCGTCGGGTCGCCGCAGGATGGGCCGGAGCTTTCGTGCAGCCCGCCACCACCAGTAAAGATCCGTGCCCAGCGACAGCAGGTGATTGAGCAGATCGTACCTGTTGGCGATCGCGTCGAACATGCTCTGCACCGACTGCGCCGCTACTTCAGGAGCCGCATCGGGAGCATGGACCGGTTTGGCACCGGCGGTGATCAGAGGTCTGTCGCTCGAGATCATGACGCAACCTTGTGCTTGGTAAGGCGCTTCATGTCGCTCAGCATGGCGTCTGCGGCCTGCAGCAGTTCGGCATCGGTCGCGTCGAAGACCACTTCGGCATGGCCCACACAGGTGGGCAGGATGAACGCCCGGCGTCCGCTGCGCGTCTTTTTGTCGGCCGCCGTGAGGTCCACCAGTTGCTGGGCCGAGGCGCGAAAGCGCGGCAGCGGCCCATATGCCAGGATCAGGTTCGCCATGCGGGCAAACTCCTTCCCCGTAATCCGGTTGCGGGAGAACGCAACGTAGAGCGCGGCGATGCTTCCCCAGGCCACGGCTTCGCCATGCAGCAGCTTGCTGTAGCCGGTTGCCGCCTCGATGGCATGTCCGAGGGTGTGTCCGAAGTTGAGGATCATGCGCAGGCTGGATTCTCTTTCATCCTGCGCGACGACCCCGGCTTTCACCTGGATGGAAGCCGCAATGACCCGCGTCAGTGCCACCGGATCGCCCGCGCGAATCTCCTCCTGCTGCTGTTCGAGCAGGCGGAAGAGCTTCGCATCGCGGATGATCCCGGCCTTGATCGACTCCTGCAGGCCGGCGTTGAGTTCCGCGGGCGGGAGCGTTCGGAGCAGATCAGTATCCGCGAAGACCGCGCGCGGATGGTGGAAGGCGCCCACCAGGTTCTTGCCCGCCGCCAGGTTCACGCCGGTCTTTCCTCCCACCGAAGAATCCACCTGCGCCAGCAGCGTCGTCGGTATCTGCACATAGGGCACGCCGCGCATGTAGATGGCCGCCAGAAATCCGGTGATATCGCCAATCACGCCGCCGCCGAACGCAAGCAGCAGCGCGTCACGGTCGGCGCCGGCTTCGGCAAGCTGCTCGGCCAGCGCCTCGACTGTCGCCATGCGCTTGTATTTCTCGCCCGCCGGCACAAAGAGCACGGTGGGTGACTGCGCCTCCGGGAAGGAACTCCGCACCTCTTCCGCCCATAGCTTCCAGATGTTCGGACTGGTAATCAGGAAGGGTCGATAGGGCTTGCCGCGGGCAAGCCGCTGCAGCCGCGCGTGAAGCGACCCCAGCAGCCCACCGCCGACATGGATATCGTAGGTAGCGGAGGCGGCAGCGAGGCGGATGATCTTGATCGGTGGCACGGCTTTCCTATGGTAGCGCGGCGCGTTATCGACCGGGCCGCAGCACCTTCACCTCACGAGAACAGCCTCTGGGTGGGCCCGATCCCGCGCCGTCATCAGGCGTAGCATTCCATGATGGAGTTTTTCGATTTTGTGGTGGTGGGTGGGGGCATTACGGGCCTCAGCGCGGCGGCCCGGTTGCAGGCAGCAGGGTCCGTTCTGTTGGTCACCAAGGAGGCGCTGGCCGAGTCGAATACCAGCTACGCGCAAGGTGGGATCGCCGTCGCGATGGGTGGCGCGGAAGATGTCCGGCTGCACCTCGAAGACACGCTCGTCGCGGGCGATGGGCTGGTCGACCGCGCCGCCGCGACGCTGCTGGTCGAGGCCGGTCCGCCGCGGGTAGAGGAACTGCTCGGCATCGGCACCGAGTTCGATCGCGACGTCGAGGGACAATTCGAACGCACCCGCGAAGGCGCGCACAGCCTCTCGCGCATTCTGCACGCCAAGGGAGACGCGACCGGACGCGAGATTGCCCGCTCCTTGCTGGAGCATGTGCGCACGCTCTCATCCGTGAAGCTCCGCGAATGGACCACCACGGTCGATCTCATAACCAGAAACGGACGCATCGCAGGGGTGACGCTGCTCGCACCCGGCGCAACCCTCACCCAGGTGAGCGCCGGCACCGTGCTGCTGGCCAGCGGAGGAGCGGGACAAATCTACAGCGACACCACCAACCCCGCGGTCGCGACCGGAGACGGCATTGCGATGGCCTACCGGGCCGGCGCCCCGCTTGAAGACATGGAGTTCTACCAGTTTCACCCGACCGCGTTTGCGATGCAGGGCGCGCCCCGTTTTCTGCTGAGCGAAGCGCTCCGCGGCGAGGGAGCCCTGCTTCGCAACGCAAGGGGCGAGCGCTTCATGCCCGGCGTCCACCCCCAGGCCGAACTCGCTCCCCGCGATGTGGTCGCGCGGGCGATCACGCGCGAGTCGCTCGCGGGCCCCGTGTATCTCGACATGCGACACGTCCGGCAGGATCTTGCCGTCCGCTTCCCCGGCATCTCGGCGTTTCTTGAGAGCTTCGGTTTGCGACTGAACCGCGATCTCATTCCCGTACGCCCGGCCGCGCACTACCTGATGGGTGGCATTAAGACCGATCTACACGGTCGCACCGTGCTGCCCGGGCTCTACGCCGCCGGCGAGGCTGCCTGCACCGGCGTCCACGGGGCCAACCGGCTGGCCAGCAACTCGCTGCTGGAAGGGCTGGTCTTCGGTGTCGAAGCCGCGCAGGCGATGATCCAGGAACGCTGTGCCGCTTTGGACCTCACCGAGCCGGAAGCGGCTCAGCCACCGGATCGCAGCACGCTTGAAGACGCCGCCGCGATCGAAGCCTGGATTCAGCAGCTTCGAGACCTGATGTGGCGAGACGCTGGCCTGCTGCGCAGCGCTCAGGGGCTGGGGAGAGCTCGTGCAACGCTCGTCCAGATGGCGGAGACCATGCCGCGCGGACTGACCCGCAGAGCGATCGAAGCGCGCAATCTGCACACGCTCGCCACCGTGATGGTCGCCTCGGCGCTCGGCCGCGAAGAGAGCCGGGGCGCCCACTTCCGGCTGGATTTTCCCGGCCGCTGGGAGGGTCCGCTGCACTCCGTCATCACCTACGGAGAACTGCGCTTCGAAGTCTGAAAGCCGTGTGCCTGGTCTACCACCAGCAAGGGAAAGGATTTGCTTGGCTGGCTCTGTGGAACGCAAGCCGGCCGCTTACCGCCGCTTCTTCTTGTCTTTCTTGTCCGTCTCCGCCACCGGGTGCGCTTCAGGCTCCGGCACGGAGCCCACCGGCGTGACGCTGCGGACCAGGTTTCCTTCCAGCCGGTAGGTCTTGGTGATCGTCTTCGTGGGAGTGATCTCGCCGTTCGCCGCGGGCGTCACCGCCGGCGCATCCGCCGCCAGCACCTTGTACGAGAAGGCTGGCAACAGCTCCTGCGCCACCGGAAACTTGCCATACGGATCCTTCATTCTGGTGACCGAGACCGGCAGATACCCTTCAACGTTCTTCTCGCGAAACGCTGTCTCGTAGCGGTGATGCTGCAGACTCCAAACAAACACCCGCACCTGGTCGAAGTCGTACGGCAGGCCCGCCTGGTAGGAGTTCATCACCGTCACATACTCCGGAATATCCTTCAGTTCGGTCGGTGCGCCCTCATCGTGCACCGTCGTCAGCACGTAAGCGCCGACAAATTTCTGCCCCTCCGAGTAGCGCGTCAGGGTATCCGGCGCATCCACGTCCATCATCCGCCCGAACAACCAGCCGGTATGGCCCTCGGCGTCGCGCACCAGCCACCAATCCTCCATCGCGGGGGGCGCAGGTGCCGCTTCCGCAGCCTTCGGCGGGGCGCCCTTCAGCGCGGCATGCGTTCCCACGGCTTCCGGAATCGCCTTCTGCGCCTTCGCTGCCGTGCCCGGCGGCACCACCTTCTGGACGATCGCCCGCTTCAGCAGCTTCAGCTTTTCGCCTTCGGGTTCCAGGTAGAAATGCGCGGTCTCGCGCCCCGGGTTCAGGTGCATGTACACCTCGTCGCGGGTCACTCCCCCCACGATCTCCGGGTCGTTGGCGTGCTGCTGCTTCATCTCATCGAAGGCCGCGACCGTCTCGGGCGTCGCCACGGTCCGCTCCTCGATCCAGCCGACCTGCCCCTGCTCCGTCTGCACCTTCAGAAAGTGCCGTCCATGATCCAGGATCTTCAGCCGCTCGCCGTTCTTTACCTCGGCCACGCGGTTCGACACGGCCGCCACCCGGTCGCGCAGGTAACCCTGCTTCGAGGTGACGAAGACATACGAATCATCTGGCTTCGGCTTGAAGTGTCCACACCCTGCAAACAAGGCGGAGAGCGCGGCCAGACCCACCATGCGTCCCGCCCCAGGGCGGCCGCGGTACCCACGAAAATGCTGAAACATCAATGCAATCGTTCCATTCGCAACCAGAGTCAGTCCCTTCCTGAGACTACCACCGGCCATCGTCCGGCTTACCACCCGCCGCTCTAGTAGGTCGCCAGCACCACGGCGCTGCCGGCCGGATCGGTGCCGCTGATCGCCGTGGCGACCGGGTCCAGCTTACCCAGGGTAAGCGCGTCGAAGCCGTACATGGTCACATCGTTCGATCCGCCGATCGCGGCCGCCACCAGGTACTTGCCGCTGCTGTCGACCGCAAGCGCAGTAGGCTGGGTTCCGCTCGCATAGGGGGAAGTCGCCAGCGCCGTCAAGGTTCCGCCCGAAACCGAATATCCCGAGATGGAATTGGAGGTAGACCCGCGGTTCGCCGCGTAGATATAGGTGTTTGACTTGTCTTCGACCAGCCAGTAAGGATCGTCTCCACTGGCAATCAGGCTCTGCGCCGCCGTGGCCACGCCCGTGGTGGTGATGGAGTAGCTTGTGATCCCGCTCGACCCCGCCAGCGGCCCCTGCCGCGCCACAAACAGGTAGCCGCTGGTCGCGTCGAACAGCACTGCGTTGTCGTTGTACTGCGAGGCCGGATTAATTCCCGCCGTCTGTGTCAGCAGACCGGTCGAGGTATTGAACGTAAACACCAGGTCGCCCGCCGCGCCCAGCGCCACCGCCACCAGTCCGCCGTTGGGCGAGATCGAAATCTGGTGCGGAGTGACGGTTCCCCCGCTCGGGACCGTGTAGGGCAGCGCCTGCGTCTGCGTCAGCACGCCGGTCGTCGTGTTGATGCCGTATACGAAGATCGTCTGCGTGTTTCCATCGAGCGCCAACAGCCACAAACCCACGGGTGAGGTCGTCAAGGACACAAACTGCGTGTTCGCCTGGGTCAACTCGGCCGCGCTCTGCGCCGTCAGCGCACCGGTCGAGCCGATCGAGTAGCACTGCAGCACGCCCGCACCGCCGACATACACAAACTGGTTCCCGCGCGTCACCGCCGCCGACTCAAAGCCGGTCCCGCCCAGCGAAATCGGCGAGCCGGAGATCGGCGTCAGCTCCGAAGGTCCGACCTGGAACTGGCTCAGCGTATTGGTCGTGTCATTCAGCACATAGACGTAGTCGCCGGTGGTGGTTCCGGTCCCGGTTGTCGGGCCTGTGGTCCCCGTATTGTTCGGATTCTGGAAGAAGTTTGCGCATCCAGTCAAGAGCGCGAAGCCCAACCCCACCACTCCTGCCGCACGCCACCTGCATCCCGGCCCAGCCGTTCGTTTCGTCATCATTGCCCTCGCAAGCCAGTGCTGGTTCGACGCAAGCTCCACCCGAACGGCACTACCTCATGCTACCCAAGTTTCCGTCTGGATCCGGAACGGAGAGCCGCTGCGCCGTTGTCAAGGCTCGGCAGCAACTTCAGGCTCGCTGGTCCGGATGCCAACCCCGGACGCAATCACCAGCTGCTCTTCCTTCATCGATCGAATCAAACGCCTGCCGAACTCTGAGATCGGCGACTCGTACAGCGCGAAGGACGCCCAGGAGACGAGGATCGTCAGGGGGATCGATAAGATCATGAGCCGTTTGTTGTGTTCGTAACCACGGGCATTCGCCAGGTGGATGAGAGACGCCTTGACCAGCATGTGAAAAAGATAGATTCCATAGCTGATACGTCCCAGAAACGCGAGCGGCTTGAAGGAAAGGGTACGGCTGAGCGCGGAACCCGGCAAAAGGACAAGGTGCGCTATCGTGGCCGCCGAAGCCAGGGAAACAACGGAAAAGCCCAGAGTGATGCAGAGAGAAGTATGCTTCTCGTACGTGAGCAGAGGCATGAAGGCAATCAGCACGAACCATGCCACCGGGGCCAGAGACCCGACCTTTCGAGCGATCCACGCCCGTGAGTTCTCCGTCGCCATGGCGATCGCCAGCAGGCTTCCTGCGGCAAGTCCATCGAGCCGGAAGGGAGTGAGGAAAAGGGTGGCATATTTCCCCGGTTCGCCAAACGTCAGTGCGAAGAGCCGCGCTGGAGGACCTGCAAGCAAGACGCCGGCGAGCACCAACATCAGCGTGCGTTTGCCGGCTCTTCTTACCAGGGTCGGCCAGATGAGGTAGAACTGTTCCTCAACGGCAAGGGACCACAGCGTGGGAAGTCCGATTTCGCCCAGCAGCACGTGGTACTTCATCTCCGCAAGATTGGCCCCCGCAAGCAGGAAGTAGGACCACAACACCGGCGGAAAGCGGAAGCATGCGTAGGCCAGCCCAAGCGCGAGAAGCAGCGCGGGAACAATGCGCGCGACACGCCGCGCCCAGTAAATCTGCCAGAAGCGGCGCTCCCTCCGCTCGCCCAGAATGATGGTGGTGATCAGGTAGCCGGACAGAGCAAAGAAAATGTCCACGCCCATCCATCCCTGCGGCAGGACGTGAAAGTGGAAGGCAAAAACCAGGGAGATCGCGATGCCGCGCATTCCATCGAGAGATCGGAATCTCGGCAGAGAGCGCGTCTTCGTTCTTTCCATCACGATCCTCTCTGACTGGGGTGTTCCCGACCCGAAAACGCCTTTACTGCCAATGCATACTCTTCACCCAAACCCGCCCAATGCTACAGAAGGGCAAGCCGCTTTCCTCGCGGTGTGGCCGGGGTTGTAAGTACTGTCGCCATGACCATTTCTGGAAAGGGTGCGCGGCCGCTCGCGAGGGCTCTGCACCGCGCATGCTCTTCCTTCCAAACCGTCGCAGCCGATGCACATTCTTTGGTGCAGCCGGTGTTGGAGAACCACAGCTAAGTGCAAGCCTGTGAAGAATATAGGTAACATTCCCGGGGAGGGTACCCTGGCGCCTCAATTTGGTCGTTCCCGCTCCCGCCGCGACGCGAACCGTCCATCGACTGGCTTGCGCACGTCCGGCTCGTCCCCCTCCTCCCGCCACCACTGGATCTCCTCGTCTCCCAGCGACCAGCACAGCAGCACCGTCCGCCCTTCCAGCAGGCAGGGAAACTCGAGTACACCCTCCGAGTTCTCCGCCACCTGCACCCCAATCTCGGCGATCTCCTCGATCGTGGTCCGCGCTTCCTGCATCGCCTTTTCCCGTTCCGCTCGCCGTCGCGCCGCCGCCGGCACATCCACATGCAGGCCGCCCGACAGGAAAATGCGCTGACTCAGCGCCTGCATCGCGTTTTCCAGCAGGCCCGCCCGCAACGCGGCCTCCCGCGCCCGGCCCAGCAGCGCCCCGAGCACCGGAAGCAGCATCGTCGCCTCATCCAACGTGAATGTCTTGCCCAAGCCACAACTCCTCAGCCTTGCCACCCGCCCTACCGTTTTACTTCGAGCATCCGGTCCAGCGCTACCTTCGCCCAGTGCTTGGTATCCTCCGAAACCTTGATCTGATTGACGACCCTGCCGGCTACCAAGTTCTCCAGCGCCCATGCCAGATGCGCCGGTGAGATGCGGTACATGGTGGTGCACAGGCAGCCCGAGTCATCCAGCGTGATCACACGCTTGCCCAGCGGAGCAAATCGTGCCGCCAGCCGATTCACCAGGTGAATCTCGGTGCCCACGGCAAAGCTGGAACCTTCGCCGCCGCGCTCGATCGTTTCAATGATCTTCTCGGTCGAACCCAGCACGTCCGCCTTCTGGCACACTTCGAAGCGGCACTCTGGATGCACCACCACCGTCATTCCCGGCTCATCTCTGCGGATACGGTCCACGTGCTCCGGCAGGAAGCGCTGATGGACTGAGCAGTGGCCCTTCCACAGGATCACCCTGGCCGCCCGCAGCCGCTCCGGCGAAACGCCGCCATTGAGCTGGTACGGATCCCACACCACCATCTCGTGCAGCGGAATGCCCATGGCAAAGGCCGTATTCCGCCCCAGGTGCTGATCGGGCAGGAAGAGAATCTTCTCGCCGCGCGCAAACGCCCATTCAAATGCGCCGCGCGCGTTCGACGAGGTGCAGACCAAGCCGCCGCGCTCGCCGCAGAAGGCCTTGATATCCGCCGCAGAGTTCATGTACGTCAACGGGATCAGGCCCTTTTCACTTGTCGCAAGTCCCTGCCTTTGCAGGCTGTCCCAGCAATCTTCGACCTGCCCGATTTCGGCCATATCCGCCATGGAGCAGCCGGCGTTCAGGTCGGGCAGGATCACCTGCTGCCATGGCTTGGCCAACACGTCCGCGCTTTCGGCCATAAAGTGGACACCGCAGAAGATGAGGTACTTGGCTTCGGTCTCCGCCGCGATCTTGCTCAGCTTGTAGCTGTCGCCGGTGAAGTCTGCAAACCGGATCACCTCGTCGCGCTGGTAGTGGTGCCCCAAAATGACTGCCTGCCGGCCGAGTCTGACCCGCGCCGCGGCGATTCGCGCATCCATTGTGTGATCCGGCTCGGCCAGGTAATTCTCCAGCGAGCACAGAACCGGCACGTGCGCCGGCTCCTCCAGCAGGGCTGCGCCTGCCGCTTCCGCAATCGTTTCAATCAAACTTCGCCGCCTTCAGTCTCGCCAATTCGTGGTGCGCGATGCCGCCTGCGCACTTCGCTTGGGAAACGGGGATGTTGAAAGCATTTCCATCGCGGTTGCAGTGGATTCGCCGAGTCGATCTCTGGCGGACCAGAATCTCGATCCTCAACCCACGGGGATGTTGCAACCCTTCACGCCCGCACCGCGTTGCCTTTGAGTGGGCGCCGTGCTGTGTAATGAGTCCAATTCTACTCGTTCCAGTGCAGCCCGGCACACTCTCAGGCGGTGCCGATTTCAGAACGCCAATCTGCGCATCCATTTTGTTGCGTCCTCCGCTTGGACGTATCATGAACCCCAGGACTCATGCCCAGCTTTTCCGATAGTGCCGTCATCTTCCTGCTCGCTCTTCTGCTCTTCGGTCCGAAGAAGCTACCGGAACTCGCGCGCTACCTGGGCAAGCTGATGGGCGAGTTTCGCCGCGCTTCGTCCGAATTCCGGCTGCAGATGGAGGACGAGTTCCGCGCGATGGAACAAGCCGAACAGCAGCAGAAGATCGCTGCGATTGAAGCCGCCGCCCCGGTGGCTCCGCTCAACATTCCAGAGCCTGAGCATCCGCACCTGCCAGCGCCGATGCCGGTTGAGCCGCAACCCGGCGCCGTTGCTGAAGCGGCGTCTGCCACGCTGGCAGCCACGGCAACGCTGGAGCCAATTCCCATTGCCTCGAACGGCGATCTGCACCTGATGCCGCCGGCGAGCGGTTTGCCGGTGGGCCGCTCCAATTTCGCGAATGGCTCGACGGGTTCGGGCTCGCTGGGCGGCCTCTTCGATACGATCCCTCATACTGCCGATCCGGTGGCCATGACGGCGCCAGCCGAAACCGAGGCATCCACCCATGGCTGACGTCATCGACCAGGTGAGGAACGGCATCTCCGATCGCGTCGAGCTTCCCGGGATGTCGCTGATGGAGCACCTGGAGGAGCTGCGCAAGCGGCTCATCCGCTCGGTGACTTTTCTGGTCATCGGCTTCGCGGTTGCTTACGCCTTTCATGAGCGGCTTTACGGCATCATCCAGAAGCCGCTCGACGATCTGCACATCCCGCTGAACTTCACCCACCCGACCGACGGCCTGAATCTCTACATCAAGACTGCGTTCCTGGGTGGCGCGATTCTGGCCGCGCCGTTCATTCTGTACCAGGTCTGGCTGTTTATCTCGCCGGGACTGTACGCGCACGAGAAGAAATACGTCGGCCCATTTATGACGGCGACCATCGGCCTGTTCGCGTCCGGGGTGTGGTTCGGTTACCACTGGGTGCTTCCGGGCGCGATCAAGGTGCTGGTGCTCGACTTCGGCAAGCGCTTCCACCCGATCCTGACTATAGAGGACTACACGCAGTTCTTTCTCGCCGTCATTCTCGGCCTCGGGATTTGCTTCGAGCTGCCGATCCTGATGTTTTTCCTCGCGCTCTTCGGCATTGCCGACGCCAAGTTTTTTCTCAAGCAGTATCGCTACGCCATCCTGGTCATCTTCCTGATCTCGGCGATCATCTGCCCGTTACCGGACCCGGTGAGCATGTGCCTGTTTGCCAGCCCGATGCTGGCGCTCTATGTGCTGGGCGTGGCGGTCGCCTGGTTCGCGCATCCCTCGCGCCGCAAAGCCAAGGAGTTGAAAGTCTGATGCAGCCGGTCCAGTCGGTCTCATGCCAATCGTCCAACCTCCCACGAAGCGCCACCAACAAGGCTTTAGCGCGCATCTGCGTGTGGATGCTGGCAGCCCTGGGGATACTGCCGCTTCAGGCGCAGGAGCGCGGCCACATCTCCGGCGCAGCTACCTACGCACTGACCAAGGAGCTGCTGGCGGTTGCGCCCAAGCGTTTCAACGGCTCACCCGGCCACAAGGCGGCTGAGGAGTTTATCGAGTCGCACTTCCAGACGGAAGCGAAAGAGCACCGCCTGGATATCGATACATTTACCGCTTCGACGCCGGCGGGGCTGCAGACCATGCACAACATCCTTGTGCGCTACCCGGGCAAGAAGGACGGGATGATCGTCATTGGCTCCCACTACGAGACGAACTACCCGCTGAAAGACATTGCATTTGTCGGGGCGAACGATGGCGCCTGCACCTCCGCGCTGCTGATCGAGATCGGGCAGTATCTGCGGACGCATCCACCGCAAGGCTACTCGGTGGTGCTGGTGTTTTTCGATGGCGAAGAGGCGGTCGACAAGTGGTCGGCGCAGGACTCGCTGTATGGCTCGCGGCACCTGGCGGCGAAGTGGTCGCAGGATGGGACTCTGGGCAAGATCAAGGCGTTCCTGCTGGCGGACATGATCGGCGACAAAGATCTGGACATCGATCAGGATGGCAACTCGAACTCGAATCTGGTCGAGCTGTTGAAGGTAGCGGCGAAAGACATCGGGCACCCCAACGTGATCTCGAAGGACAGGACGCCGATCGAGGATGATACCGTGCCGTTTGCGCGGCGCGGAGTGCCGGTGCTGGATGTGATCGACTACGACTATGGGCCGCACACCAACCAGACGCCCGATGGCTATCACCATACCGCGCAGGACACCCTCGATAAGATCAGCCCGCAGTCGTTACAGATTGCCGGCGAGCTGTTTCTGGAGTTGATTCGTCTGGTGGATCAGCGCTGAAGGAGCCTCTCTGGGCGGCTACCCCACCCCTCCCCACGTTTGTTGCGCATATTCTTCAAAGCAGGGAACTTAGCCCTGGTACAAGGCATGTACAAGAGACGTTTTCTGGTTGCACCATTTCTGGGGCACCCACTTATTTTCAGGAGTATCGCTACCTGGCGGCGCAGGCCTGGCCGCGGTCGGCGTGGGCTCCTTTAGCCTTCGCGTCGGCCTCGCTCATGTAGGCTCCGGCCCTGGTTTTGCCGTAGAAGGGGTCGCCGGGGCAGTGATAGACGTTGCTGGCGGAGTTGAGCCAGACCAGGCCCGGGGCACCGCCGGGAGCGACCGGCCTGGCCGCGGCGGCCTGCGCGGGGCTGAGCTTCCTGGCCGGGGTTGCGGCGCTTGCGGGAGCGGGCATGGCGATGGGGGCGGAGATCGCTGGCGCCGGTGCGGGCATGGACGGGTATTTCGTGCCGGTTGTGGAGGGTGCGGACTCTGCCGGGGTCGAGGCGGCCGGCACCGGCGTCGCGGATAAGGCGTACCAAGTCTGCACCCCTTTATGTCCGCGGCATGCGCCAGATTTGCTGGCGGCGGTCGAGTAGGAACCATCCCTGCAGATGCCCGTGGTACCGGCTGGAGCACCGGCTGGAACGTCGAGTGGCGTCTGCGCTCCCGCGAACCCGATGCAAAGCAGACACAGTGTGCTCAACCCGCAACGCAATGCTCTCATCGCCACTCCTTGGAGATGCTCTGTTCGGAAAGCAGCCGGCGCCGCCATGCTAATGCAGAGAACCGGTGCCTGAGAAGGGATGCGTGTGCAAGAGTACGGACGAGCGTTCCGCCTCAACCTCGTAGCGAGAGGCGCGAGCAGGGATAGGGCAGCCGATCGGTTGGGGCGGGCTGGGGTGTGAAGCACACCACCCGTCTGCCCGTATGATCGAGCAGACCATGATCTCTACGCCGTTTCATGACTGGCTGGGCTTTCACCTGGCCCTGGTGCTCCTAATGGCGGGGGAACTGGTCTTTTCACGGTGGGGATTTCGAGCGCTCGCACCCGAAGACCGTCCTGCCCGCCAGCATCGCAACGCGATCGCGGCGACGGCGATGTGGACGGCCGCGGCCTTTGCCTGCGCGGCTTACTTATGGCAGGCACTCGGCGCTGAATCGGGTACCCAGTTCCTGGCGGGATACGCGATTGAAGAGTCGCTTTCGATCGACAACCTGTTTGTCTTCCTGCTGCTCTTCCGGGTCTTCCAAATCCCGGCCGGTTTTCAGCCGAGGGTCTTGTTCTGGGGGGTGCTGGGCGCGATCGTGATGCGCGGCGGGTTTATTGCCGGGGGGCTGGGTCTGCTGGAGCGTTTTCACTGGATCAGCTATCTGTTCGGGTTGATCCTGCTGGTGGCGAGTCTGCGCCTGCTGGTGCCGGCAAGGCAGGATGCGGAGGCAGACGCCGCGCCGAAGGCTCCGGCATGGACGCGTTGGATCTCGAGGATTCATCCGGTGTCGCTGCGCCACGATGTGTTCTTCACACGCGAGGCACCGCCGGGATCCCCGACGGTGCGCCCGATGGTGACGATGCTGTTCCTGGCGCTGATTGCGATCGAGACCGCGGATATCGTGTTTGCGATCGACTCGATTCCGGCGGTGCTGTCCATCACGCGGCATCCGTTTATCGCGTACACGTCGAACATTCTGGCGGTGATGGGGCTGCGCTCGCTCTACTTCCTGCTGGCGCACATGTTCCGCAAGCTGCGTTTTTTGCACCTGGGGCTGGCGGCCGTGCTGTTTTTCGCCTCGGTCAAGATGCTGATGGCGCCCTGGTACGAGGTGGGGCCGCTGGTCTCGCTGGCGGTGATCGTGGGGATTCTCGGGGTGACGATTGCGGCTTCCCTGGCGGGTCGGGCGCGAGTGTGAAGGGCGGCTGAAAGCCGGAACGGGCGCCGCCGCGAACGAAGGATTGGCCCGGCGGCTTCCATTTGTGCCTTGCTGGATACCTTCGGCTGATCCCTTGGGCTGCGCTCAAGGGTGAGATAGGATCGGGCCGTCAGCCTGGGGGGCTCAGCGCCTAAGCGACTGGATCGTGATTTGACCGTGGTTCGGGTGGCCGAACGGGCATCTACGCGTAGAAGCGGGCGATGGCTTCGACCACGATTTGCTGCTCGTCGTCGCGGAGTTCGGGGTAGATGGGGAGCGCGAGGACCTCGTTGGCGGCGCGCTCGGCTTCCGGGAAGTCGCCGGTTCTGTAGCCGAGATCCCGGAGAGCGTCCTGCTGGTGCAGACAGAGCGGGTAATAGACTTCGGTGCCGATGCCCTGGGCGGAGAGCGCGGCGCGCAGATCGTCGCGGCGCGGGGCTCGGATGACGTACTGGTGGAAGACGTGCTGGGCGCGCGGGGCGGTGTAGGGAAGGACGATCCCGTCGGCGATGGTGCGGGGTGCTCCGGGTTCGGTGAGGACGCCGATGCCGGCGGCGAGGAACAGCTCGGAGTAGCGCGCGGCGAGGTTGCGGCGCTGCTGGGTCCAGGCCGGAAGGTGGCGGAGCTTGACCTCGAGCACGGCGGCCTGCAGCGTGTCGAGGCGGGAGTTCCAGCCGACTTCGTCGTGGAAGTAGCGGCGGGTCATGCCGTGGGCGCGCAGCGAGCGGGCGCGGCGGTCGATCTGGCTGGAGCGGGTGGTGAGCAGGCCGGCGTCGCCAAAGGCGGAGAGATTCTTGGTGGGGTAGAAGCTGAAGGCGGCGGCGTCGCCCAGGCCGCCGGCAGGAATGCCGGCCCAGGTGGCGCCGAAGGCCTGGGCGGCGTCTTCGATCAGGAGCAGGCCGGGATGGTGCTGCTGCAGGCGGGTGAAAGCGTCCCAGTCGGCACACTGGCCGAAGAGGTGCACGGGCAGGATGGCTTTGAGGGTTCCGGGATGCCTGGAGAGGACGTCTTTCGCGCCGGCTGGAGAGAGGTTGAAGGTGAGCGGGTCGATATCGGCGAAGACTGGACGGGCACCGGCACGGAGGATGCAGCTGGCGGAGGCGAAGAAGCTGAAGGGAGTGGTGACGACCGCATGCTGCGAGGTAGAACGGGTGGAGCTGGCGCTATCTCCGATGCCGGCAGCCGCAAGGGCGAGCCAGAGAGCGTCAGTTCCACTGGCGCATCCGATGGCGTGAGGGGCGGCGCAGGCCAGGGCTGCGGCGGATTCAAAGGAAGCGACCTCGGGTCCGAGGATGAAGCGCTGGGAGACGCAGACCTCTTCGATGGCCGACATGACCTCGTCGCGGATGGAGGCGAACTGGCGGGAAAAGTCGAGGAATGGAACGGGCTGAGCGGGTGGTGCGGCGACGGAAGACACTGGAGTATCGTACATCTGGCGGCAGCCGGGAAGCGCGGAGCGGGGCGGCTTGATATTCCGGGGCGATGCTCGTACCTTGAAGGTGTTTATTCAGCTTACTTTTGCGCATCTTAACTTTATCTGCCGGATTGGCTGCTGCGTACGCCATTTCTGGAGGAGCGTGGCGAGGCGTTGCGAGCATACGCGCGGTTCGTTCTGGCGTCTAATGGCAAGCAGTTGTAACAACAGGAGATCGGCACTATGGAATCAAAGCCGGCACAGAACATTCAGGACACCTTTCTGAACACGGTACGGAAGGACAAGAGTCCGATTACGATCTACCTGGTCAGCGGGGTCAAGCTGACGGGTAAAATTCGCTCCTTCGATAAGTATTCGGTGCTGCTGGAGAACAACAGCCAGGAGCAGTTGATCTTCAAGCATGCGATCTCAACGGTGGTGAGCGGACGGGCGGGCGTGCACCTGGAGCCTCGAAGCGAAGGCCGCGGGGAGAGCCGCGTGGCTGCCGCCGGGGGAAATGCTGCGCATGCTGCAGTTGACTCGGTCTCCGAGTAGGCAGAGCCAGTAGCTGAGCCATCGCGCGGAAGTGCGCGGCGGAGCGCTTCGGCTGACGGGATAGTGAAACGTGACGACGAAGACTTGGAACGGGGCTGGGATCGTGCCGGGTTCAGGCATGGCCCGGCCTGAACGTGCTGTTCTGGTAGCGGTGGAGTTTACCGGCGAACGCCGGCGGCAGTCGGCGGCGGCGCGCCTGGCGAAGAGTTCGGCAGCGGTGGTGGCGCGCGGGCGGAGCTCGGCTGGCACGCCGGAGGATGTGCTGGACGATATGCTGCGTGAGGGTGACGACCCCGTGCCGGAGAGCCAGGCGGCCGAGCGATCGGCGGGATTGGATTTCGAGGCCTCGCTTGCCGAGTTCCAAGAACTGGCGAAGAGTGCCGGCGCCGAAGTGGCGGCGACCCTGGTGCAGCGCCGGGCGCGACCGGACGCAGCGACGCTGGTAGGGACCGGCAAGATCGAGGAGATTGAGGGTGTGGTGGCTTCGACCGAGGCAGACCTGGTGCTGTTCGACCACGATCTGACTCCATCGCAGCTGCGCAACCTGGAGGCGAGTCTGCCGTGCCGGGTGATTGACCGCACGCAGTTGATCCTGGACATCTTCGCGCGGCACGCGCGGACACGCGAAGGTCAGCTGCAGGTGGAGCTGGCGCAGTTGGAATATCAGTTGCCGCGGCTGGCGGGCAAGGGCAAGGCGATGTCGCAGCTCGGCGGTGGCATCGGGACGCGGGGACCGGGCGAGACCAAGCTGGAGACGGACAGGCGGCGGATTCGGCTGCGCATCGACCACGTGAAGGGGCAGCTGGAATCGGTGCGCAGCATTCGCCGGCAACAGCGGCAGCGACGGGAGGCGGTGCCGGTGCCGGTGGTGGCGCTGGTGGGGTATACGAACGCGGGCAAGAGTACGCTGTTCAACGCGCTGACGTCGGCGGGAGTTCTGGAGAGCGAGCGGATGTTCGCCACGCTGGATCCGAAGCTGAAGCAGATTCAGCTGCCGTCGCGGCGCAAGGTGCTCTTATCGGACACGGTCGGGTTCATCCGGAACCTGCCGCATACGCTGGTGACCAGCTTCCGGGCGACGCTCGAAGAGGTGGAGCGCGCGGAGGTGCTGCTGCATGTGCGGGACGCTTCGAGCGAAGCCATGGACGAGCAGAAGGCGGAGGTGGAGAAGGTGCTGGCGGAGCTGGAGGTGAGCGGGAAGCCTGTGATCGAAGTGCTGAACAAGGTGGATCTGTTGGGGGCTGAAGATCGCGAACGCCTGCGGTCCGGACCGGGGTCGGTGACTGTTTCCGGCCTGGAAGGAACGGGCTTGGCGGAGCTGCTGGGGGCGATCGACCGGGCGCTGGTGATTGATCCGCTGACCGAGGCGGAGTTTCGGCTGCCGCAGTCCGAGGGAGCGGCGCTGGCCGCGCTGGAAGCGGGTGCAGTGATCGCGAACAAGCGCTTCGAGGGCAATCTGGTGTATCTTCGGGCGGTGGGTCCGGCGTCGCTGGTGGGGCGGTTCAGGCGTTTTATCGACCGTTCTCCGGCTTGAAACGCGGGTGTTCGCTTATCGTCCAAACGGTGCGGATAACGCTCACTTTGTTTGACACCCCCACCCCTGTTTGCTAAAACTTAGAGGTATTCAAGCTGCTCACTACGAACAACATCATCAAAGCCGGCCTTGCGCGTGTTTCCGGCAGAGGGTCACGAGGTTAACGGCAGGGCCTTTTCGACTGCCTCTTATTCATGGATGCCATCCTCAAACAACTTGGTGGATTGATGATCGGCGCGGTGCCGACGATGGTGTTTTTCATCATCCTGGTCGCGGCCTACGGGCTGCTGGTGCGGCGGCCGCTGGATGCGGTGCTGGCGGAGCGGCGTAAGCGCACCAGGGGGGCGATCGAACAGGCGAAGGGCGCGATGAGCGCGGCCGAGGCTGAGACGGCAGTCTACGAGGATAAACTGCGCGCGGCGCGGGCGGAGTTGTTCGCTGCGCGGGAGCTGCGCCTGAAGCAGTGGGCGGAGGAGCGCGAGGCTGCGCTGGCTGAGGCGCGAGCGATCACGGCGGCGAAGGTGAACGCCGCCCGGCTGGAGATTGAGCGCAGCGCGGTGGTGGCGCGGCAGCAGATTGAATCGATGAGCGAAGAGCTGAGCGCGAAGATTTTGCGGGCGGTGCTGCCTGCGGGTGTGACCGGAACGGAGGCCACCCAGTGAAGGGTTTCTCAGTGACGAAACGGGTTGGATTGTCGGCTGTGCTGGGGCTCGTCCTGCTGGCGGGCGGCTTGCCGGTGCGCGCGCAGCAGACGGCGAAGCAGGATGACAGCGGCCGGGCGACCACGCCGGAGGCGAATTCGTCCAAGGCAAATCAGGGCGAGAAGGACGAGAACGAGGTGTATCTGCACTCCGCCGTGGTGCAGAAGATGGCGAAGATGCTGGGCATGAGCACGGAGGCGGCCTCGACGACGTTCGTGGTGCTGAACTTCGGCATTCTTGCGGTCGCCATCGGTGCCTTGCTGCTGAAGTCGCTGCCGAAGACCTTCCGCGACCGCAGCTCTGCGATTCAGAAGGAGTTGACGGATGCGCGCTCGGCCACCGAGGAGGCGACCGTGCGGCTGAACAGCGTGGAGGCGCGGCTGGCGAAGCTGGATGAGCAAATCGCCGGGATGAAGGCACAGGCGGAGCAGGATGCCGCGGCTGAGGAGAAGCGGTTCAAAGCGGCTGCCGAAGAGGAAAAGAACAAAATTCTGGCGTCGGCGGACCAGGAGATCGCGTCTGCGACCCAGACTGCGCAGCGCCAGTTGCAGCAGTATGCGGCGACGCTCGCGGTGGAGCAGGCAGCGCGCCGCCTGGTGATCTCCGCCGAGACTGACCGCCTGCTGGTGAAGAGCTTTGCGCAGCGTCTGGGTGAGGATGAAGGCGGCAAGGGCGGGGCAAACTGATGGCGAACGTGGGTGTGGTTGCTCTTCGTTACGCGCACGCGTTTGCCGGAGTTGCCCTGAAGAAGGGTCTGGACTTGGTCGCGGCGCGGCAGCAGATGGCTGATTTCGCTGTCCTTTTCGAGTCGAACCCGCAGTTGCGCGAGGTGTTGATGGACCCCTCGATCGCCAACGAGCAGAAGCTGAACGTGCTGGACGGCATTGCGGCGCGCCTGGGAATGATGCGCGAGGTGCGCAACTTCCTGGCTATCATCATGGATCATCAGCGGCTGGGTGATCTCAACGTCATCCTGTCCGCGTATGATCAGGTGGCTGATCTGGACCTGGGCGTCACCGAGGCCGAGGTGAGCACGGTTCACGAGCTGAACGGCGAGGATCGCGCGGAGCTGGAGATGCAGGTGGCGAAGCTGGCCGGGACCAGGATTCGGGTAGCGTATAAGCTGGACTCCGCACTGCTGGGCGGGGCGGTGGTGAAGATTGGATCGACGGTGTACGACGGGTCGGTCCGGGCGCAGTTGGAGCAGATGAAGCGGGCGCTGCTGAGCGCTTAGGCTCCGTAGGATATTGAGACATTGGATTTGCGGCCTGGAGATGCGGGCCGAGGACAGGATCGAGACGAGTTATGGCAACCATGAGGGCTGACGAGATTACCGCGCTGCTGAGCGAGAAGATCGACAACTACGAGCAGCGGGTGCAGGTGGACGAGGTAGGAACGATCGTGTCGCTGGGCGATGGCATCGCGCGCGTTCATGGGCTGGACAAGGTGATGGCCGGCGAGTTGATCGAGTTTCCGCATGGCGTCTCCGGACTGGCGATGAACCTCGATGAAGACCAGGTGGGCGCGGTGCTGCTGGGCGAGTTCGACCTGCTGCGCGAGGGCGAGCAGGTGAAGCGCACGGGCAAGATCATGTCGGTGCCGGTGGGTGAGGCGCTGATTGGCCGCGTGGTGAATGCGCTGGGCCAGCCGATCGACGATAAGGGTCCGATCAACACGGACAAGACGCTGCCAGTGGAGCGGCTGGCGCCGGGCGTGATCGACCGCCAGGGCGTGAAGGAGCCGATGGCGACCGGGATCAAGGCCATCGATACGATGATTCCGATCGGACGCGGACAGCGCGAACTGCTGATCGGCGACCGCCAAACGGGGAAGACGGCGATCGCGCTCGACACCATCATCAACTCGGCCAAGAACAACCTGATCTGCATCTACTGTGCGGTCGGGCAGAAGCGCAGCTCAGTGGCTCAGGTCGTTCAGACGCTCGAGAGCTTTGGCGCCATGGCGTACACGATCGTGGTGGCCGCGACCGCGTCGGAGCCGGCTCCGATGCAGTATCTGGCGCCGTTTGCCGCAACCGCGATGGGCGAGTACTTCCGCGACTCGGGGCGGCACGCGCTGATCATCTACGACGATCTCTCGAAGCACGCGGCTAGCTATCGCGAGATTTCGCTGCTGCTGCGTCGTCCTCCAGGGCGCGAGGCGTACCCCGGCGACGTGTTCTACCTGCACTCGCGTCTGCTGGAGCGTTCGGCCAAGGTAAGTCAGAAGCTGGGCGGCGGATCGCTGACCGCTCTGCCGATCATCGAGACCCAGGCGGGCGACGTCTCGGCCTACATTCCGACCAACGTGATCTCCATCACGGACGGCCAGATCTTCGTCGAAACCGATTTGTTCAACTCCGGCGTGCGTCCGGCGGTGAACGTGGGGCTTTCGGTGTCTCGTGTCGGCTTCTCGGCGGCGACCAAGGCCACCAAGCAGGTGGGTGCGACGCTGAAGCTTGACCTGGCGCAATATCGCGAACTAGCGGCCTTCTCGCAGTTCGGTTCGGACCTGGACAAGGTGACGCAGAATCAGCTGAACAAGGGCGCGCGCCTGGTTGAACTGCTGAAGCAGCCGCAGTTCCAGCCGCTGCCGGCAGAGAAGCAGGTGGCGATTATCTTCGCCGGCGTCAACAATCTGCTGGAAGATGTCGAGATCAAGGATTTGCGGGCGTTTGAGGATGGGTTCTACCCGTACCTCGAGGGTCAGCAGCCAACGATTCTGACCGACATCGCGACCAAGAAGGCGCTGGACGACGATTTGCGCAAGCGGCTGACTGATGCCATCAACGACTACAAGAAGGGCTTTCTGGAAACCCTGAAGAACAAGGCGAGCGAGAGCGCCAGGCAGGCCGAAGCGACGAAGGGCAGCGAAGCGACGCCGGCGACGGCGATGGTGGGCAACAAGTAACCCATGGCCAACGTTCTCGATCTACGGCGCCGCATTCGCAGTGTGAAGAACACGCGGCAGATTACCAAGGCCATGAAGATGGTCTCGGCGGCGAAGCTGCGCCGCGCGCAGGAACGGGCGCTGCATGCCCGGCCGTATGCGCAGATGCTGGCGAACGTGCTGGAATCGCTGGTGCGGCGCACCGATCTCTACAACCCGGAGACGGGTGCGATCCGGCATCCGCTGCTGGCTGAGCGCGAGGAGAAGAATCTTCTTCTGCTGGTGATCGCGGGGGATAAAGGATTCGCAGGCGGCTTCAACTCGAATGTGGGCAAGGCTGCGCAGAAGTTCATCGATGCGCGTGTGGCGCGCGGCCAGAACGTGGATCTGGAGCCGATCGGAAAGAAGGCAATAGGATTTTACAAACGCAAGTATGCAGCGGCGGATTACCAGACGCGGGAAGAGCACTACGACAACGATCTCTCCGTGCACTACGAGACGACGCGGCAGCGCGCGCAGCAGATCGAGGTGGCAGCGGAACACGCTGACCTGTTGCTGCACTCGGATTTTGAAGAGGTGACCGGGGTTGCGCGGTCGATCATCGAGCGCTACGAGCGGGCGGAGATCGATTCGGTGTACCTGGTTTTCAACGAATTCAAATCGGTTCTGTCGCAGCGGATCGTGGTGCAGAAGCTGCTCCCGATTCGCAAGTTGGGCGTGCAGGAGATTGAGTCGTTCCAGGCGATGACCCAGGAGCAGCGGGATGCCGCGGTTCTGGCGGCGGAGTCTGAAGGCATCGATGTCTTCGAGCCGGAGACGACGGAGATGGATCGCGAGGCCAAGAAGTTCGGCACAGCCGAGGTGGATTACATCTTCGATCAGTCGCCGGAGGAGCTGTTCTCGCATCTGCTTCCGCGCTATGTGACGACCGAGATCTTCCATGCGCTGCTGGAGTCGATTGCGGCCGAGCACGCCGCGCGCATGACGGCCACGGATGCGGCGACGAAGAACGCCGGAGATTTGATCGATTCGCTTTCGCTGACGATGAACCGTGTTCGGCAGGCGGCGATTACCAAGGAAATTATCGAGATCGTGAGTGGAGCGGCTGCGCTGTAAGGCGCCGCCGCAAAAGAGGCTATCGGGTATATGGCAGAGAATATTGGAAAAGTAATTTCGATCAGCGGACCGGCGGTGGACGTCCAGTTCGAAGAGAAGAACATGCCGCCGATCTTTCAGGCATTGCGGATCGTGAGCGAGGGCTTTAACGTGCCTTCGCCGCTGGATGTGATCGTCGAAGTGCAGCAGCACCTGGGCGAAGGCCGCGTGCGCTGCATCGCGATGGTGGCCACCGAGGGCATGGTTCGCGGGATGAAGGCGATCGATACGGGCGCCGGCATCACCGTACCCGTGGGCCGCGAGACGCTGGGGCGGGTGCTGAACGTGCTGGGCCAGCCGGTGGATGAGCTGGGTCCGGTGAACGCCAAGGTGCATATGCCGATTCACCGGCAGGCACCAGCTTTCGACGAGCAGTCGACGTCGGAAGAGATGTTCGAGACCGGGATCAAGGTGATCGACCTGATCCAGCCGTTTTTGAAGGGCGGCAAGATCGGTTTGTTCGGCGGCGCTGGAGTGGGCAAGACGGTCGTCATTCAAGAATTGATTAACAACGTGGCCACCAAGCACGGCGGGTTTTCGGTGTTCGCGGGAGTCGGCGAGCGGACGCGTGAAGGGAACGATCTGTGGACCGAGTTCCAGGAGTCGGGCGTCATCGACATCAAGGATTTCTCGAAGTCCAAAGCTGCACTGATCTATGGCCAGATGACCGAGCCCCCAGGAGCACGGCTGCGCGTGGCGCTGACCGGGCTGACGGTTGCGGAGTATTTCCGCGACGAAGAAGGTGCGGACACGCTGTTGTTCATCGATAACATCTTCCGCTTCACGCAGGCGGGATCCGAGGTTTCGACGCTGCTGGGGCGCATGCCTTCGGCGGTGGGCTACCAGCCTAACCTGGCCACGGAGATGGGTGAGCTGCAGGAGCGCATCACCTCGACCAAGAAGGGCTCGGTGACCTCGGTGCAGGCAGTGTATGTGCCGGCCGACGACCTGACGGACCCGGCGCCGGCGACAACCTTTGCCCACCTGGACGCGACCACCGTGCTTTCACGGCCGCTCTCGGAGCTTGGCATCTACCCGGCTGTCGATCCGTTGGCTTCCACGTCGCGGATCCTTTCGCCGCGCGTTGTAGGGCAGGAGCATTACGATGTGGCGCAGGGTGTGAAGCGGATTCTGCAGCGCTACAAAGACCTGCAGGACATCATCGCCATCCTGGGCATCGACGAGCTCTCCGAAGAGGACAAGATCACCGTGGCCCGGGCGCGCAAGGTGCAGCGCTTCCTGTCACAACCGTTCCATGTGGCGGAGGTCTTTACCGGGATTCCCGGCGCGTACGTGAAGGTAGCGGATACGGTGCGCTCGTTCAAGGAGATCATCGAGGGCAAGCACGACGATATTCCGGAGCAGGCCTTCTATCTGAAGGGCGGCATCGAAGATGTGCGCGCGGCGGCGGAGAAGATGAAGCAGAACGCCTGAGTGCGGATCTGACGTGAGAGACCATGGCTGAGGCGTTACAGGACGGGAAATTGGTGGTGCGGCTGGTGACGCCGGACCAGGTATTGCTGGATGCTACGGCCGATGCGGTCGAGCTGCCGTCCGCCAGCGGATACCTGGAGGCGCTGTATGGCGCGGCGCCGCTGCTGGCGGAGCTTGGCGTGGGCGAGGTGCGGCTGCATGGCGGCTCGGCCGGAGAGCAGAAGTTCTTTGTGGCGTGGGGTTTCGTCGAGGTGCTTCCGGAGCGGGTGACGATTCTGGCGGAGACGGCTGTGCCTCCGCAGGAGATCGACCGGGCCGGTGCCGAGGAAGACCTGAAGCGCGGGCAGGAGATGTGGGCCAAGGCCGGAGATGACGCCGCCAAGTACGATGAGGCGAACGAAGTCACACGCAAGGCGGAGGCGGAGATCGCCTCGGCCGAGGGCAGGCCGGTCTAGGCGAACAATTCGAAGGAAAGCAGAAACGAGGAGCACATGCGGGCAGCCGCATGTGCTCTTTTGTTTCTGCAGTCGAAGGCTTCGAGAGGCTATGACGCCGAGGCACGGCTTCAGTGGACCGGGGGCTGCGGCGGGCTGTGCACCAGCGAGAGCTCGCGGCCGACGGAGCTGACCGGCAGGTTCGCGACTTCGCCGACGATGGCCTGTGGATTTTGACGTCCCTGGGTATCGCCCGAGACCTTGTCGCGCAGGAAGACCGACAGTTCCGCCACGGTCACGGTGCCATCATGATTGAGGTCGGCGTCGTGGCTCAGACCCTTGAGCAGATAGTAGGTGAACACGCCGTGTCCGCCGCCCCACTTTGCATCTTCGTAGGAGAGTTCGCTGGTATCGGAGGCGGTCAGGACGGCCCGCTCCCCGGTAGAAGCGAACCGTTGCACATACTGGTTGATGAGATTGTTTTTCGGTCCGCCGATATTTCGTTCGCCGGAGATTCCGAAGCTATGGCAGGAGTCGACGAAAGTGATCACTCGCCTGGCTTTAAGAACACGCTCGTAGACATCGCGGAATTGAAACATGGCGAAAGCCGTGCCGCCCATGTCCTCCGTCTTTGTATCGTAAGTCAGGAAGTATAAGTTGCGGCCGTCATTGGGATCGGGGGAACCATGGCCTGCGAGATAGATGACAACTAAGTCTTCGGGCCGCGGCTTACTCAGGAACGTGAACAGGGCGCTGCGTACCCGTTCCGAGGTGGCGTCTTCATTGAGCAGAAGAACGATGTTGTCCCTGGGGAACGAGCCGCCAAGGGGACTGACGAGGAAATCGCGGAAGCTGGTGGCATCGCGGTCGGCATATTGCAGATCTTTGAGCCCTGCGCCGGCATTCTGGTAGTGGGAGACGCCGACGACCACGGCATACTTCTGGCCGGATAAGTGCGTGGGCGGCGCGGAGACGAGCAGGTTTCTGGGCTTCTCCCTTACGCCGCGATCCAGCAGAAAGCTGGCATAGTGTACGCGACGGAAGTGGTCGGTATATTCCACTTCGATTGAATTTCTTCCTGGGTTCAGCTGAAAGCCACCGTGCCGGTTCAGGTCGAGGTTACAGAGAATTCCGTCGGTCGTGCCGGTGGTCGTCATCAGGATATCGGCGGCTTCGGTATTAATCCGGGTGTGGATGGATCCATAGTCGATTTCGGAGGGGTTGCGCGTGATGTGTAACTTCACAAAGGAGACCGGCGCCAGCGGAAGTGTCGCCGAACTATTCGCGTCGAGTGTGGTTGTAAGTTCGGGAATTTCGAGCGTTATCTCACCCGGCCTAAGCGGCACCAGGGCACTCTGACCATGTCGTCCGGAAGCTAACAAGCCGGAAGCCAGAAGGAGAAGCAGCAGCAACCTGCGACTGTGGGTGGTGAAATGCGTGTGTGACATCTTTACCCCTCCGCCTCCGGGAAAAGCGATCGCCGAAAAAGAATGTGTTTGACTCTACCACGGGTTGCGAGTAGCCTTTCGCGCATCCGGCCCTTGTGCAACACAGCGTGTCCGACGCATGGACACGTACCTGATTGTTCGGGAGAGCATCGTCATGTCGTCCTTCCTCCGCCGTACTCTATGGCTTCTACTTGCATTCGTTCTCGTGCTTCCGGCCGTTGGTCAGTTTGGTCTGGGGGGCAAGAAGCAGCCTAAGACGTCCGAAACACCTCCTGTTCTATCGGACAACGACAAGAAGAAGACGGCTGAGATCGAGGCGCGTCCGGAGGTGCAGGCACTGATTCGCGCGGAGTGGGATAAGGTGCGGCAGAACGACCTGAATTATGCCTACCGGGTCAACTCTTCCATTCGCTTTTCCATTGGTTCGGCGGAGCAGGCGGCGGCATTTCGCAACGACTACGGCGAGCTGTACGACAACCCCATCCTGCAGCGGTACCTGAATAACATCGGCCAGCGCCTGGTGCCCAAGGACTCTCCGAATCTCTACTCCTTCCGTCTGCTTCTCGATCCCGTACCGCGGGCGGAAGCGCTGTCCACGGGCACGATTTATGTTTCAACCGGACTGGTGGCCCTGCTGGATAACGAGGCGCAGCTCTCGTATGTGCTGGCGCACGAAATTGCTCATGTGGAGAAGAATCACCACTACAACGAGATCAAGAACACGATTATCGAAGAGCAATTGAATGAAGAGCGGGAGAAAGATGTCGAGAAGAAGAGGGCACTCGTCACGCTTGCGAGCGGCCTCGGCGGTGCGGCGATTGGCGTGATCGCCAAAGGTGGCTTTGGCGCGCTTGCGGGCGGTGTGCTGGCAGGAGGAGGCGGCGCGCTGGCAGCCCAATTCCTGTTCCGCTCCAATGTGACCATCACCGAGTGGAGCGAAGTCAACGAGAATGAGGCCGACGAGGCCGCGCTCACTTACATGCTGGACCAGAGTTACGATGCGCGTGAGATTCCGCGGCTGTTTGCGCGGATGTCGAACCTCACCAACCGCGACTCGCGGGTAGGACTTGGCTTCATCGCACGTGCGGATCGCGTGAAGCTGCGCAACTCGCATATGCAAGAGTTGCTGAGCGGGACCGCCAAGGCGCAGATCGACGCGAAGCTGAAGGCTGGTGGACTGACGGCATCGGGTCCGGAGTTTCCGCTGCTGATGTCTGCGCTCAAACGCGATAACGGCATCATCGCGCTGGACTACGACCTGTTCGCGGAGGCGCGGGACAACCTGGAAGAGGCGGTGGCTTTGCGTTCAAGTGATGCCCGCGCGCACCTGTACCTGGGCAAGGTGATCTCCATGACCGCCCGCACCGCGGAGGATCGCCAGCTCGGGCTCGATCATTACATGAAGGCCATTCAGTACGATGAGGGGCGCGGAGCGTATCCGGATCCGCACCTGGAGCGGGCGATCGACATGATTGCGCAGACCAACACGTCGCAGCAGGATGAGATCCGCAAGGAGCTGCAGCTCTATGTGGCGCTGTATCAGCGTGAACACCAGGGTTCGCTGCCGACGAATATGCCGATCATCTACGACTACATGCAGCTTGCTGGCGATACCGCATGGTATGTAGCGCCGACGTCGATTGTTTCTACGAAGTATGTGGAGCCGCTTCGGGTTTCACAGGGCGGAGCGACGGGACCGGCGACGATACGCGAACTGACGACGAGTGCCATAGCTCCCGCGCCTGCCGCGAAGAGTGACGCGAGTGCTACGGGTCCAAAGCCTCCACTCAAGAAGATCTCGACCAAATGACGGGCCAGGGCAGAACAAATTCGGCCGGGCTGTGCGGGCGGGTTGCCGCCTTGGCTCTTGTTGTGCTGTTGAGCAATTTTGCGGCAGCGCAGGAGAAGCGATTTGTGGTGGGCATTCTGCCGACGTACGACAGCAGCGGGCAATCCTATGGAGGCAATCTCAGCCAGCTGCTGACCGGCATGCTCTACCAGCAGTTTGCGCTCGACCCGCACTTTCGTCCGGTATTTCTCAATCCCGGTGGTTTGTACGATCCTACGTCGACCAGCTACATCGCGGAGTACGTCCAGACGCTGGATACTCCCCTGGACATGGTGCTGGCAACCAACCTGATCGAGCCGGAGAGTCCGAAGCATGGCGACGAGATCCTGCGGCTGCGCTCCATGCAGCTCGATCCGAAGAGTGGCGACGCGGTGCAGACCTGGGTGAGCACCACTCCAATCAAGGATCGCAGCGCCATGTTTGATCTTGGCCGGACCTACGTGCCAACCGGCATGTACGACACCGGCATGATGTTTAAACCCAATGCTTCCGTGCAAAGGTCACCCGTCGGCAAAGCGGCGCTGGAGCTGGCGCGGCAGAGCGAGGGCATGGCGGTGCAACAGGCAACAAAACTGACGCCGTCGGGTATCGTCGTAGAGCATCCGCAGCCGCCTTCCTGCAGGATGAAGCTGAAGGTCAACTATGTCGAGAGGCACGCGATCTCGAAGTCCTATAGCTGCGTGATCAACGAGAAAGAGGAGTCGCTGGGCATCAAGGAAGGGATACTCGAGGTTGAGGAGCCTGCACGTCGGCTGCTGATCCAGATCAAGCTAAACGATGTTCCGTACAAGCTGCCCAAGCAGGAGACCTACCTGCTGGATCCGACCCTTGACTGCTCCAGTGGGCACGAGTTTCTGAATGTAAATATCGGCTCCGCCGGCGAGGCATCCACTTCATGGAAGTAAGGTCCTTTTCCTTCCGCCGGGGATTGCTTCTGCTGTGCGGCATGGGCTGCGCAGCGACGTTGGCTGCGGCAGTGCAGCAGACGGCACCGAGCACGCCGCCAGCTTCGGCTTCGGACAAGAGCAGAGCCAACCCCGGGCCTCGGCCGGCTCGGGTGATGACCGACCTTTCCGGCTTTCACTTGGACCGCCTCCCGGCGGCCAAGACGGAGGCAGGATTAGCCTCGCGTGGGGCAGTATCGCAGGTCACGCTTTGCGCGCCGAGTGACGGCATCTCGATGAGCACTCATCCCCGGTTCGAATGGCACGCGGCCGAGCAGGACGGAGTCCGCTACACCTTTTCCCTGCTGAATGACGCGGGCGACGTCCTGGTCGAGATGGATGTCCCCGGCTTCAGCCTGGATTACCCCGCGGACTCGCCTCCGCTCGAGCCCGGCCAAGGGTATGCCTGGAAGGTCTCTGGCAGTTCGCTCGAGAAGCTGCCCAATCCGGTGCACTTCACGATTGCGAGCAAGGCAGCGCAGGCAGCGGTCGAGCCGCAGCTTGCGGACCGCGCCAATGCCGACCCCCTGCTGCGAGCTCAGGTCTTCGTGCGGCAGGGGCTGTGGTACGACGCGGTCGCTGCGCTCCAGGCTGGATTGCGCCAGCACCCGGACCGGACAGACCTTGCCGAGCAGCTGGACGTGCTCTATCGAACCGTGGCGCCAGGCTGCGCGGCAACGCAACACTGACGTAGATCCCCTCTCAGTCGCATCGTGTTGAGCGTCCGCGCGGTGCAGGATGCATGCGCTCGACGGCATGGTCAGGCTGGAAGCGCAGTCATCCCCGCCGTAAAGTAGATCATCGTCGGCTGTCGTGAGTCGCAGTTCCATTGCGGCACACGGGACAAGGGTGCCATCGGAGTTCCCGAAATGGATTGCAGCTTCGGATCAATGTGCGTATCGTTTTGGTAGTACGTGGGATGGCGGTCCCGGATCGGGACGCCACCAAGCGTATGCCCGCCCCGCACGTGCCCATCCGAGGTCACCATCCATGCCGGATTCCTCCGTCCTCCTGAACTGGCCGCTTTCGGTTGAGGAATCTTCACGCTCGCTGGAGACCTCCTGGGATGCTCCTTATACTGCGATCTGGCAGGGCTCCAACCCCAGTGAAGGGCGCTGGATTCGCGAGATGCTTGGGCCCTTTCTCGGAGAGTGGGTCGTCGACGGCGAGCGCCAGGTGGTGCGGGACCACGCGATCATCTTTGATCATTTTATTACCGCGCGGGATCGCGGCTACTATGCTCGATTTCGCGGACTTGACGCGATACTCGTGGATTTTTCCGACGAGAATTACGACTTTGATCCAGAGATCTACGCCTACTTTCGGGGTGTGATCCGCGGCGGCCACTGGGCAAGTGTCTTTCGCGCCGACAAAGTGGAGTTTCTCCCGCTGGGCTACACCGCGAATCTGAAGCTACCGGATGCCCCGGTCAAACGGTCAACCGAGCGTCAGTATGCCTGGTCCTTTCTGGGACAAGTGAATAAGGCTTCGAGGCCTGATATGGCACGAGAACTGGCCCGGATTGAACCGCACCTGCTTTTCGCCACGGACAAAGTTCCGGGCCTGGGAATGTTCAACCGCACTCCCGAGGGTAATCGGCGCTACTCGCAGGCAGAAAACACCGAGATTCTGCTGAACTCGGTCTTCGCGCCCTGCCCCATGGGCAACGTGAACCTGGAATGTTTCCGGGTCTACGAAGCGCTCGCCTGCGGAACCATTCCGATCGTGGAAAAGCGGATCACGCTGGATTACTTTCGCGAGATCTGGGGGCAGGATCATCCGGTTCCTACCGTCTCTTCCTGGGCGGCCGCCGGCAAGCTGATCCGGCATCTGCTCGATCGCCCCGCCGAGATCAATCTGCTGCAGCAGCGCTGCACGGAGTGGTGGGAGCGGTATCGCGAGAACCGGACGCAGCAACTCGGAGAGTTTCTGGCCCGCCGCTCCGCCGATCCGACCGTTCTTGAAGCGGACGATTTGGTGTATCCCCGTTTTCGCCTGCCGGGATGGAAGGTGGCCGAGCTCGTTCGGCATCACGATCTCCGCGCGTTGAGCCGGCGTGTGGAGCGCCAGGTGACCCGGCTTTTGACTAGCGGCAAACTTCGCGTGGCGGCCACCGGGTCTGCTCGCAGAACCTAAAGCAGCTTTGCCTGGTAACGATTTATCTACGATCGCCTTATCCAGGGATCGATCGCCGGCACTTCTACGAAGCTGGGCTGAGGGGGCAAATCAACATCTTGAGAGCCACTCCACTCGGCTCAATGGAACGAGCCTAGGCGAGGTCTTCAAACATGTCCTGGGTCGAGCCGGCGGACTGCGGTTGGTGGGCGGCGACGAGAGTGTAATATTCGGTTTGGCCAAAGCGTTCGAAAAGATCTTTCGTCCGCTCCATCAAGGGTGCCTGCGAGGTGTGACGGCGGAAGGCCTCCTGCTTGATCGCCATAACGCTGCTGATATCGAGCGAAAGCGTATGGGGTATCGGCAGCGGGGCAGGGCGGTCGGGCAGAAAGAAGGTCGTCGAGAGGACAAACAGGCGATCCGCGCGATGCACCGGGCCCAGATCAGGGAAGCGCTTGGCTGAGGCTGCCCAGTGGAAAGCAGCCTGGGTGAAGGCCGAGACCATGGTGTGGTCGGGATGCGTGTTGAGCGCGCCATCCATGCCGAAGGTGAGGACCACGTTCGGCTGGAAGTTGCGAATGCGGTCCACCAGCCGGCAAGCGACGCGTGAGAAGTCCGCGAACTCGAGCTGCGCGTCCTGGTAGTCCAACAGCTCGTAGTGGGTGACTCCCAGCACCTCGCAGGATTCGGCAAACTCTTCCCGGCGAATGCGGCCAAGTTCTTCGCCGCTGGCGGCATCCCCGCGGTTGCTGGCTGCCTGGCCGTCGGTCAGGCAGATGACCGAGACCTCGACGCCTCGGGCAGCGGCGAGCGCGAGCGCTCCCCCGAAGGCGAAGCACTCATCATCCGGATGCGCCACGACGCAGAGCAGCTTCAGGCCCAAGCGGCCTCCTGCATGTCGGCTACAGTCTCGTCCAGGCGGTCGGCCGGGGTCTCGACCGGCTCCATCAGAATGCCATCATCAAAGAGCAGTTCGCCGGACTCCATCTCCATCTCCAAAGCGAGATCGGGATCCGCCTGGCGAACCGGCGCAAACGAACGCCGATGCAGCGCGCAGGGCCCGTGTTCGCGCAGCGCCTGGCGGTGTTCCGGCGTCGCGTAGCCCTTGTGCGAGGCCAGGCCATACTGCGGATAGGCGTGGTCGAGTTCGCGCAGCAGTCCGTCACGAAAGACCTTCGCGACCACGCTGGCGGCGGCGATCGAAAGCGATAGCGAATCCCCATAGAAGAGGCGGGTCTGCGGGCAGGGATGATCGATCCGCATGGCGTCGATGAGCAGGTGATCGGGTGCGATCGGCAGACCTTCGAGCGCGGTGAGCATGGCCAGACGAGTCGCCTGGTAGATGTTGAGGCGATCGATGGTTTCGGCGTCGACGGCGGCGATGGAGAGGGCCAGCGCCATGCGGCGGATCTTGCGGTCCAGCTTCTCGCGCTGCTCGCGGGTGAGTTGTTTGGAGTCGGTAAGGCCGGCCCGCGCCAAGGTGGAGAGGCCTCGGGGCAGGATCACCGCGGCGGCGACCACCGGACCGAACAGGGCGCCGCGTCCTACCTCGTCGATGCCCGCGATCCGGGTGTATCCGCGGTAGCGCAGCGCTTGTTCGGGTGCGTCCGAGCAGACAAGCTGGCGAAGCATTTGCTGTTTAAGCGTTGCGGGCGCCAGGTTGTTCGGATTCTCCAGTTTGAAAAGGGCGCCCATGGCGGTAGTTTACAACGCGCTTAAGCGAGAACCCCCATGCCTCGCAACGAGTCATGGGGTTTCTTGAACAAGACCTGCGACTAAGCGGAGACGACCTTGCGCTCCACCTCGCGCAGACGGGCAGCCTTGCCCCGGAGACCGCGCAGATAGAACAGCTTGGAGCGGCGCACCTGGTAGGAGCGAACCTTCTCAACCTTGTCGACCACCTTGGAGTTGAAGGGGAAGATGCGCTCGACACCCTGGCCGAAGCTCATCTTGCGGACAGTGAAGGTGCCCTGGGGCCCCCGGCGGCAGGCGATCACCATGCCCTCAAAGGCCTGAAGACGCTCTTTCTCGCCTTCCTTAATCTTGACCTGAACGCGAACGGTATCGCCGGGAGCGAAGGCGGGGAGATCGGTCCGCTCGAACTTGGCGGCCAGCTTCTGCATGATGGGATGGATTGACATGACTACTTTCCTGTTCAGAAATCGAGTCTTCAGTTTACATCAATTCCGGCTGGCAGGATAGTGGAGAGAGGAGTTGTCTCTGCTTTTCGCGCCCGCTTTTTCTCCCTTGTTTGCTGCTCTTTCGCCGCTGCCGGAGCAGGTCCGGTCGACTGTCGCACGATCAGCGTGGTCGGCACCGTGAACTGCCGTCCAGGCTGGGTGAGATCTTCCCCGGTGGCCTGTAACGCCTCCATCATCATGCCGGCATACTGCCGGAGCGAGATCCGGAGGGTGGTGAGCGGGGGCGAGACGATATCGCTCATCTCGATGTCGTCCCACCCGGTGATCGAGATATCTTCCGGAATCCGGAGGTGCCGTTCGCGGGCGGCGCGGAGCGCGCCGATGGCGGTAAGGTCGTTGACCGTGACCACGGCCGACGGACGGTCAGGCTGCGAGAGAATTTTGCCCATCGCGACCACACCGCCGGCCACGCGATAGTTTCCTTCGGTGATCCAGCTCTTCCTGGTCGAGACTCCGTGTTTGCGAATGGCGTTGAGAAACGACTCGGAACGAACCTTGGAAGTCGCCAGACCTTTGGTCCCGCCGATGTACCCGACCCGGGTGTGGCCAAGGCTGCGCAGATGGGCGACCACCTGGTCCATCCCGCCGGCGAAGTCGACGATGATGTCGCTCAGCCCCGGGGAGATGCGGTAGTGATCTGCGGTGACGACCGGGATGCGGTTCTTGACCAGGGATTCAAGCGAGGCGGTCTCGTACTCCGACGCGAGCAGCGCCACGCCGTCGACCCGGCGCATCAGCATGCGATGCACGGAGCGTTGCGCCCGGGTCAACTGAAGGTCCGTGTTGGCGATCAGCAGTTCCTGGTTGTTTGCGACCAGCAATTCCTCGAAGCTCTTGACCAGTTCCGTGAAGAACGGATTGGTCAAATCGGGAATGACGATGCCGTAGGTGTGGCTTTTGCCGCGCTTCAGATGGATGGCGCTGCTGTTCGGGACGAAGTGAAGTTCGTCGAGAATCTGCTGGATCCTGCGCGTGGTCTCTTCGCTGACCAGCGCCGATCCATTGAGCACCCGCGAGACAGTTGCGCTGGACACGCCGGCAAGCTTCGCAATCTCCCGCATGCTGACGGACATCGACCCGGAACCCTCGGAGCGTGCAGACTTTGTCTGATTGTACGCGCCGGTGCTTTAGGCACCCGGGAACGTGCACAACGGCTGGCCGGCGCCGGCCGAGAAAAAAGCTTCGCGAGTTCTTCAACTTGGTCCTTAATCGATTAAAGGCCTTGACACTCGGGAGGAGCACGTACTAGAGTCCTGCGTGACCTGCAGGAGGGATTCGTCCCGCACCTGCAATCGATTACATCCAAGAAATACGGCCATTCCCAGGAATATGCAGCAAGAGCCAAAGCTGGGGTCGGCGATTTCGGTCTTGATCCGGAATCAGCCGAGCCATAAGACTTGTGCGCTAAAAAATTCTTCTGAGGAGCACTGTTGATGCAAGGACTATCAAACTTACCCACCGCGTCGTGGCGCGGAAGCGCAGAACGCGTCCTCCTGATCCTGTTGATGCTGTTTGGCTGGACTGTCGCCGGAGCCATGGCGCAGGCTGACGCCGGCTCCATCACCGGCTTTGTGCAGGACCAGACCGGCGCCGTCATCCCGAATGCGCAAGTGACTCTGATCAACACGGACACCGGCCTGACTCTGAAGGCGCAATCCGACGCCAGCGGCAGCTACGTGTTTTCACCGGTCAAGATCGGGCACTACAAGGTTTCTGCTTCCGCCGCCGGCTTTTCGTCGACCACGCAGGAGGGGATCGAACTCCACGTACAGGACCGGCTTGAAGCCAACCTGAAGCTGAGCCTGGGCGCGTCGACCGAGACGGTCGAGGTGAACACCGCGCCTCCGCTGTTGCAGACCGAGGATGGCTCAAGCGGTCAGGTTCTGGAATCGAAGACCATCAATGACACCCCCTTGAACGGACGCAACTGGGTCTTCATCGCGCAATTGACCGCGGGAGTCGCACCCGCCAATGGAGCACGCGGCCAGAAGGGCGGAGACTTCGACGCCAACGGTCAGCGCGCCGAGCAGAACAACTACATCATGGATGGCGTCGACAACAACGTGAACGTGGTCGACTTCTTCAACGGCGCCAGCTATGTGGTGCGGCCTCCACCGGATGCGCTGGCCGAGTTCAAGGTGCAGACGGGTGCCTATAACTCCGAGTTCGGACATTCGGCGGGTGCGGTCGTGAACGCCAGCATCAAATCGGGTACCAACAACATCCATGGCAGCCTGTGGGAGTACATCCGCAACGATGCGTTCGACGTGCGCGAGTTCTTCCAGGGAACCTCGCCGATTGCGGAATATCGGCAGAATCAGTTCGGGGCTACCCTCGGACTGCCCGTGATCAAGGACAAGCTGTTCTTCTTTGGTGACCTGGAAGCGAATCGTATCGTCTTCGGCGAAACGCACTCCGGACTATCGGTGCCGACAGCGTTGATGAGGACAGGCAACTTCAGCGAATTGCTGAACAAGAACCTGGTAAATGGGAACACGGTCCAGCTGTATGCGCCCAGCCAGACTGCCGCTGGAACCGTGCCGGTGACCAACAACCGTCTGGACCTGCAGCCCGGGGTCACTCTGGACCCGGTTGCACTGAAGATCCTCAGCCTCTTCCCCAGCCCGAACATCGGCGTGCCCGGGCAGACCTACAACAACTACACCGCGCAGGATAATACCCTTGACAATACGTTCCAATGGGATACCCGCGCCGACTGGAACGTGACCGCGAAGGACCAGGTCTTCGGGCGCTACAGCTACACCCACGAGCCTGCCACGCATCCCGCGCCGTTTGGCCCCATTCTCGATGGCGGTGGCTTCGGCGATACGGGCCAGGTGGTGCAACTCGGCGAAAACTTCGCCGGTGGCGAAACTCACGTCTTCACCTCCACGCTGACCAACGAGTTCCGCGTGGGTTACAACTACGAGCACACCGACGGTTTGCAGTTCAACGCTAATAATCCGTCCGCGGCCACGGGCCTCGGACTGGGCGGCATCCCCTATGCTCCGACGGAAGGAGGATTGCCCGCCTTCAACGTGGGAGGCCTGTCGTTCTTTGGTTCGCCAACCTTCTACGCGACCAACGAGTACGAGAACGTCTACCAGATTCTTGATAACGTGACGAAAGTGGTTGGCAATCACACACTGAAGGGTGGTGTGGATTTCCAGCGCATCCGGTTCACCACATCGCAGCCCACGCAACCCCGAGGAACCTATAACTTCACCGGGCTGTATACCGCGCAAGTCAATGCGTCAGGATCGACGACTGCAAACACCGGCTATGGCGTCGCCGATTTTCTTACCAACAATATGAACAGCTCGGCGGTGTCCAACATCTTCAATACCGACGACGTGCGCTTCAACCGGGCAGGGTACTTCCAGGACGATTGGAAGGCGAGTCAGCACCTTACCCTGAACTTCGGTATGCGTTACGATTACTCCACACCGTACCTTGAGCGCCACGACAACCAGGCGGCGTTCATCCCCACCAGCGCACCGACAGCGGGGGCGAGTACGGCCGAGTACCTGTTGCCAAGCAGCAAGGAAGGCCTGACCCTGCCCACGGCGTTCACACGCTTGCTCGCACTCGACAATATTGCGATCAAATACACCAACAATCGCTATCTGATTAAGCCGCAGAAGACGAACTTTGCGCCACGCATGGGTTTTGCCTATAAGGTGAATGAGAAGACCGTCCTGCATGGAGGTTACGGGATCTTCTTTGGTGGTCTGGAGAGCACCGGCTATTATCCGAACCTCGGAGAGAACTTCCCCTTCGAGTTCGACTCCAACTTCTCAGCCGGTACCTGCACTCCCGGTTCCTGCATCAACAACGGCTTTACGCTTGAGACAGGATTCACCAACGCGATCGCCGCCGGCCTGTTGAACTCCATCTCGAAGCCGTCCCTGCGCGGCAGTGAACCCAATGTGCGCACGCCTTATAGTGAGCAGTACAACATGACGGTCGAGTACGGGATCAACAACACCATGACCACCTCGGTCGGGTATGTCGGCTCGGTTTCTCGCCATCTAATCGCCTTCCCCAACCCGAACGGACAGGTTGCCCTGGCTCCCAGCAGCTTTGGCGGCTACACGGATTCGGCAGGCGATAACATCAACCCACTGCAGCCGTATCCTCACTTCGGCGGCGTCAGCTTCACGGCCTACGACGGGGTCTCGAACTACAACTCGCTGCAGACGAAGATCGAGAAGCGCACGTCGCGCGGACTCAGCTTCCTGGCGACGTACACCTACTCGCACTCACTTGACGATGCTCCCACGCCCCTGGGCAGCACCGGGGATGGGGGCTATCGCAGCCTCAATATCCTGGGAATTGGGCGCGACTACGCCAGTTCGCCCTTCGACGTGCGGCATCGTGTGACCTTGAACGGGAACTACGAGCTGCCGATCGGAAAGGGCAGACAGTTCCTGCACAATACGGGATTGTTTGACTACGTTATTGGCGGATACTCGACGAGCCTCACCTTCCGGGCACAGACCGGGGAACCCTTTACCGTGGGCACCAACAGCATCTCCTCTCCCAGTGGGTCGGGAGTCAATGCAATCCGGATTGGAGACCCGTTCGCGGCCGGTGGCACTCCCAATCCAACCAATCCCGGCATCACCTGCCCTGCCAAGGTCCGGACGATCCAGAATTGGTTTAACCCCTGCGCCTTCGCGAACCCGGCACCGAGCAACATCACTTACACCAACCAGGTTTACCCGAATTCACCTTCGGGGCAACTGATTCCGAATACCGTCACCGGCGCCGCTGCCCTGGCATACGTTGGGGGCCCCCGCAATCAGGCGTATGTTCCTGGATACGACCGGGTGGACATGTCGCTCTTCAAGAACTTCCATACCTTCCGGGAGCAGGCATTCCAGTTCCGGGCGGACATCTTCAACCTCCTCAACACGCCGGCTTATGGGGGCCCGAGTAATACCGGGATTTCCAGCAACGGCGGGCAAATCACCGGCTCCCGCTACTTCCAGGCCAACACACCGGATTCGCGGTTCTTCCAATTCTCGCTGAAGTACAACTACTAAGCAGTGAGGCAAAAGATGGATGCGCCTGGCACAAGGCGCATCCATCATGTTCTCCTTTCGACATGTTCCCGGTAAGATCCCATCTCCGATCCACACGGCCTCACGGGCGGGCAAAGCTGCTTGCTGCCTTCTTGCTCTTCATTCCTGCGCAGCGCGGCTTCTCTCAGCAGCGGGCGCAAGGCGTCTCCCTCAGCAGAACGGATGAGGTGTCGTTGCAGCACGCGCTGGAGGACTACGACGCAGGCCGAATGGACTCGGCTGAGCCTGTTCTCAGCAGGCTCGCGCTGCGCTACCCAAACCTATATCTCGTGCAGGAGGCTACCGGTGGTCTCTACGCCGAAGCTGGGAATTCCGAGCGTGCGCTCCCGTTCCTTCGTCGAGCAGCAAAGCTGGCTCCCAAGGAGCCGGTAGCCCATGCAAACCTTGGGGCTGCATACCTGAAGCTTGATCAGCCGCAAGCAGCTGTTGAGGAACTGCAGGCGGCGGTGCGGCTGGAGAGCTCGAATGTCGCTGCGCAATCGAACCTGGGGCGCGCGCTGATGCAATTGAAGCGTTCGCGTGAGGCGGCCGATGCCTTTGCCGCTGCCAGCAGGCTGCAACCCGGCAACGTGGATGCCATCTACAACTACGCCGTCGCTCTGCACGCAGCGAAGCAGCTGCAGCAGGCTGCGGAGACTCTGGATCAGGTGCCCGCGAGAGAACGGAACGATGCGATTGAATCCCTACGCGGCGAGGTTGCTGAAGAGAGTGGAGACTACAAGGCTGCTGTTCTCGACTTTCAAGCTGCAGCGAAGCTGAACCCCAGTGCGGCCAATCTGTACACGCTTGAGCTTGAGTTACTTCGCCACTGGACCTGGGATGAAGCGCTGGAGATTGCCCGCTTCGGCCAGGGCCGGTATCCCCAGGACAGCCGCTTCCGGATGACGGCGGGCATCGCACTCTTTGGGGCGAACAAGTATCCCGAGGCCGCAGTCGAGTATGCCGCGTTGCTTGCTCACGATCCCAACAATGCCCTGTATGCAGACCTGCTCGGGCGCAGCTGCGAGGCTGCGGGAGAGCAGGCAGGCGAGGCCTGCGGCAGCTTGATCGCCTTCGCCGATGGCCACCCCGACAACGCCCGCGCGGCGACGGCTGCGGCAGCTCGCATTCTGGAGCAGCCGCTCGATCACCAGGATCAGCCGGCAGCGGAGAGGTTGTTGCGGCAGGCAATGGCGGCCGACCCGCACCTGGCAGAGGCCTACTATCAAATGGGCGTTCTCGCGCAGCAGAAGTCGGAGTGGCACGAGAGCCAGGTTGCGCTGGAGCGTGCCATCGAACTGCGCCCGGACTATGCCGAGGCACACTATCGGCTCTCCCGCGCCTATGCTCATCTTGGCCAGCGTGAGCAGGCGCAGCGCGAGATTGCGCTGCAGCAGCAATTCAGCCAGCAGCAGAAGGATCAACTCAACTCGCGTCTGCAGGAGGTCGTCTTATTTCTACTCAAGCCGAGCTAAGCGCGCTGCACCGGATGGCCGCGCGGCAGGGGCTGGCGCGACGGGACTTTCTGCGTTCCGCGGCTGGCCTGGCGGGCGCTGGAATGATCGCGGCAACCCCCGGTTTGCGTCCTCTGCGGGGCCTGGAGACCTCGCGGCGTCCCAAGACTCTGGTGGTCACGTTCGGCGGGGGCGCTCGCGATGAGGAGACCTTCGCCCCGGAAGGTCAGGAGAACATTCCTCATTTGCTCAACGATCTCCTGCCCCGCGGCACCTTCTTCACCCAGGTGGTGAACCACGGCATTCTGGGCCACTACGTGGCGACCGCTTCGCTGGCCACCGGGGCCTACGAGACGCTGAACAACTTTGCGCTCGCGGCGCCGCAAAACCCGACGGTCTTCGAATACTTCCGGCGCGATCTGGGCCGGCCGGCGCAGGATGCCTGGGTGGTGGCGCCCAGCAATGGCTTCAACCGCATCGGCAGCAGCGACCATCGCAAGTACGGGGAGCCCTGGGGCGCCGAGGTGCTGCTGCCCAAACAGATGCTGGCAGCCGCGATGGGCGCAAAGTCTTCGCTCGACTATGAGCATCTGCTGCAGGATAACTACGAGTCGCCCCTCACGGTTTCCACCTCAACCGCCACTGCCGAGGATCTGTATCGCACCGCGGAGCTGTTGAAGCTGTCCTACAGCGACTTCTCCGCACATGCGAAGAGCCTTTCCAGCCCCGATGAGCTTTCGGTCTTCATTGTTCACCGGCTGATGCAGCAACTCGCGCCCAGTCTGCTCTGGGTCACGCTGCATGATATCGACATCGCCCACTCAGGCGCGTTCTCCCTCTACCTGGACGGCATTCGCCGGTCAGACCGCCTCTGCGCCGAGCTTTGGAGCATGGTCGAGGCCGACCCGGAGTACAAGGGTCGCACCACCATGTACATCCTGCCCGATTTCGGCCGCGACTCCGACGTCGATGCCGGCGGCAACGGGTTCCAGCATCATCGCACCGGTGATGCTCTCTCGCGCACCACGTGGATGCTGGTGCTCGGCCCTGGCGTGCGCCAGAACGTGATCGTCGACCGCCCCGTCGATTCGCTGGACCTTGTCCCCACACTCGGCGCACGGCTTGGGTTCTCCACACCATTCGCTCGCGGGCGCGTGCTTTCGGAGGTTGCGTGATGGCCATGCTGGCCGCTCCCGAACTAGCTGCCATGAATTTCGCCGCATATCCGCCGCACGCACGGCAGGTGGCGGTGGCTTCGGTCGCGCTGCTCGATCGTCTGCCGCGGCTCTTCGCCGCCGTGCTGCTGCGCGAGATCGCTAGCTACGATTGGAAATTCCCGGCGGAACGAGACAGTCTCGATGCGCAACTCGATCTGCTGCGCCGCCTCAACGCTGCCGATCTGCAAACCCGCATGAAGGATTTTGCAGCCGTTCGTCTGAGCCCGGAGTTGCAGCGCAGCGACTTAGCCGCAGCCCCGGCAAGCTACCTGGAGCGGGTTACGGCGTGGCTTTGGAGCTCCGGTCAGATGGACGCGTTTCGCCAGGCGGCCGACTCGTACACCAGCTACATCGGCCACGCCGCGCCCACATCGCGACCCGCCATGGAGCGCCTCGGGATCGTCATCGTGGGGCAGGGGAGTCACCCCGGTCCCGTCCCGTACAAGCTCTTTCGTAAACTGCGTCCGCATGGCTTATACCTGACGCGCATCCAGCCCGGGGATGGCGTCCGCATCCTTCTCGATGCGGCGGCGAGGCGTGCCGGCACCCTCCAGCCCGCACCGGGCAGCGGCTATCGCCACTGGTATATCGATGGCGGAGCCGGCCTGTCGACTCCAGGGCTCACGATGGTCTCCTTCGCGGGCCTTCAACATCCCCTGAAGCTCTTGCTCGCGCGTGTGCAGCGGGAGATCGACTCCGGATCCACCGGCCCTGAAGGATTGCGCAGCACCCTGGCACAGATGCGTCCCGAGGACGTCGGACTCGGCGCGGCGGGCAGGGACGCAGTGCTCGATCACTTTTGCATGAGCGTGCTGACCGAAGGCTCCGGAACCCAGATCTTCACCACCACCTTCGTCCAGTGGGCTGCGCGCGAGTGCCTGCGGCGTGCCCAGCCGGAGACGCTGGTGCTTCGCTACGCGCCGCGCCGCGCGCTGCAACCGATGAACGTGATGCTGAGCCATGTGGACGCGGATCAACTTGACCCCGATGGCTCGTTGATCGATGCGGACATGGGGGCGTACTACACGTGGCTCAATATGAACCGGCTCTCCGGCGCGGACCGGATGAGCTTTCTGGCATGGCACGAGGATGCCGGGGAAGCGGTCGCCATCGGCCCCGGCCTGCCGCAAGGCACATCCTCGGACGATGCTCTCAACATGCAGCAAGTGCTTGCGCTCCTCGGTTGAAGCGTACAAACAGGTTCGGTTTTGAAGGAGTAGAAGAGTGAAGACGAGACTCGTGCGTGGTGTGCTGTTCATGGTTTTAGCAGCGAATGTGACATTCAACACGCAAACCACGGCAACCGTGCCGCCGATGCCCAGGATTGTGACCGAAGCAGATCGCCATGCCCTGCTGGTCGATGGGAAGCCATTCCTGATGCTGGGATCGCAGATCAATAACTCCAGCTCATGGGCCTCGACCCTGCCTGATGTGTGGCCGGCACTCGCGGACATGCACGTCAACACCGTGGAGGCGCCGGTCTACTGGGAACAGATGGAGCCGAAGCAGGGAACGTTTGACTTCAGCAACGTCGACTTGCTGGTGAACGGGGCGCGCGAGCACGGCCTGAGGCTGGTGCTGCTGTGGTTCGGCACCTGGAAGAATGGCCAGGCGCACTACGTGCCGGAGTGGGTGAAGTCCGATCCCGCAAAGTATCCGCGGGAGATCAGCGCCTATGGCAAGGTGCTGGACGTGATGTCGCCGCATTCTGAGGTCAATCTCCAGGCCGATGCCCACGCCTTCGCGGCGCTGATGCATCACCTGCGCGAGATCGATGGGACCACCCATACGGTCATCATGATGCAGGTGGAGAACGAATCCGGCTCCATCGGCTCGGTGCGCGACCACTCGGCCGCCGCGGAGCGGGAGTTTCGCGGCGAAGTCCCTGCGCTGCTTCACGGCGAAGGCAAGACGTGGACGCAGAAGTACGGCGCCGATGCGGACGAACGCTTTTCCGCCTACTCGGTCGCCCGTTATATCGATCAGGTCGCCAAGGCAGGCAAGGCGGAGTATCCGCTGCCCATGTATTGCAATGTCTGGATCACGTACCCTGTGCACGCGCTCGAGAACCGGGATCACGCCAGTCCCGGCCAGGAGTATCCGAGCGGAGGTCCGCAACAAGGCAACATTGCAATCTGGAAGGCCGCCGCGCCCTCGATCGACCTTCTGGGGCCCGACTTCTACTCGGACGACCGCCAGTTTTACCACGATGTGGTCGCTGCTTATGCGCGCAACGACAATCCGCTGTTCATCCCGGAGACCCACATGGCGCCTGACTTCGGCGCCAACTTGTTCTACGCGTTGGGTCATGGCGCGATCGGCTTCTCCCCGTTCGGCGTCGACTACACCAGTTGGACGCTCACCAACCGCAAGGTGCCGGAGTACATGGCCGAGAACTTTCGGCTGCTGGCTCCCATGGAAGGCGAGATCGCCCGCCTGAACTTCGAAGGCAAGTTGCAAACCGCGGTCGAGGAGAAAGGCGAACCCCGGCAAACCATCCACTTCCCAGGCGTCGACGCGGTCGTCTCCTTCGGCTTCCCGCAGCACGATGGCGAGATTCCTCCCGGAACCTCCGACTTCACCGGACGCGCGCTGATCGCGCAGCTTGGCCCGCTGGAGTTTCTGGTGACCGGCTTCAATGCCAGCGTCAGCTTTGTCGAAGCCCACCCGCAGACCGCGCAATCCACCAGACAGCTCGAAATCCTGCGCGCCGAAGAAGGCTCCTATACGGACGGAACCTGGCAGAGCCTGCGCATCTGGAATGGCGACCAGACCGATCGCGGGCTCAACTTCAAGTCCGACAACCGCGATGTCGTGCGCATCCGTCTGCACGAACTGCCGCTTTATGAGAAGGTTCCGGGTGCGTTCCCTCTATTTTGACAAAGCATGTGCTGCCGCCCGCAGATGTCCCGCACCAACGAAAAGAGTCAACACCATGGAGAGTGCTGGATGCAGCGACGTGAATTCCTGAAGAGTGCCGGCTCCGTGCTTGCCGCCTCAACCCTGCCGGCGAACGCGCTTACCGAAAGTACAACGGCTACTTCGCGAGCTGTAATGCCTATGAATCGCAACTGGCGCTTCCATCCTGGCGCAATTGCAGACGCGCATCTCCCGGGCTTCGACGACACTGCCTTCGAAACCGTGGTGATTCCGCATACCAATAGGCGCCTTCCCTGGCATAACTTCGACGACAAGGACTATGAGTTCGTCTCCACCTACCGCCGCCGCTTCAGGGTGCCTGCCGGTATGAAGGGCAAGCGCGTCTTCGTCGACTTCGAAGGCGCGATGACCGCGTCGCGGGTGTGGATCAACGGCATGCCGCTGGGCGAGTACAAGGGGGGCTTCACGCCCTTTTCGTTCGAGCTTACACCGCACCTTCTGCACGACCGCGAAAACGTCCTGGCGGTGCAACTGGACTCGTCCGAACGCGCGGACATTCCTCCCTTCGGCTATGAGATCGACTACATGACCTTCGGAGGAATCTACCGCGAGGTCTCGCTGCGCTTCCTCTCTCCGGTCTACCTCGACAATATCTTTGCCCGGCCCGTGAATGTCCTCAGCGCAAGCCCCTCGCTCGAGGTGGATTGCTTTCTTGCGGGTCAATCGCTTTCGGCGGACCCGTTGACGCTTGAAGTAGAACTGCTCGCAGGGCAAGAGGTGATTGCGAAGACTTCGCAGGCGGTTCGTCTCATCGCCAAACCCGACCCCAACCAGGCCATGGATCCTGTTCAGGGTGGCCCGCCGCAGTCGAGTACGGAGACCACCGACGACCCTGCGCGCCACACCATCGTGCTCAGTGCGCTGAGTGGAATCAAGCTATGGGAGCTGCGCAACCCATCGCTCTACACCGTCAAAGTGCGCCTGCTCGCAGCGGGCCGCCGCATTGACGAGGATGAGCGGCGCATCGGCTTCCGCGAGGCTAAGTTCACTCCCGCCGGCTTCTCGCTCAACGGCAAGATCGTGAAACTGCGCGGTCTTGATCGCCATCAAACCTTCCCCTTTGTCGGCATGGCCATGCCGGCGCGGGTGCAGCGCCGCGATGCCGATATTCTCCGCAATCAGCTTCATTGCAACATCGTCCGAACCTCGCATTATCCGCAGTCACGGCACTTTCTCGACTGCTGCGACGAGATCGGTCTGCTGGTGCTCGAAGAAATTCCAGGCTGGCAGCATATCGGCCCCGAGCCATGGAAACAGATCTCCATCGATAACGTCGGCCGCATGATCCGCCGGGATTGGAATCATCCGTCGGTCATCCTGTGGGGCGTGCGCATCAACGAATCGAAGGACGATCATGACTTTTACACCCGCACCAATGCGCTCGCACACGCGCTCGACCGCACCCGGCAGACTGGCGGCATCCGCGCCTTCGAAAGCTCCGAACTGCTTGAAGACGTCTTCACCATCAACGACTTCGGCTTTCCCCTGCGCAAGCCCAATCATCCGCTCTACCTGAACACCGAGTTTGTCGGTCACACTTACCCCACCAAGACGACCGACGACGACGAGCGGCAGCGCGAGCACACACTTCGGCACGCGCGCATTTACAACCAGATCGCATCCGACCCGCAGTACTCCGGCGGCATCGGGTGGTGCGCCTTCGACTACAACACTCACGCGAACTTCGGCGCGGGGGACCGCATTTGCTATCACGGCGTTACCGACATCTTCCGCGAGCCCAAGCCGGCAGCAGGCTTCTACAGATCGCAATGCGACCCCGAAGCTGAGGTGGTCCTGGAGCCGGCCTTTCACTGGGCGCGCGGCGACGAGTCTGTCGGCTTTTCAAAGGCAGTCGTCTGCTCCAACTGCGATCACCTCAAATTCTTCGTCCGTGCACGCAGCCTGGAGAGTAATCCGTGGCAGCAGGTCGCCGAACTCGACCCAGACCGCAAAGAATTCGAGCACCTCAAGTACGCGCCGTTCATCCTCGATCTCTCCAGCATCGATCTCGGGAAGCTTGAATTTCCCTGGGGAGATCTGCGCATGGATGGCTACCTGAACGGCAAGATGGTGATCTCAAAATCACTTTCGGGGCGCGGAGTCGACGTGATTTTCGCTCTGATCCCGGATGACACCGAACTGATTGCCGATGGAGCTGACAGCACCCGCGTGGTCCTGCGGGTTACAGATGAATTCGGGGCGATCAGGACGTATGCGGATGACTCAGTCGCGCTTGCGCTGGAAGGCCCGGCGGAATTGATTGGGGAGAATCCCTTTTCACTGATCGGGGGGACCGGCGCGGTGTGGATCCGCGCCAAACAACAAGCGGGGCGTGTCACCCTTACGGCAACCCACCCTCAACTCGGTGTTCAGAAGATTTCTTTCAACCTGCAGGCCGCGCCGGACGAACTCGTCTGACGCCGCACCGCCGGCTTCGGATTTGTTTCAGACGCTTGCGTGTTCCCGCACGCCGGACGCGGTGGCGGCGCGAGAACTGTACGGCGCATCCAGTTGCGGAATGGTGAACGGCGGCAAAGCTTCAAAGCCGGGTCTCGCAAACAGGTATCCCTGCATCAGCGAGATGCCGCACTCGCGAACCGCGACAAACTCGTCCACGTTTTCGATACCTTCGGCGATTACCTCACAGCCGAGGCTGCGGGCCAGGCTCACCATGTGGCAGATGATCTTGGTTGCCGCAGGCCGCTCGCGCAGATTCCGCGTCAACGACATGTCGAACTTGAGAACGTCGGTCTGGAACTCCGCCAGCATGCTGAGCCCGGAGTGGCCGGCGCCAAAGTCATCCATGGCCACCTTGAATCCGTGCCGGCGGTATTCTTCGATGATGGAAGACAGATGCGCTGAATCTTCGACTGCTTCGTTTTCCGTCACCTCGAACATCAGCTTGTCCAGTGGAAAGCCGAGCTTGTTTGCCGTATTCAGCGTCAGCCGAATGCACGATGCCGCACTGTAGACCGCACCCGGCATGAAGTTGATGGAAAGGTGCGCTCCGGTACGTGCAAGTCCAAGTTGTGAAGCAAGGGTAAGCGCGCGGACCCGGCAGCTCTGATCGAACGAGTAACGATTTGCAGCGTTCACCTGGTCGAGAATAAAGCCAGCTCCCTGGCCTTCCATGCCGCGGACGAGCGCTTCGTAGGCAAATACGGTTTCGGTGTTGACGTCGACGATCGGCTGAAACGCCATGCTAAAGGGGAAGGGAGCTTCTACGCCGTCCTGGCATGCAGAGCAGCGTCGTGGTGCTTGGATCATCATCAGGGCCGCCTCACGGTAGATCGTGCCTGGGGAGTTCGTCGATCAGAGGGTTACATCCTTCGGCAGCATACTTTCGCTTTCGCTGCAGGCCAAGTACACCTTTGGGTCACACCATTCTTATCAGGATGAACCACCGTTTTCCACCCTGCCCTGAACCTCCAGCACCGAGAGGAACTTCCGGTCTGCCTCGGTCAGGATCGCTCGTTGCAGCAGATCGGGCCGGTTGCGGAAGGTCTTTTCCAGCGCCCGTTGGCGGCGCCAGCGCCGGATCGCCACGTGATCCCCACCCTGCAGCACCTGCGGAACCGGAACCCCGCGAAACTCCGCCGGCCGCGTGTAGTGAGGATAATCCAGCAGCCCGCCGGAGCCGTGGGTACTTGGCGGTACGCTGCCGGGCACATACTCTTCCCCCGGGTCGCCGGCGCCGAAGCTCTCGAATCGAGAAGAATCCGGGTTCCCCAGCACGCCCGGAAGCAGGCGAACCACCGCATCAATGATCACCGCGGCGGCCAGTTCGCCTCCCGAAAGCACGTAGTCGCCGATTGAGAGTTCCCGGTCGCAGACCAGTTCGTTGATCCGTTCATCGATGCCCTCGTAGCGGCCGCAAAGCAGGACGACCCGGTCCAGCACCGCGAGTTCCGCGGCGACCGCCTGGGTAAACCGGGCGCCCTGCGCGGAGAGTAGGACCACCTGCTGCTTTGCCGGCGCGGATGCCGGCCTGGGCGCCAGGCCAAGCGACTCCAGGCAGTTCCAGATCGGTTCTGGCTTCAGGACCATGCCCTCGCCGCCGCCAAATGGACGGTCATCCACCGTGCGATGGCGATCCTGGGTGAAGGCTCGCAGATCATGCGTCTCGATGGAGACCACGCCTGCCTTCCGCGCGCGGCTCAGGACGCCGTGATCGAAGGGACCGGTGAAGAAATGAGGGAAAATCGTGAGAACGTCGACCTGCACAGAATCCCCCTCCGGATGGGGAACGTGTTTCGTGGTGCGACCTGCCGCATTTCGGGTCAGCAGCCCCAGTCTAGCTGGAGGGCGTCCGGTTTAGCTCCAGCAACCCCGCCGGAAGCCTCATCTCGATGCGTTTGTCAGAGGTCGAAAGAGAAACCAGGAAGGATTGAACATACGGGATCAGGATTTCGTCGCCTTCAGGCGTAAGAGCGGTCAACAGCGGAGCTGCCTCTGGCAGTCGGCGTGCACCATCGGCGGTTGCGGGGAACTCTACCGCGGTTACCGCGCCAATCGGTTCGTCCGGGTGCGCTCCGGCCAGATCGAAGATCAGGCAGCCCACCAGGTCATCGATATACTCTTCCCCCTCTTCGAGTTCGATGCGTGCGGTTGAGGGGACGACGACTTCGAGCCCGGCCAGAGCCTCGGCGGCTTCGATCGAGTTGACTCCCGCCAGGGCCAGCACGATCCGCCCCTGATTGCGCCCGACCGGAAGCCAGTGACCCGTAACCTCAATCCTGCGCGCTTCGGCCGACGTTCCTGCGAAGCCAGCCGCAGCCACATAAAGCTGATCCCGCTCGCCGAAGCGGTTCGGGAAGTCGGTCAGAAGCTCAGCCAGAAGCTCGCCGCGGCGCCCTTGCGGGCGCAGCAGGCGGGCGAGAACTGTCCAGTTTGGGGGAGGTGCCGGGTTCGTGTCGCTCATCTTCCCAGCATAAGCTTCGGGGTAGAATGCTTCAGCTATCGCGGTCCGATTGGCACATCTCAGAGTCTCTGACCGCAGACGGCGGCGCTCCAACCTGTTGAATGTCCAGTGCAAACCGGTGTTGGGCTTTCATGCTGGCGGCGGCAAGAATGGTCCGTATCGAACGTGCGGTACGTCCCTGCTTGCCGATGACCTTGCCCAGATCCGACGGAGCCACGCGAAGCCGGAGAAGAGTACACGCGGCCTCCTTAATGGCTTCCACGGAAACTTCGTCCTGCTCATCTACCAGGGCCTTGGCCAGTCCGGTTACCAACTCCGTCATCGAGCGGGTTAACGTTTTCCGAGCGGAATCGTCTGCAATACTCAACGGTATACCTCGAGAGAGAATTGCTTCAAAATGATATGTCGTCCACGGTTCCCCGTCTGTGCGGGAATGACCATGACATGGCATTTATTCAAGCGTTTACCCCGTTCTCACAGTGCCTGTTTTGGTCCGTTGCTCAGGATTGCGGAACGTTATCAACGCTTGAGAATCATCCTCAAGCAAATCGAGAATACGTGAGTTCTAACAGCCAATATGCGGAAAACTCAATGTTTTCAACATCGTTGGGCACACCCACTGTTTACTTCTCAGTAAAGGGAGAGGTTACTACGCCGGGGAAGCCACCTCAGCGGACGCGATCGGAGCATTCGCCAGCAGCTTGCCCACGCGCTCGGAGAGCTGCGCGCCATTGCCGGTCCAGAAGTCGATCCGATCACGCTTCAGATCCACCGTCGCCGGGGTGGTGCGAGGATTGTACGTGCCGACCACTTCAACCGACCGGCCATTACGGGCGCGATCCTTTTCGATTACCACGACGCGATAGTGGGGCTGCTTGCGAGCGCCAACGCGCGCCAGACGAATCATCAACACAGGAAAACCTCTCGGAGAACGGAATTGAGTGCGGGCAGAGCAGCGACGCCTGAAAGCAGGGAGCGCGGCGGCTGGAAAACTCGGCGGATCTGCCGGTATAGGCCTGAAGCATTTATCCTGTCGCTGTGTCCTGGAATTTCGACGAACGCTGTTTCTTTTACGGAAACAGCGTTCACGTACATGGACTTGGGTTACAGCCGCAGGAGAAAATGCTCTAGCCCGACTCTTCAAGTATGAGGCATTTCAGACGAAACCGCAACGTAGAGTTGCCCCGGATCTGCTCGAAGTTCGAAATGAACCCTCAGCGTCTCAGCCGGAACATAGCGATTTGAGACCTCCATGCAGCCAAAGCACTATTCGCCGCCGGGCCCATGGTCGTGAGCCGCCGGAAACAGGAACGTCAGAACCCGCCCGAAACGCGCGGCCCAGGCCTCTTCGTCGTGCACTCCGCCAACTACTTTCAGGAACGCCAGGTCCGCACCCAGGCGCCACCCCTGTCGTTCCAGCAGGCGCACCAGCAGTTCGGCGTCGCGAACGTGCCGCGCACCCTCCGCTGTACCGATATCCACCCAGATCTTCAGCTCGGGCTTCGGCTTCGCGTCGGCCACCAAGTTCAGGATGCTGCGATGATCCCACCAGATGGACGGAGACAAAACCGCCAGCCGGCTGAAGACATTCGGACACTGCAGACCCAGGTACAACGTGATCAGGCCGCCTAGTGACGAGCCTCCCAGCCCGGTGTGGCGGGCGCTTGTGAGGGTGCGAAACTCCCGATCGATGAAGGGCTTGATCTCTTCGATCAGCGCCCGTCCATAGCGCGAACCGTCGCCGCCGCCCATGCGGAAGTCGCGGGTCGGCGTATATTCCGCCATCCGGCGCAGGCCGGTATTGGCGATGCCCACCAGGATGACCGGTTCGGTCAAGCCAGATTCGTTCGTTTCATCGGCGGTCATCCCCGCGCGCCAGGTGCGTCCGGGGATGTACGAGAGCCGCCCGTCGAACAGGTTCTGGCCGTCGTGCAGATAAAACACCGGGAAGCGCCGGGCAGGCTCTCTAGCATACTGCGGCGGCAGATACACGCATACGCCGCGTTCCTCCGGCTCCGGCAGCAGCGCCGAGTGGAAGCGGAAAGAAATCAGCCGGTGCAGCGACGCTCCGTCTTCGGCACCCTCTCCTTCCGGCGGCAGGCGCACAAAGGAGGCAGCCGCGGTCTGGCAGGAAGCACCGCGATATGCCGGATGCGACGGAATGACAGGAATCTTCAAGGCAGGGTTACTCTCTACGAAGTGACTCAATACTCGGATGCTCCAGGAAAATGCGCTATCTGCGCTAGGATGACAAAAGACTAGCAGAGGGTACTGGATGAATCGGGTGTATGAGCGGTGGTGGAGCCCCAGCCTCGGGCGCGACATGGAGATGCTGGCGTTTGGCCACGGCGGACTGCCGGTCATCGTTTTTCCCACTTCGTGCGGGCGTTTCCACGAGTTTGAGGATCGCGGCATGGTCGACGCCGTCGCCGGCAAGATCGAATGGGGCGGGCTGCAGCTGTTCTGCGTCGACTCGGTCGATGGCGAGAGTTGGTACAACTGGAACGTCCCGCCGCGCTGGCGCATCGCCCGCCAGATGCAGTACCAGGACTACGTCATGAACGAGGTGGTGCCCTACATCCGGCGCATCAACCACAACAGCCACTTCGCCACAGCAGGATGCAGCTTCGGCGGCTACCACGCCGCCAATCTGGCCTTGAAGCATCCGGATGTTTTCACCGGATTTTTGTCCATGGGCGGAGCTTTCGACGTCTCCAGCTTCCTCCGCGGATATCACGATCAGGATGTCTACTTCAACATGCCGACCCAGTACCTGGCCAACATGAGTGACCCCTGGTACCTGGATCGCTACCGTCGCAGCACGTATGTCCTGGCCACCGGCGAACACGACATCTGCCGCGGCTACAACGAGCAGATGGCCGGGCTGATGCACAGCCGCGGAATTCCGGTGCGCCTGGACGTCTGGGGCTGGGGATCCAAACACGACTGGCCGGATTGGCGTCCTATGGTGCAGGAATATTTGTAAGATCGAAACTGAGACGAAAATTTTAGACGAGGTCTGCATGAAGAAGATTGGCGTGCTGTTCGGCATGGAAAACACGTTCCCGGGAGCGCTGGTCGAGCGCATCAACTCCATGGAACTTGACGGAATCCGCGCGGAATTCGTCGAAGTCGGCGGAGTGAAGATGGCGGAACCGTCCGGCTACGCGGTCATTGTCGACCGCATCTCGCACGACCTGCCCTTTTATCGTTCCTATCTGAAGAACGCGGAGTTGAGCGGAACCAAGATCATCAACAATCCCTTTTGGTGGTCGGCAGACGACAAATTCTTCAACTACGCACTCGCCGCCAAGCTGGGCGTGGCCGTGCCGAAGACCGTGCTGCTGCCGCACAAGCACTTCCCGCCGCAGATCAACTCGCAGTCCTTGCGCAACCTTGAATTCCCGCTCAAATGGGATGAAATCTTCAGTTATGTGGGCTTTCCGGCGTTCCTCAAGCCGCACGATGGCGGAGGGTGGCGCGACGTCTACCACGTGCACGATGCCGCGCAGTTCTTCGGTGCCTACGACCAGACTCGCGACCTCTGCATGACCCTCCAGTCCGCCGTCAACTTCAAGGAGTATTTCCGCTGCTATGTGGTCGGTCAGCAGGACGTGCACATCATGCCGTACGATCCGCGCCGCCCGCATGAGCATCGCTACGTGCTGGATGGTCCGGAGTACGACCCGGCGCTGCTCAAACGCGTCGAAAAAGATGCGCTGACGCTCTGCCGCGCCCTGGGCTACGACCTGAACACCGTCGAATTCGCTGTAGAAGGCGGCATCCCCTACGCCATTGACTTCATGAACCCCGCTCCCGACGCGGACCTCCACTCGGTCGGTCGCGAGAACTTCGAGTGGATCGTCGATAAGGTGGCCAAGCTGGCGGTCAAGAAAGCCGGCGAGTACACGGGCGAACCCGGCGCCGAACTGAACTGGTCGGGACTGCTGAGCGGGGGCGCTTCGCCCGCAGCGACGGCGCCGGTAAAGAAGATTGCCGCGAGGAAGTCAATTCCGGAGGTAGCCCAGAAGGCTGTTTCCAAATCTGCCGCAAAGAAGGCTGCCAAGAAGGTTGCCGCCAAAAAGCTGGCGAAGAAGAGCTAAGCTCGAAGCAAACCGCAAAGGCGAGCCGCTGTTTCTTCGAAGTGTCAACATGCAGCACCGCACTGACTCGTGAGATTGAGAGGTTGCATGCGCCCCACCTTCACGCTCGGCATCGAAGAGGAGTACCAGACGATCGATCCGGAGACTCGCGATCTCCGATCCCACATTGCAACCGAGATGCTCGCCCAGGGCAAGCTGCGGCTCGAAGAACGAGTCAAGGCAGAGCTTCACCAATCCGTGATCGAGGTGGGAACACGCGTCTGCCGCAACATTCAGGAGGCGCAGGAAGACCTCTTCGACCTGCGCCGGAACATGATTCGCCTCGCTGAAGAAAACCATCTGACGCTGGTCTCCGGCGCCACCCATCCCTTTGCCGACTGGCGCACCCAGGAGATCTACCCCGACGCACGCTACGACCAGGTGGTCGAGGATCTTCAGCTGGTGGCACGCTCCAACCTCATCTTCGGCCTGCATGTCCATGTCGGCATTGAAGACAAGGAAGCGGCCATACGAATCATGAACTCGCTGCGATACTTCCTGCCGCACATCCTGGCGCTCTCCACCAACTCCCCCTTCTGGATGGGAATGGATACCGGCTACAAGAGCTATCGGGCCAAGGTATTCGAGCACTTTCCGCGTACTGGAATTCCTGACAGCTTCGCCAGCTACTCGGAGTTCGAAAGCTATGTCCAGCTCCTGATCAAGACCAACTGCATCGACAACGCCAAGAAGATTTGGTGGGATCTTCGTCCGCACCCGTTCTTCTCAACCGTCGAGGTCCGCGCCTGCGACATCCCGCTTCGAGCCAAGGAGACCATCGCCATCGCAGCGCTCATCCAGGCAACCGCCTGCAAGCTCTGGCATCTCCATGAGGGGAATCAGGATTATCGCCAGTACGCACGCGCCCTGCTGATGGAGAACAAGTTCCGCGCCGTGCGCTACGGACTCGACGGCAAGTTGATCGATTTCGGCAAGCAGATGGAAGTTCCGGTGCGCGACCTTGTCGTCGAATACCTCGCCTTTATTGACGATGTGCTCGACGAACTCGGCTGCCGCAACGAGATTGAATACATTCACACCATGCTCGAACGCGGCTCCGGCGCCGACCGGCAGTTGCAGGTATTCCGCGAAACCGGCAGCCTGCAGGCCGTGGTGGACTACATGGCGGCGGAGACACGCGCCGATCTGTAAATTTTTGCCGGGCTTTTCCACGGCTTCGACTCCAGCGGTTCGCCCCGGTTGCAGCGCTTTCGGGGCATCATGGAACAACGCAGCACGGTATTCTGGAAGGATGCTGATGAATGACGTGGAGAAGTTAGCAGACGCAGAAGCGGGTGGGCCGGAAGCTTTCGCCGAGCACCAGCCCCTAGGCGCAGCCCGGCCCGGACGCAGTAGCCGAGAAACCCGCACGAATCTGCTCAAGGTGAGCTTTCCCCCAGCCTTCCGCGAGGGCGCCCATAATGCGGTCACCACCTGCCTGCGGGTTCAGCCGTCTGAAAAAGTGACCCTCATCACCGACCGAAGCTGCCTCACCATAGCGGCTTCCATCGCGACCGAACTCGAAAATCTGGGATGCTCCTGGCACGGCTATGTGCTCGAAGAGGTCGCGCCTCGCCCGCTGGCCGGGATGCCGGTGGAGGTGCTGGAGGACATGGAGAGCTCGGAAGTGAGCATCTTCGCGGTTGAGGTGCAGCCCAACGAGCTCAGCAGCCGCATGCAGATGACCGACGTTGTCAACCGCAGGCGCATGCGTCACGCGCACATGGTCAACATCACCCCCGAGATCATGACCCAGGGCATGCGCGCCGACTTTGTGGCCATCGACAAGCTCTCGCAGGCCGTCCTCGACAAGGTGCGCAAGGCGAGCTACGTCCGCGCCACAACCCCCGCCGGAACTGACATCCACGCCGAGATGAATCCCGCCTACCGCTGGTTCAAGACCTCGGGCATCATCTCCACCGAGAAGTGGGGCAACCTGCCCGGCGGCGAGTGCTTCACCGCGCCTGAGGAGGTCAACGGGGTCTTTGTCGTCGATGGTGTCGTAGGGGACTTTCTGTGCAAGACCTACGGTCTCCTCATCGATCAGCCGCTGACGATCCATATCGAGGGTAACCGCGTCGTCCGCGCTACTTCACCCAACAAGAAGCTGGAACAGGACTTCTGGGCCTACACCCATACCGACGAGAACTCCGACCGAGTCGGAGAGTTCGCCATCGGAACCAACATCGGAGTCCACGCGGTCATCGGCAACATCCTCCAGGATGAAAAGTTTCCCGGCGTCCACATCGCCTTTGGCGACCCCTACGGAGCCCACACCGGCGCGAAGTGGAAATCCTCCACGCACATCGACGTGGTCGGGCTGCGCTTTAACATCTGGCTTGGCAACGCAGAGGGCGAAGAACAGATCATGCGCGATGGCGAGTTCCTGATCCAAGGCTAGAGAACAAGAGAATACTCGCTGAACTGAGCTTGTCGCAGGGGGCAACGTGCTGGAGCCGTTTCGCAGCCGCTTCAATGAGGAACAGTTTTCCGCCGAGCGCTACGTCGAGTTGAAGGCTCGGCTCGATGCGCGTACACGCACCGAGATCGAGTTCCGCATCTGCGAAACTCCGTGTTTCTTCCCGAAGTCGCTGCTCGAGGAGATGGCCGAGACCGGTCGCGTCCTTACCCATCAACTCATCGACAGTCCCGACTACATGCGCCGGTCTGACCTTGCCATTCCCGAGCGCTACCGTGTGCCGAACGACAATCCCCGGCCGCACTTCATGACCGTCGACTTCGGTCTTATCCGCAACGATGCCGGCGGCCTCGATCCCAGGCTGGTCGAACTCCAGGCCTTTCCTTCGGTCTTCGGCTACCAGGAGCTGCTTACCCAGGAATACCTCCGCACTTACCGGCTCGGGGACGGCTTCGGCTGGCATTTCGGCGGCTTGACCACCGACGACTATTGGCAGGTGCTTCGGCAGACGATCGTCGGCGACCATGATCCTGCCAACGTGGTTCTCACCGAAGTCGAGCCCGAGACCCAGAAGACGCGTCCGGACTTCAATGTCTGCGCCGATCAGCTTGGCGTCCGCACTGTCGACATCACGAAGCTGCGAAAGGAAGGAGATCGCCTCTCCTATCAGCGCGACGGCGTCTGGACCCCGATTGAGCGAATCTACAATCGCGCCATCGTGGATGAAATGGAACGGAAAGGGATCTCGCCCGCCTTCGACTACCGCGACCCCCTCGAGGTGGAATGGGCCGGCCAGCCCAACTGGTACTTTCGCATCAGCAAGTTTTCGCTACCCTATCTCGACCACCGCTCGGTGCCGAAAGCGGTGTTTCTGGACGACTGGTTCGCCGGACAGCGCGAAGGTCTGCCCGAAGACCGCAGCCGCTTGCTGCTCAAACCGCTGTATTCCTTCGCGGGCAAAGGCATTCAGTTCGCCCCCACGGACGAAGATCTCACCGCCGTCAGCCCGCAGGACCGCCACCTTTACCTCTTGCAGGAGCGCGTCTCCTTCGCCTCGGTCATTCGCACTCCCGCAGGCGCTACCCAAGCCGAGATTCGAGTGATGTACGTCTGGCCCGACGACCGGCCGGAGATGATTCCTCTCACCTGCCTGGTCCGGTTGGGGCGTGGCCTGATGATGGGTGTCGACCACAATCGCAACCAGGAATGGGTGGGCGGTTCGTCCGCGCTCTTTCCCCTCTAGTTACTAAAAAGTTATATGACGAGAACGTGGTACTCAATTTAGTAACGGCAGCGCCGTGCTCCGGGGTACACTGCAACACGACGTTAAAGATCGTCCGCTCCGGTTCAGCACGACACCAAGCCGCAAAGGCAAGTTACCTGCGGATGTAGGCATGCTCGATTGTGACGCCAATTCTTCGCAAGCAGAGTCGCGTTGCATCGATCATCCCCAGCACAGCAACAGATAATTTGCACAAGGAGCCTCGAATTGACTTGCGACGCGTTGCGAACGGCAGTTCGCTTTCCCATGAAGCTCTCGCTGCGGCTTGCTACCTCCGCGGGCTTCAAGGAAGCGACCACCGATAACATTTCGGCCAATGGAATCCTTTTTTCCGGGCCAGACCTGCCGGCGGTCAACACGCAGATCGAGTTCACGATCTGCATGCCGGCAGCCATCATGGGTTCTGCCGAAGACGTCACGGTGCATTGCTTGGGACGGATCGTGCGGCATCAGCAGCAGGGCGGGGAATTGCAGGCGGCTGCAATTATCGACGAATACTATATGAGGGCTTGACGGATGACCGTCGTGGATATCAGTTCGAACGAGATGCTGGAAGTGGAAGAGAACGATCTGCAGGATAAATCGGCAATCCGAATTATCCTCGCGGACTCACAGGCCATCTATCGGGTCGGGATGAAAAAGGTCTTTGCGCTCGAAGACGACATTCGCGTCGTCGCGCAGGCCGAGACGCTGCAGAATTTGTACGCGGCCCTGGTTCGTTTCCCGACGGACGTCGTGGTGCTCGAAGGTCAGTTGATCTCCGGAACCGTGGACGCGATCCCCGAACTGGTGCGTCGCGCGCCCCACGCGAAACTCATCGTGCAGGTGCTCGAGAGCGATGAGAACAATACCGTCGAACTCTATCGCCGCGGCGTCCGCGGAGTGGTCCCGCGTTCCATCTCGCCCGATCTGCTGATCAAGTGCGTGCGCAAGATCGCGGCGGGCGAGACCTGGATCGATAATCAGTCCGTCAGCTGGGTGATCGAGGCCTACCGCGCCCAGGCGACCAGCCTCACCAGTCCGCGCAGCCAGCCCAAGCTCTCGAAGAAGGAGCTGGCGATCATTACCTGCATCACCCGCGGCATGCGCAACAAGGAGATCGCCTACCAGATCGGAACCACCGAGCAGGTGATCAAGAACTATCTGCGCAAGGTCTACGACAAGCTCGGCGTCTCCGACCGTCTGGAGCTCGCGCTCTACTGCCTGCACCACCAGTTGTTGAAAAAATACAATGTAGAAACGGAAGAGCCCGCCGCTCCCGATGAACGTTCCCTGGCAGTGCGAGCGAAGGGCTGACCCTCTGCCGACAGGGTTCTGAGAATTGTGCATCGCTCGCCGCGCGCGATTTTAGTCGCAAGTTGCCTGCTGATGAGGAGTGGAGAAGTAGCGAGTGCCGTTTCAACTCCCAGACAACCGCGTTCACCACGTGGCTCCCTATCAACCACAGGAATTGCTCTACCGGCGCAATCCACCCGCGGCGCCTTACTGCTTATCCATCTCGATATCGATGGTGAACTTTACATCGTCGCCCAGCATCGGCGCGGAATACTTGGAGCCGAAGTTGAAATCCTTCCGGCTCAGTGTCCCGGTAGCCGAAAAGCCGCTGACCGTCTCTCCATGCATGCCCTTCTGCGGTGACGCCGGACCGTCCACCGTCAAGGTCACCGGCTTGGTGACTCCGGCCAGCGTCAAATCGCCTACCATCTGCAGCTTGCCATCTACCTTGCTCAGCGACGTCGACTTGAACGTGATCGTCGGAAACTGGGCCACATTGAAGAAGTCCGGCGACTTGAGGTGATTGTCGCGCGCCGGCTCGTTCGTATTCACCGAAGTCGCGTCGATCGTCGCTTCCACGCTCGAGTGCGTCACGTTGTTGTCGTTAAGGTGGATGATGCCGGTCGGCTTCGAGAGACTTCCTCGCACCGACGAGACCCCAAGGTGTTTGATCTGAAATTCGATTCCGGAGTGCACCGGATCGATCTTCCAGGTGGAGGTCTGTGCCCCGGCGGCGGCCGCCATCAGGCTGGCGGAGAACATCAGAGTGGCGGAACGCAGAAAGTTCATGTTTCGCATAAAAGGTCGTCCTTTAGCTGCAAGAAGATGAGCCCTACAGGCGGCTTGTGGTCCGGGCCGGCGGGGGCGCATTCCAGCGCATCCGCCAGGCATCGATGTAAGCTGACCGTATTCAGATGTGCCAGCCTTCGACAACGCTGCAAAAATGATGTCTTCCGCACTTTCTTACCGCAACCATCCTCCGCCCAGGTTCTCACCTTTCAAATCCTCTTCACCGGTCTGGTTTATCGTGCCGCTATGAATCCTATACGCACCCTGCGTGCTCTCCTCCCCGGCCTGCTTGCTTGCGGGCTTCTTCCCCCCTGCTCCACCGCCCAGAAACCCGGCCCCACCTTCACCGTGGACCAGAAGGATCTCTCGCCGCACCTTGACCTCATCGTCTACGGCGATATGCGGTTTACCGATCCCGCCAATACCGACGCCGCCAACCCCGCCGCTCGCGTCGCCCTTGTGGAACAGATTGCCAGGCTGCGTCCGGACGCGGTGCAACTCACCGGCGACGTACCCTACAAGGGCGGCAATCCGGCCGACTACGCGCAGTACGCCAGCGAGACCGCCAGTTGGCGCGCTGCCCACCTCCGCATCTACCCGGCGCTCGGCAATCATGAGTTCAGCGGCCCCGGAGACAAAACCCAGGATCTGGAAAACTGGTGGAAGGCGTTCCCCGACGAACGCGGTCTGCGCTGGTATTCGGTCGCTCTGGGAAGGCGAGTCTATCTGCTGCAGCTCGACAGCATGTCGCCGCTTACCCCGGGCAGCGAGCAGCGCGCATGGCTTGAAGATCAAGTCGCCCACCTCGGTCCTGCCGTCGACTTCGTCTTTATCGCCCTGCACCATCCCCCGGTTGCCGACATCCAGACCCATATCGAGGTCGACCACAACCCACGGCCGAACGAAATCGCTCTGCGCGACTACATCAACAGCGTCGCCCCTGCATCCCACGCCCGCTTCATCGTGACTTGCGGCCACATCCACAACTACGAGCGGTTTGAGCAGAGCGGCGTGACTTATCTGGTTTCAGGCGGCGGCGGAGCGCATCCCTACTACGTCGAGCGCACCCGCGACGATCTCTATCAGGATCCCAACTTCCCCAACTTCCACTACATTCAGTTCCTGCTCGACGGAAAGAACTTCAACGCCACCATGTTCCGCATCGCCGACCCCACGACGCCTAAACCGGTCTGGGAGGCGAAGGATCACTTCACCGTTACCGCCAAGTAGCGCATTTCGCCGGCCCGCGATTCACGGAACCCGGATCGCCAGCCCGATCAGCAGCAGCAGCGGAGCCGGTCCTGGCTCCGAGTGCGGAAGCTCCACCAGCGTCGTCATCACCACCTGTTCCTCTGCGGTCGTCGCCTTCGAGACGGCCGCCACCGGCGTCTCCGGCGCAATACCAGAGGCCATCAACGAAGCTGTGAGCCCCGCGAAATCCCGCCCCGGCATGTAAAGGACCAGCGTGCTGCTGGCCGGAAACGCACCCTCCCACACGACCCGATCCAGCTTTCCCGCAGCGTGGTGCGCAGTGGCCAGGACCAGCTTGGACGCCGACTCCCGGTCCGTCAAGGACGCCTGCAGCCTCGCCGCAACCGCGAACGCCGCCGTAATCCCGGGCACAATCTCGAACGGGATCCCCGCCGCCCGTAGCGCCTCGATCTCCTCGTTCGCCCGGCCAAAGATCAGCGGATCCCCCGACTTCAGCCGCAGCACTGACTCTCCGCGGCCCGCATGCAGCAGCATCAAAGCGTGAATCCCAACCTGCGTAATCCGCGGCTGGCCGCAGCGCTTGCCCACTGGGATGATCAACGCGCTCGGGCTTGCCAGGTCCAGAATCTCGTCTGAAACCAGGTCGTCCGGCAGGATTACGTCCGCCGTCTGTAGCAGCGCATGAGCCCGCAGCGTCAGCAGATCCGGTGCTCCGGGCCCGGCTCCAGCCAGATAAACCGTTCCCGGCTTCGCTTCTCGATGCACTACTTCTCAACCCCAAAACCTCTAATGTCAGAACCATTTGCACCTGAACCCTGATCCTTCACACGAGGATTGGTCAAGGCATGCTGCCGCGCATAGGCTCGCGACGGGCACGCGTCGAAGCCGCACACGTCCCGCGTCGCCAGGGTGTGCAGCAGCTGCTTGCGGGCTTCGTTCAGCGGCTCCAGTTGCAGGATCTCGCGCCGCAGATTTCCCAACTCATCCAGCCACGCACCCAGGTCCAGCGGCAATGCCGCGTTCAGTTCCTTACGCAGCCGCTGCGCCAGCGCAGGCGAGGCCCCGGCCGTCGAGATCGCAATCTGCAGGTCGCCCCGTCTCACGATCGAAGGAAAGTAAAAGTCGCAGTACGGCGGATCGTCGACCGCGTTGCACAGCACCGACTTCGCCGTCGCCTCCAGGTAGACCGTTCGGTTTACCGCCGGCACATTGGTCGCGGTCACCACCAGGAAGGTTTCGGCCCGAACATCACCCTCGCGGTATTCGCGCCGGTGCCAGGTAATCTCGCCGGCTTCCGCCAACTCCTCGATCGCCTTTGAAGCCTCTGGCGCGATCACCGTCACCGCCGCCTCCGCCCCACGCAACGACTGGATCTTCGACTCCGCCAGGTTTCCGGCGCCCACCACCAGGCAGGGGCGGGCAGTGAGCTTCAGGAAGATGGGGAACAGCGGCATGGACTCTCCTGTCCGATGATACCGGCTCACGCCCCTGCACATCCGGCAGGTCCCTGTCTCCAGAAACGCTGTGCAAAAAAAGTTTTGCCCCGGCGCAACTTTCCCGAAGGTCGCTGGTTTGAATCGGCACATTACCAGTCGCACTCCGGGCTTTTGCCGGCTGTGTTTACCGCAAAGCGGTAACACGCTAAGGGCGAAAGCTCTCCACCTGGCGCACCATCCACCCGTCGAAACAGGCCGCGAGTGAAGCGGAAATAAAACAGAAGAGGTACGTCCAGTGCTCCGCCAGGAGTGCTGTCTGGAGGCCACACCATGAAGAGTTCGTTCTCTGCCTTATTCCTGCTCTCGCTTGCTTTGCCGGTGACGAGCTACGCTGCTGACCAGCTCTTTCCCGCCGGTTCCATCCTCACCTGCTCGGTGGCCGAGGGCAAAATCTCCTCAAAGACCACCGCTATCGGCGATCCGGTCCTCTGCACCGTCAACCCCGTTGAAAAATATGGACGCTCGGTATTTCCTTACGGAAGCTACATGGAGGGCCGCTTTGAGGACTACAAGGATCCCGGCCACTTTGTCGGCAAGGGCTGGATGGAGCTGAAGTTCGACCGCCTCATCATCGGAAACCGCGTTTATCCGGTCTCCGCCAAAGTGGTGCAGGTCCCGAAGTACAAGGTGGATCAGAATGGCCGCATCCTCGGCAACGGACATCCCGTTCGTGACACCATCGAGTGGCTCATCCCCGTCCTCTGGCCAATCGATCTCATCAACCTTCCCCGGCGCGGACCTCGTCCTGTGCTTAAACCTGAAACCCGCTTGACCCTCGAACTCATGGATGACCTTGGCATTCCCGATGAGCAGCTTGCGTATCCCCAGCAGCAGCAGGCCGCCCTCATCGAGCGCATGCCGCCACCCCAGCCCGCTCCGCAGCAGGTCATCTACCAGAACTTTCAGCAGGCTCCCGTGCAGCAGCAGCCCCCACAGCAGCAGGTGGTCTACCCGCCGGTCTATCCGCCGCCCGTCGTGGTCCGCCCGCGCGTCGTCTACGTTCCCCCGCCGCCGCCTTACCCCTATGGCTACGGCTATCACTACTACGGCCCGGCCTATTAGCTCGATGTCACGGAGTGCCGTTTTTCTCGCACCAAAGACGGCACTCAAGCATCGACTGCGTGGCTGCCGCGTGCAGGCGGAGCGTCGCGCTCCACCGGCGCGATTGCGGTTCCATTGAGCTGCGCCCGCAACGCATCGTCGCTGGTTCGCGCGAAGTACCCGCGCATGTCTTCCCCGGGTTCGCGCGAAGCCAGGTACCCGCGCAGCAAGCGTTCGACCGCCGCGGGACAATCTTCTGCCGCAGCCCGGAAGCCGAGCGGTCGCGCCGGCCGCGCATACTTGCCAACCGCTCCGCCGACGCAGAAGTAGAAGGCATCCATGATCACGCCGTCCTTCTTCAGCTTCTTGCCTTCGAGGCCGATGTCTGCGATCCAGTGCTGTCCGCAGGAGTTGGTGCAGCCAGTGACGTGAAGCTTGATCTGCTGGTCGAAACCCGGCAGCCGGTCTTCCATCTCGGAGACCAGCCACTTGGCGAATGCCTTGGTCTCGGCGATAGCCAACTTGCAGAATTCAGTGCCCGTGCATGCGATGGCTCCGCGCCAGAAGGGGGAGACTTGAACCTGCAGGTCGATCCCATGTAGATCCTCAACCAACGCTTTCACGTTCTCATTGCGCACGTTGACCACGAGGATGTTCTGCATGATCGTACACCGCAGATGTCCGTCTCCGTGCTGGTCCGCGAGGTCGGCAAGCGCGTGAAGCTGATCGCCGGAAAGGCGGCCGCGCAGCACGGAGGCACCCACCGCTGAGAGACCCGGCTGCCGCTGCGGCGTGATGCCGATGTGATCCCGGTAAACGTCGTCGGGCACCGCCTCTTCCGCGATCGGAGAGGGGTCCAGCTTATAGCCCAGCCTGGCTTCGATCGCCTCCAGCATGGTTTCGGCAGTCCACCCATGACGCATGAAGAGATATTTGAGGCGGGCGCGGGTGCGATTCTCGCGCAGGACCTGCTGCTCGCGGAAGATCCCGGTCACCGCGGTGACGACGGCGAGTGCCTGGTCTTGCCGGATGAACGCCGGGATGCGCACGGCCAGGTGCGGCTCGGTGGACAGGCCGCCACCGACGCGAAGCGTGTAGCCGGTCTCGAGCAAACCGTCGACTTCGCGTCGGACCGCGGTGAGCGCGACATCGTTGATCTCCGGGTAGGAGCACCACAGCGGGCAGCCGGTAACCGAGATCTTGAATTTGCGCGGAAGATTGTAAAACTCGGGATTGGCAGTAAGGTGATGGGCGATCTCGACCGCCAACGGCGATGAGTCGATCAGTTCGTGGTGATCGAGCCCTGCGAGGGGGCAGCCGGTGACGTTGCGAACCACGTCGCCGCAGGCGCCCTTCGGGCTGAGGCCGATTTCCGTCAGGCGGTCGGTGATCTCAACCAGCGACTCGATGGTGAGCCAATGAAGCTGGATGTTCTGACGGGTGGTGATGTCGGCGAGATTGCGGGCGTACTTGCGGGTTAAGTCCGCGATTACGCGCAGCTGATGCGAGGTGAGCAGGCCGTTGGGCAGGCCGATGCGCATCATGAAGAAGTCGGTGGCTTTGCCTTCGCCGCCGACGCCACCGGTGGCGCCGATACCGTCTCCCTGGGTGTAGATGCCCCACCATTTGAAGTAGAGGCCGGTCCATTCCGGCAGCACACTGGCGCGACCCTGCCGCGCGAATTCGCGGACCTCCTCCCAGGCTTCCCAGGGATTCTTGGCGAGCTTCAGACGCTCGGAGCGTTGGGCCTTGGTCTCTTTGACTTCTCTGGCTGGCGGTGCAGTCTGTACAGCTTCGTCTGGCATGGAATCCTTTGGATGCTTCACGAGTCGAGTTCGGTTCGAGTGTTACGCCCGGCTAGGGGAGAGTCTTGCGGGCTTCGTAGAGCTTGGCGTCGACCAGGAAGCGGAACCAGAGGGTCTGGAGCACGCAGAAGATGAGACCTTCCATGCCGTCGAGGAAGCCGAACTTTAGGATGTAGCGATAAAAGAAGAGAGCGATGGCGCGGAGGAAGAGGGGGGAGCGCTCGTAAAAGCCCTTGTAAAAGCGTTTTCGCTGGACGATGTTGCCGGCGAGCGAGGCCTGAATGCGTCCAGCTTGCGATCGGGCCAGGAGTTCGCGAACTTCGGCGTCGGCCCAGCGGTTGTGGCGGCTGGTCCACTCGGAGAGCGACATGCGGATGTCGTCGATCATGGCGTGCTGCAGTTGCCGGGTTTGCCCGGCGCAGAGGAAGTGCTGGTCGTACTCTCGTTCTTCGCAGCGTCCGGCGCCGGTGCGGAAGAGGCGCATGTGCCAGGTGGGGGCGAGATTGTGGCGCAGTAGGCGACCCATCCAGCGGAGGTAGCGGGCGATGAAGAAGCCGTCGACGGCGGGCGAGTCGGGGAGGGCGGCGATTTCAGCGTTGAGTTCAGGTGTGAGGGCTTCGTCGGCGTCGAGGTGGAGCTGCCAGGCACCGGAGATGGGCAGGTGGTCGATGGCCCAGTTGCGCTGGGCTCCGTAGCTGGTGAAGGAGTGCTGGTGGATGGTGGCGCCGAAGGAGCGGGCGAGGTCGAGTGTCGAGTCGGTGCTGCCGGAGTCCACGATGTGGATGTCGGCGGCGAGCGAGGCGACGGACGCGAGGGTGTTGCCGATGGAAGCGGCGGAGTTGAAGGTGAGAATGATGACGGAGGGTTTCATCCTGGCGAACCCGGCGAAGCGATCACGTCTTCAGTATGTCGGGTTTTGTGGCAAGTCACAATCAGCGCACGCAAAACGAGGGTGGTGAAGGGACCCTCCCCCCCCCTGCCATTGTTGCTCAAATTCTTCAAAGCATTGGAGTTAGCGGTGGTTCAATACACAGCCAAAGGAGCCAACGCGTTGCACCATTCCTGGTGCACCCACTTATTTCGGGGGTGAAGCCGCCTGCCGGGCGCATTCTGCGCCGAGCCGGCAGCAAGACGTCGCAACGAGCTGCTGATTGTGACGGGCAGCACCAGCAGGTTCAGAACGGTCAGGCGTGGACGTCTTCGCGGCGCAGGGTGAGGAAGACGTGGTTTCCGCCGAAGCAGTAGCAGCGCATCATCTTGATGGAGGGGCGGCTCATGTGGACCTTGTAGGTGCGGCCGGTGATGACGGTGGGTGGCGAGATCATGCAGTTGGAGGAGAGAGACTCGATGCGGTCTTTCCAGCCCCCGGCGATCATGTTGCAGATTTCGCCGACGGCGTCGTCGAGTGAAGCTTCGTCATCGACCGGCATTCCCAGCATGGCGGAGGCGACGGCGGTGGCGGACTGCTGGTTCATCTGCACTTCGCACATGCCGCGCATGGCGCCGGAGTAGCCGACGATGGCGGTGCGTTCGTCGCCGGTGCCGATCTCGGGGATGGGCGGAGGGGCTACGGCGACAGGCAGGCCGAGCATCTGGGCGAAGACTTCAAAGACGGTTTCGTCGGCACGGTCGAGGTTCTCCTGGGAGAGAAAGTCTTCTGCGAGGTAAGACTTGGTAACGAGCATGGATTCTGGCATGGGAGACCTCTCTGAGCTGGTGCCGTGGAATGAAGGATGGGCGGAGATTGGGACAAGTGCAAGATGCAGGAGCTGAACTGGCGGGCAGCGTGGAAGCCGACGGGTGCGTCAGGCAGCGAGCAGAGGCTTGACGTTGGCCTTGATGTGGTCGAGGGTGAACGGCTTCCGGATGTAGCCTTTGGCTCCCGAGAGGATGGCCTGGCGAACCTGGGGTTCGCTGCCTTCGGTAGTGACCATGACGATGGGGACGCCGACGGCGAGGCCCTCTTCCTTGATCTTCAGGAGGAGCTCGAGGCCGCTCATATTGGGCATGTTGATATCGCACATGATGAGGTCGACCGTGTTGGCGCGGAGCACGGTGAGGGCTTCGGTGCCATCGCCGGCCTCGAAGACCTGTTCAAACTCGATTTCGGCCATCTTGAGCGTGCGGAGGACGATTTTGCGCATCATGGCGGAGTCGTCGACTACGAGGATAGTTCCCTTCATGGTGGTGTCCTTTTGGTGCGAAGGTGAGGTGCAGAGCTGTGACAGAAAGCGGTTAGCGGCCAGCTTGAAAGGGAGAGGAACTCAGGCAGACCGGGCGTGCCGGCGGAGGGTTTCGGAGAGAATCTCCGGAACGTCGTGGAGCGAGGCGACGGTGTCGACCGCGCCGATCCGGGCGGCCTCGCGGGGCATGCCATAGACGACGCTGCTGGCTTCGTCCTGGGCGATGGTGGGGGCGCCGGCGCGCTTGAGCGCGAGCAAGCCCTTGGCACCGTCGGTTCCCATGCCGGTGAGCAGGAGGCCGAGGGCGTGGATTCCTACGGCCTGCGCGACGGAGGCGAACATGACATCGACAGAGGGCCGCTGGTAGCAGACCTGGGGGCCCTGCTGGAGTTCGGTGACGAAACCGCGCGTGGTGCGGCGCAGCAGGAGGTGGAAGTCTCCGGGGGCGACGAGCACGAGCCCGGGCTGAAGCAGGTCACCGTCGATGGCCTCGCGGACCTCCATGGCGCAGAGGGTGTTGAGGCGATTGGCGAAGGCGAGAGAGAAGCCGGCCGGGATGTGCTGTGTGATCACCGTACCTGGCATATCGGCTGGAAGCCGGAGAAGAATATCCTGAATCGCAACGGTTCCGCCGGTAGAGGCTCCGATGGCGAGCACGGTGCTGGGATGGAAGCTGAATGCGGGGAGGCGCTCCATTGTTTCCGCGTGTGGGGAGGCGATCGGCGGGTGCTCTCGCCGGGGAACCAGGCTCAAGAGCGGGAGCGGCGGTGCGGTGGCCGGGAGCATGACGCGAGACTGGGCGGCGGCACGGATGCGGGTCGCGAGCGAAAGGCGGAGGTCGCCGACGGAGTAGGGGCCGGAGGGTTTGGCGAGGACGTCGACGGCGCCGAAGCGCAGGGCGTCCAGGGCGGCGGTGGTGGAGGCCTGGCTGAGCGAGCTGATGACGATGGTTGGGACGGGGTGGAAGCGCATGACCTTCTTGAGGAAGGTGAGACCGTCCATCCGGGGCATCTCGATGTCGAGGGTGAGGACGTCGGGTTTGAGCGCGAGGATCTTGTCGCGGGCGACGTAGGGATCGGGCGCGGTGCCGACAACCTCCATATCAGGCTGGGACGAGACGGCCTCGGAGAGGATCTTTCTCACGATGGCGGAGTCGTCGACGATGAGGACTTTGATCTTCGCGTTCAAGGGGTGACCTGAGTGCCGGAGACTGCAGACTGCGGCGTGAGAGATGAGAGTTGGGGCAGTTGCGGACCGGGATCAAGGATGATCCAGGTGTGGATGGGGCCGGAGTCGGTGTCGAGGGTGGAACAGAGGATATCGAGCGGGCTCTCGGCGGGGGACGTGACCGGCTGAGGGTGCGAGAGGACGAATTTGCTGTCGCCTTCCACCTTGCTGACGATGGAGCCGCAGAGCATGTTGGCGAGCTCGCCGACAACCTCCGCGATCTCCTCATCCGAGATCGCGTCTTCGTCTTCGCCCAGGAAGTTGGCGGCGAGGGTGCGGGCCATGGGCGCGGCGAGGTGCAGGCCGAAGACGCCGCGGACGTCACCCTGGAAGCGCAGGGCGAAGGCGAGGTCTGACGCGGTGAGCTCAGGCTGGAGACCAGGCTGGTGGGTGGTGTCGAAGACGCTGGTGAAGTACATGGCGTCGAGCACTTCGCCGCAGCATTCGGCGATGAGGGGGGTGAAGTCAGAAGCCTGCATCGGGAGTACCTCCGAGGAGCCTGGACATCTGTTCTGAGAGTGCGGCGGGCATGAAGGGCTTGGAGATGTAGCCGTTGGCACCGTTGGCCATCATGCCCTCGATGCGCGCGGTGGTCTGGTCGGTGGAGACGACGAGGACGGGGATTGCGCTGAGCAGGGCATCGCCGCGGACGGCGAGGAGGAGTTCCTCTCCGTCCATGCCGGGCATGTTGATGTCGGTGACGATGAGGTCGACCCACTCGGCGCGGAGGACGGAGAGCGCCTGGAGGCCATCGCCGGCTTCAAGGTATTTTCCGACCTCGAAGCCGGAGAGATCGACGACGCGACGGACGACGCGGCGCATGGCGGGCGAATCATCGACGATGAGGATGTTGAAGGCCATGTTCAGGCTCCGTTCCGGGTGGTTGAGGGTTTGGCGTGGATCTGCATGATCTGTTCGGGTTCTCCGAAGGTGCGGAGCTGGACGCGTCCGGTGGCTACGTCGATGGAGACGGTGCGGGAGCTGGTGCCTCCGACGTCTTCCTTGTGGACGATGACGCCGGCTTTCCAGAAGATTTTGCGCATGGCGAGGTGGTTGCGCTTGCCGATGTTGAAGGTTCCGTTGGGGTCCAGCATCTGGGCTCCACCGGTGGCCATGACGTGCATGCGGGCCTTGGCGGCGCCGAGCTGGTAGGCGGTCTGGAAGAGCAGGGGGATGCCGGTATCGGCGTAGACGAAGGGGCGGCGGCTGGCCTTGTCGGGGTCCAGGCTGGATTCGGGAAGCATGAAGTGGAGCAGTCCGGCAACCTTGGCGACGGGGTCGTGGACGAGCACCGCGATGCAGGAGCCGAGGGCGTGGGTGATGAGGGTTTCGCCCAGGTCTTTGCTGACCTGGCACTCGCCGATGCCGATGTGTCTGGCCTGGTTGGTCATCAGGACTGTCCGATCTTGAGGGCGGGATTCTTGCTGGTGGAGGTGGGGGATCCGCCGGGTTTGCGATAGGTGGCCGGGGAAACGTACTCGAGACCGTGCTGGATGGCGTTGAGGCTTTCGGAGTGTCCGATGAAGAGGAAGCCACCGGGTTCGAGGTGCTGGGAGAGGCGCTGGACGAGGTCCTGCTGGGTGGGTCTGTCGAAGTAGATCATGATGTTGCGGCAGAAGATGACGGAGCAGCGGTAGTCGGGGGTGAGCGGCTGCATCAGGTTGGTGTGCTCGAAGACGATGAGGTTGCGGACCTCGTTCTTGAAGCGGAAGGAGCCTGCGGCGGCGTTGGAGCCTTTGAGCATGTAGCGCTGCTGCAGCGGGGCGGGGATGTCCTTCATGCGTTCGGCGGGGTAGATGCCTTTGGCGGCGGTCTCAAGGACGCGGGTGGAGATGTCGCTGGCGCGGATGCGGAGCTTGGCGAGGGTGTCTTCGCGGAAAGCTTCGAGGAGTGTCATGCCGATGCTGTAGGGCTCTTCGCCGCTGGAGCAGGCGGCGCTCCAGATGTGGATCTGCGGCCGGCTGCGCAGGGCGGGGAAGATGATGTCGCGGAGGAACTCGAAGTGGCGGGGCTCGCGGAAGAAGCTGGTGTGGTTGGTGGTGAGGATGTCCACCATGCCGGCGAGTGCGGCGCCGGAGGTGTCGGAGGTGACGTGGTCGATGTAAGCCTTGAAGGAGGGAAGTCCGAGCTGGCGGAGTTTCTTGCCGACGCGGGCTTCGATGAGGGCGTGCTTGCCCTGGCGGAGATCGACGCCGAAGTGCTCGTAGGCGATGCGGCTGATCTTTTCGAAGTCGCCGGTGTTGAGGACGGGAGGAGCGTCGAGGATGGGGGGCATCAGATTTTCCCCTTGAAGATGCCGTGCATGTCGAGGATGAGGCCGACGCGCCCATCGCCGAGGATGGCGCAACCGGCGATTCCGACGACATGGGCGAAGCGCTGGCCGAGGCTCTTGATGACGACCTCCTGTTTGCCGACGAGGTCGTCGACGAAGAGGCAGAACTGGTGGCCTTCAGCCTCGGCGACGATGAGTGTGCCCTCGGTGAGGACGGTGGTGCGGGGCTGCTTATTGAAGCGGCGATGGAGGCGGATGATGGGCAGCAGGCCGCCGCGGACCATGACCATCTCGCTGACGCCCTGGACGGTCGAGAGCATGTCCGCGGTGGGGCGAAACATTTCTTTGACCGAGAAGATGGGGGCGATGTAGCGCTGGTCTCCGACCACGATGACGAGGCCTTCGATAATGGCGAGGGTAAGCGGAAGCTTGAGGAAGAAGGTGGTGCCAACGCCTTGCTTTGACTGGATATCGATGCGTCCGCGGAGCGCCTGGACGTGGCGGCGAACGACGTCCATGCCGACGCCGCGGCCGGAGATGTCGGTAACCTTCTCGGCGGTGGAGAAGCCGGCCTCGAAGATGAGCAGGAAGACTTCGGAGTCGGTGAGGTTGGCACCGGGCTGGACGAGACCGCGCTCGATGGCTTTGGCAAGAATTTTTTCGCGATTGAGGCCGCGTCCGTCGTCGGAGATGGAAATGACGATCTGACCGGACTGGTGGTAGGCGGCGAGGCGGATGTGGGCAGTGGGGTCCTTGCCGAGGGCGATGCGTTCGGCGGGGGTCTCGATGCCGTGGTCGATGGAGTTGCGGACCATATGAAGGAGCGGGTCGGAGATCTCTTCGGCGATGGTCTTGTCGACTTCGGTGTCTTCGCCGGAGGTTTCAAAGACGATTTGCTTTCCTGCGCGTCGCGAAAGATCGCGAATGACGCGGGCGGTCTTCTGGAACTGGAGCCCGATGGGGACCATGCGCATGCCGGTGGTGATGCGCTGGACGTCTGCGGTAATGCGCGCGAGCTGGGTGAGGTCCGAGAGCAGGCGGGCGTCGGTGACGGTGGCGAGTGCGGGGCTATGGCCGATGAGGGTCTGTGCGATGACCATCTCGCCAACCATGTCCATGAGCTGATCAAGCTTGCCGGTATCGATGCGGACGGAGGCGGAGTCGGCGGGCTTGGCGGCTTCAGCGGGCCGGGCTGCGGCGGGAGCTGGTTGGGCAGGTTTGGGGACGGCAGGTTCAGGCAGTGCAGCGGGAGCAGAGCTGACAGCGGTCGCCGAGAGGGGATTGAGCAGGGGCTGGGCGGGAGATGGCTGGGCGGGGGACGGCTGGGCGGGGGCGAGATCCACGCTTTTCAGGGACGGTTCGATCTCGAGAGCGAGCGGAAGCGCGGTCTCCGGCTCGCCTTCGGAGACGTCGCGGATGCGCTGGAGCAGCGCTTCGTCGACGCCGGACGGCGGCGGGGTTTTTCCGGCGAGGCGAAGCTCGATGCTGGCGAGCTCGCGGCGCATCACGTCGGTGCTTTCGAGCACGACATCGACCACGGCGGGGGTGACCAAGAGCTTGCCGTTGCGGGCGAGGTCGAGGAGGGTTTCCACCTCGTGAGCGAGCGCCTGGATGGAGCCGAATTCAAGGAAGCCGGCGAGGCCTTTGATGGTGTGGAAGGCGCGGAAGACAGCGTTGAGCGTCTCGATGGATTCGCCGTCTCCGGCGTTGCTTTCGAGGATGAGCATCTGCCCCTCGATATTGACGAGGTGCTCTCCGGACTCGGTGATGAACTCACGGATGAGGTCTTCGTCAGCGGCGAGGGAGGCGGGCTCGGCGGCCGGCGAGATCGCGGCCCGCGGAGCGGCTGGCTGCTTTGAGGCCGGGGCCGGAGGGTTGTCGAGGAGGGTGCGCAGGTGTTCGAGGCCGTGGCTGACGCGGGTATGGAGCTGGGCGCGTGCGGACTTTTTTCGCGGGGATTTCAGAGAGTCGGCGAGAGCGTCGCAGGCAAGTGCCAGCGGCTCGTTCTGCTGTTCGCGAGCGGCCTGGGCGAGCGGCAGGAAGTCCTCGGTTGCGAGGGCCTGGACGCCCTCGATGAGGAGCCGCGTGGAGAGCTCGTCGATGCGCTCGGTGAGGCTGGACAACTCGGCGATGGCGGCGTCAGGAGACATGGAACCTCACGGAAGGGTTTGTGGCAGACCGATGGGGGATGACAAGCTGGGGAGGGCTGGCTGAGAGCGGAGATCAGAATTCGTTGAAGTCTCCGTCCATGGGGAAGGCGTCCGCGGCGGCTGCGACGGTGCGTTTGCCGACAGCAAGCGGAGCCTTGGCGACGGGGAACTTCACCGAGGGTTTGAAGGCGGTGACGGTGGCACGAGCGGGCTGCGGTTTGACGAAACTCAACCCAGGAGTAGGCCGTGACTGGCTGCCGCGCGTGCTGGTGAGGGTCTGGCCGGGCGCGCCATCGACCATGACGGCCAGCCGGCAGACGATGGCTTTGAGCGTGCTGGCCTGGCCATCGAGCTCCTGCGCCGCGGCGGCGGTCTGTTCGGCGTTGGCGGCGTTCGACTGGGTGACCTGCTCCATCTGGGTGATGGAGCGGCTGATCTGGTCGATGCCGCGGGACTGCTCGACGCTGCCGAGGTTGATCTCGTCGATCAGAACCTTGATGCTGGCGGACTCGGTGGTGATATCGCGGATGGCGACGGCGACCTGATCGACCTTGCGTTTGCCGCCGTCGGCCTTCTGGATGGAGTCCTCGATGAGGACGGCGGTGTCCTTAGCGGCCTGGGCACAGCGCTGGGCTAGATTGCGGACCTCGTCGGCGACGACGGCGAAGCCCATGCCGGCTTCTCCGGCGCGGGCGGCTTCAACGGCTGCGTTGAGTGCCAGGATGTTGGTCTGGAAGGCGATCTCGTCGATGACCTTGATGATCTTGGAGATCTTGTTGCTGGACTCGCTGATGCCGGTCATGGCGCCGACCATCTCGGAGAGCGACTGATTGGTGCGGGCGAAGCCTTCCTGGGAGCTGGTGACGATGCCGGCGGTGGTGCGGGAGCTTTCGGTGGTGCGCTGTGCCATGGAGTTGATTTCGGCGCTGGCGGAGGAGGTCTCTTCGATGGTGGCGGCCTGCTCGGACGAGCCCTGCGCGAGGGACTGGCTGGAGGACGAGACCTGGTTGGCGGCAGAGGCGATCTGGTCTGCGGAGCCGGAGAGCTCGGCGACGCTGGCACGGAGGATGCGGTTGGTCTGGCGAATGACGAAGACCAGCGCGATGGCGACGGAAAAGGAGAGCAGGAGCAGTAAGGCATCGACCAGACGACTGCTCTCGATGGCTCCGGCGGCCGCTGCGGCGTCGGCCGTCATGTGCGCCTGCTGGGTTGCAATGATCTGGGCGCTGGCTTTGTCCTGGGCCTGGAGCAGCGGAAGCATATCTTTGTAGCCGGCGACGGATGCATCCATATCGCCCGCAGCCGCGCCGGCATAGACCTTTTGTTCCCCTTCGCGGAGAGTGGGGAGGGCGTCGCGGACGCTGACCGCGGCCTGTTTGTCAGCCTCGACCATGATGAGTGGGGTGATGGAATCGACCGTAGCCTGGAGCTCGTCGGCCGAGGTGCGGAAGGAGGCGTGGTACTTCTCGATGGAGGCGGCGTCCTTCATGAATCCGCGGACTTCGATGCCGCGCACGTCGGAGAGCAGAAGGGCGTTATCGAGTGCGATCCTGTGGGCGAGCGTCTGCTTGGTGACGGTTGGACCGGTGATGTTGTGGAGGCGATCGCCGATGCTGGAGGTGCTGATGAAGGCGGCGATGCCGAGGGCGAAGGTGAAGGCGACGAGGGTTCCGAGGCCGAGGAAGAGTTTCTTACCGATCGTGAACGAGGACATGGTGGGATCTCCGGGTGATGGCGCGGATGCGCATGCGGGAAATAGGTGGGACGTCCGTAGGTGAGCGCTACTGCAGCAGGGCGCTGAGGCCGTGGAGCTCGTTGGTACTGAGCACCTGATCGATGTCGAGGAGGATTTTGACCTTACCCTTGATCTTGGCCATGCCGCGCAGGTAAGGGGTGCTGACGCCGGGGCCGAAGTCGGGAGTGTCTTCGATGTCGGCGAGGGTGAGGGTGAGGACTTCGACGACGCCGTCGACGATCATGCCGATCATGAGGTCTTCGCCGTTCTGGCGGGTGCGGACGACCACGATGCAGGTGCGGGCGGTGTATTCCTCGGGGGGCAGGCCGAACTTGAGGCGGAGGTCGACGACCGGGGTGACCTTGCCGCGCAGGTTGATGACGCCTTTGACGTAGGGCGGGACCTGGGGGACGGTGGTGATGTCCTGCAGACCCATGATCTCGCGGACCTTCAGCACCTCGGTGCCGAATTCTTCGACGCCGAGATGGAAGATGAGGTACTTTCCGGCGCGGCTGTTAAGGTCGTGTGCCGCCGTGGTGGTGGAGGTCTGGGGCGACGAAAGAGTCTGCATGGGTGGTCCTTTCGGATGCTGAGTAGGCCGGAGACCGGGTTGCGGCGGTATTCGCACGCGGCGTTCTCTCCCCCTATCGGACAAGGGCCGGGAAACATAACAAGCGGGACAGGGAAAGGTACGGCGGAGCGCGTCAGGAGCGGAGGGCGGGGGTGTCCGGCGCTTGCCTGGAAAGGGGTGCGCGCAGCTCTCGCACCTTGGTTCGGGTGGGCTGAAGAAAACTGCTCATGCTGCAGAGGTTTGCGCCGATGAGGTTCTTAGAGGGTCACGGAGACCGACTATGCCGCGGCCGGAAGACACGCAACCAGAGGAGTGGAAGGTATGAGACGAGAGACTTTGCGGGGCCTGACGGTGCTGGGAGTGATGGCGGGGTGCGGAGCGGCGGGGGCGAACGCGCAGCAGACCGCGACTGGGCAGCAGGCGGCGCCGGCCGGAACCGAGCTGCAAGAGATGCGTGCCGAACTGAAGCTGATGGAGGCCAAGATCGACGCGCTCGAGGCCGCCGAGGCTGCAACGGCGAAGGGGCAGGGAACTGTACCGCTGGGAACGCCGACCATTGCTCCCGGCCAGACGGTTGCAGGCACGCAGGCCGATGCAGAGCAAAAGCCGGATCAGAAGGCTGAGGAAGCGCCGGCTCCGACGGGGCCAGAGGCGGTAAAGCGGGCTGCCGACAAGGGGATGGACACCATGGACGCGGGGATGGGCGGCGAGACGATCGAGCTGCCGTACATTCCGCAGATGAAGTTTCGTGGGTTTGGCGATGTTCGGGCGTTTGTCGCGAACCAGAACCTGGCGGTGATCGGCAACAATCCCGGCTCGCCGACGGTGGCGACGCAGGGCGGCAACAGCACGTTCGCGCTGGGCGTGATGGACCTCTTCGTAACGTCGCAGATCTCGGAGCATTTCTCCTACCTTTCGGAGATCGGCTTCGAGGCGGATCCGGGGTCGAACAATATCGGGGTCGATCTGGAGCGGGCGCAGTTGAGCTACACGCCGAATGACAAGTTCAGCCTGAGCATGGGCCGGACGCATGCCATGCTGGGCTACTACAACACGGCGTTCCATCATGGAACGTGGTTTCAAACGACGATCGACCGCCCGCGGATCTTCGAGTTTGAGGATTCGGGCGGGCCGCTGCCGATCCACAATGTTGGAATGGCGGCGATGGGGAAGGTTCCGAGCGGCAAGCTTGGGCTGCACTGGCTGGCCGAGGTGGGCAACGGGAAGCAGACGTACGCGCTGGCGGCGGGGCCTGCTCCGGCCAATGTGCTGGCGGATCACACGGGCAAGTCGACCAACATTGGTCTGCTGGCGCGCCCGGAGAAGCTGGACGGGCTGCAAGCAGGGTTTGACTGGTACCAGGCGAGCGTGGTTCCGGTGGTGTCGCTGTTGCCCGGGTTCGGATCGCCAAACTTCGCGTTTCCGAATGCGGCCGGCAACTACCGGCAGAACATCTACGTGGCGCACGCCATCTACATCACGCCGAAGATGGAGTTGATGGTGGAGGATGCGGAGATTCGCGACCGGCCGCGAAGCCCGGCCCTGGCTCTGCTTGCGCCGGGAGGCTCGCCGCGTCCGCTGTATACGTCGGGCGGATATGCGGAGGCGTCGCATGTATTTGGGGTGGTTCGGCCGTACGTGCGGTTTCAGTGGCTGAATCCAAACTTCAACGATCCGAACAATGCGTGGGTCGGGCGCTGGGTCGGTCCGACGGGCGGCGTGCGCTGGGACATCAATGCGTTCATTGCGCTGAAGTTTGAGGCATCGCGGTATGCGTGGAAGAACTTCAGCGCGGATCCGAGCGGGAACCAGATTCTCCCGCTGCTGACCAAGACGATCGATCAACTGGGCACCCAGATTACCTACACGTTCTAAAGGAGCGCGACGATGAGACGCAGAGATGTCTACAGTTTGGCTGCTCTGCTGCCGCTGCTGGCAGTTGCGGGCGGGATGACGATGTGGCCGGCGGCGGCGCAGGAAGCCGGCGCGCTGGTGATGGTGGTGAACAAGGCGAACACTTCGGCAGCGGTGAGCAAGGCGGACGCCAAGCGCATGCTGCTGGGACAGATGGCGAGCTGGACCGACGGGCAGAAGGTGGTGGTGGCCATGCGCGGGCAGACAGCAGAGCGGGCCGCCGTGCTGGACAAGGTATGTGGAATGAAGGAAGCGGAGTACACACGCTACGAGATGCAGGTGATGTTTACCGGACGCGCGGCGGCGAAGGTGCAGGAAGAACCGTCGGCGGCGGCGATCAAGAGCTTCGTGGAAGCGAACCCTGGTGCGGTTGGATTTGTAAGGGCCGCGGAGGCGGATAAGAGTGTGAAGGTGGTGCTGACTCTGGAATAGAGGTCTCCCCGTTGTGGCACCGGCTGCCCCAGGTGACCTTGTCCCAGGCGTGATGGTGCGCGTGGTGCAGCCGATGAGTGCGGAAGGCGCCATGCCAGTATTGAACCGCCGACGTAAGTGGGGACATGCCGCCTGGCACGATCCGCACGGCAATGATGCGTGCTGGAGCAAGCCGATGAGAACGACCGAAGGATGGGCGATGAGGCATTTTGGTGTACGGGTAAAGATGATGCTGAGCGTAGGGCTGCTCGCCCTGGGCTACCTGCTGTTCCTGGGTATGGTGCAATGGACGGCAGCGGCGACGAATGCGCATCTGGCGCTGGTCTCGCACTCGATCTACCCGGCGGCGCTGGATCTTTCGCATGCGCAGACGGGCTTCAAGAAGCTGACCAAGGACTACGAGACCGCGGTTCTGGCGCAGGACAAGACGGTTCTGGAGCTGGCGGACAAGGATCGGCAGACGGTGCTGACGGAGTTGACCAGCGCGAACGAGAAGACGGCATTCGATCCAGCGCTGCAGGAGAAGGTGGGACGGCTGACTGAAGAGTTCAGCAGCATCGACGATCGGGCGCGGGGACTCTACGGTCCGATGCTGGACGGAACGGCGACGCTCTCACCGGAGACGCAAGCTGCCATGGCGCAGCTGGCAAAGGACAATCTGGCACTCGATGCACGTTTTGACGAGGTGAGCACGGCAGTGGGGACGACGGCATTCGAAAGCGAGCTGCACGCGGTCACGGATTCGAATACGCGGCAGCGCATGTGGGCGCTGGTTCTGTTTGTGCTGGCCTTGCTGGTGGCGACCGGAACTTTCCTGATGATGGAGCGGCAGGTATCAAAGCCGCTGCGCGAGATGGTGCGACAGCTTGGAGCAGGGGCGAACCTGCTGTTCGGGGCGGCACGCCAGGTGGCAAGTTCCGGTGTTTCGATCGCGCAGGGAGCTTCGCAGCAGGCGGCCTCGCTCGAGGAGACGTCGGCGTCGTCGGAGGAGATCAGTTTGATGGCGCGGCGCAGCGCGGAAGACTGCCGGAAGACGGCCGAGCTGGTGAGCGAGTCGCAGAACAAGGTGGACGGCGCGAACCGGTCGCTGGAAGAGCTGGTGGAGGCCATGAAGGGGATCCGCACCGCGAGCGGACGGGTTTCGAAGGTGATTAAGGTGATCGACGAGATTGCTTTCAAGACGAATATCCTGGCGTTGAACGCGTCGGTGGAGGCAGCGCGCGCGGGCGAGGCGGGGATGGGATTCGCCGTGGTGGCCGAAGAGGTACGGAACCTGGCGCAGAAGTGCGCGGAGGCAGCGCGGGACTCTTCGGAGATTGTGGAGGATTCGATTCGCCGTTCGAGTGATGGCAAGGCCAAGCTGGACGACGTCGCGATAGCGATTCTGGCGATGACGGCGGATAGCGCGAAGATCAAGCTGCTAGTGGATCAGATCAACACGGCAAGCGTGGAACAGACGGGCGGATTTGCGCAGATTTCACGGTCGATCCAGCAGATGGAGCGGGTGACGCAGGCGTCGGCAGGAACTTCGGAGGAGAGTGCCGCGGCCGCCGAGGAGTTGAAGGGGCAATCGCACCAACTCCAGTCGATCGTGTCGCAGCTGGCGCTGATCGTGCATGGGGAACGGCGCAGCGGCCGGGGGGCTCTGCCGGGGCAGAAAGATCGGCGACTGGGCAGGCAGATGGGCGACGGGTCCGAGCGGGGAACAGAACGGGGGCGCGAGACTGCTGCGAGTGTTGCTCCGGGAGTGGCCTAAAGACAAACCGATGTGCGCTACGTCACTGAAAGTATTGCAGTCAAGGCAGAGTATGGATCCGGGCGCTCTCAAGAGGAGGACGAGCCATGACACTGCTAAATCATGATTGCCATGCACGGCTGCAGAGTTTCGCTTTTGGCAGACTGCTCATCGCGTATGACTTTTCGCCGCAAGCGGAAGCTGCGCTCGCCTACGCTCGCGAACTGAGCGCGCAGCAGGGTTCTCTCATCCGCCTGGTGTACGCCTGTTCGCCGGCGAGCGAGCTCGCGGGAGGAGCTTGCGAGGAGCGGATTCGGACGGTGGCAGGGCATGCCTCGATCAACATGCCCGAGGTGGAATGCGTCGCGCGCCCGGGACCGATGCTCGAGGTGCTGGAGCAGGAGGTCAAAGACTGGCGTCCGCACGTGCTCTTTGTGGGAGCCGACGCGGGAGGCGCGGGAGCAGGTGAGGGGCTTGGCATGACCGCGGAATCGCTGCTGCGGTCGCTGCCTTGTCCGGTGGTCGTGGTGGGGCCGATGGTGAAGATGCCGAAGCAGCAAGGCGACAAGGCTCGCACGGTGGTGTGCCCGGTGGATTTTCCGGATGATGTGCAGGCGCGTCTGAGGCTGATAGCCAGGATGGCCGGAGCGCTGGGCGCCGAGGTGAGGCTGGTGCATGCGGTGGATGTAAGCCGCGAGGCCTCGCGCCCGCACAGTGCGGCTGACATCCAATTTGAGTTTGAGCGGCTGACTGCCGGCTTGCTGGCCGAAGGGGTTGCTGCGGAATCGCGGATGCTGTACGGCGTGCCGGAGAAGGTGATTGGGCGGCACGCGGCCGAATGCGGCGCGGCGTACATCGTCTTTGGCCTGCACAAAGAAGGGGAGTTCTCTTCCTACACATGCAAGAGCCTGGTAAACCGTGTGATCCGGACGGCGCCCTGCTCCGTGGTCACGTTTCCGCAGCATTGCGATCGGCTGAATCCGCGGAAGGTGACTTTCGCGCGGGTCTCCAAAGACATGGCGACCCGGGTGACGTCCTACGAACGTGCGATGGAGAGTTCCAGCTGGAACTCTCTTGATGAACATTGAATGCGTGACGCCCGAACCGAATCCTCATCCACGCAAAGTCTTAGAAAGGAAAACACAGAGAGCACAAAGAGACGCGGAGTTTCACAGACTCACTTCTCTGTGAAGTCTCCCCGATCTCTGTGTTGATCCTTGTATGACGGGTCTAGTGGGTTGCGCACCGAGCTGTCCGGCCGGTCGAGGCTTCTGGCGCACATCCTCAGTTGAAGCCGCGGCGGCTGCGGGATTTGGCATCGTTGCCGTACTCGCGCTCACGGATGCGCTCAGCGAACTCGGACGCCTCAACGTTGCGCGCCTTCTTTTCGGCGGCCGTGAAGCTGCGCTCCTCCGACCGGCTGATGCGCTTGTGCGCCGTCATGCCCTCCAGCAGGAACTCCGCCGCGGAGACTGCAAGTTCGGGCTGCGATTTGGCGGTGATGTGAAACGGCGCCAGCTTCTCGAATAAGCCCTGGATCTGCTTCAACTCCGCCTGCGACGCCGCGCTGGGCTGTGCATCGTTCAACTGCACGGCGCCTCCGAGGTTGAACCACTGCTCGATCTGCTGGGTGTTGAGCCCGGGGAAGTGCTGATCGAAAGTGTTGGCCACGGACTGCCGGATGATCTCGCGCACGACCGTGTCGGCGCCACGCATCTCGCCCTCATATTCGAGTTCAATCTTGCCGGTTATGCCCGGGAGCGCCGCGTAGATGTCGCCGACGCGCGGAACAACGAGACTCTCGCCGTGCATTAACGCGCGTCGCTCCGCGTTCGAAACCACCAGCTCCATGGTCGAGATGGGCAGGCGCTGTGAGACGCCGGAACGCTTATCGACCTTTTTGTCCTCGCGCGCAGAAAAGGCGATGCCTTCGACGATCTGGCGGATGTAATGCGGAATTTCGATCGCCTGGATGCCGTTGTCGCCGGGCGCGTAGGAGCGCGCGGTCCAGGCCTCCTGCTCGGTGATCGCGATGCCTTCCTGCACGGTTTCGGGATAGTGGGTGCGAATCTCCGAGCCGATGCGGTCTTTGAGCGGTGTGACGATCTTGCCGCGCGCGGTGTAGTCCTCCGGATTAGCCGAAAAAACGATAGCGACGTCGAGATCGAGCCGAACTGGATAGCCCTTAATTTGGACGTCGCCCTCCTGCATGATGTTGAAGAGCGCGACCTGGATTTTGCCGGCGAGATCGGGAATTTCGTTGATGGCGAAGATGCCGCGATTGGCGCGCGGCAGCAGGCCGTAGTGCATGGTGAGCTCGGAACCAAGCTCCTGTCCGGAGCGCGCCGCCTTGATGGGGTCTACGTCTCCGATCAGGTCGGCCACGGTGACGTCGGGAGTCGCCAGTTTTTCAATGTAACGATCGACAGGCGTGAGCCATGCGATGGGCGTGTCTTCCCCCTGCTCGGCGATCAAATTTTTCGAGTAGCGGCTGAGCGGCTGGTAGGGATTGTCACGCAGTTCGGAGCCGGCGACGTAGGGGCAGTGGGCGTCGAGAAGCGTGGTCAAGGCGCGCAGAATGCGCGATTTAGCCTGGCCGCGCAGGCCCAGCAGAATGAAGTTGTGGCGCGACAGCACCGCGTTGACGATCTGCGGGACCACCGTATCGTCGTAGCCGACGATGCCGGGGAACAACGACTCGCCGGTCTTTCCCGCGGTGCGCAGCCGCGCGATCAGGTTGTCGCGGAGTTCGTCCTTGACCGAGCGGGAGACACGCTCCGGAGTGTATTCAGATTTGCGGAGTTCGCCGAGGGTCTGGGGAAGTGCTGCGGGTTTCGCCATGATGGAAGTATAGACGGTCGACGGTGTGGGTTGGGCGCTGGGTGGCGTGTGGTCAAAACCGGCTGGAACAGCGTGTTTCAGGAGAGTTCGTCGCGGAGCGCGTCCATCTCGGCCAGCGCGTGCTGGTTGCCGGTGCGGTTGGCGGCGGCGATGCCGGCGTGCAGGCGGGCCAAGGCTTCGTCGATGCGGTTGAGCCTGGCGAGGGTCTGGGCGGACATCTGGTAGGCGGGAACGTAGTCCGGAGATTGTTCGATCAACTTTGCGAACTCGGCGAGTCCGTCGTCGGTGCGCGACTGCGAGATGAGCTCCATGGCGAGGCCGTAGCGGGCGAAGTTATCCGTGGGATTTTCGGTGAGGATTTCGGTGAGGAGGGCGAGCTTGTCCATGGGTTCGATTGTAGCTATCCCGGATGCTGCACAATCTGATTCGAGGAGAGCTGTGCAAACAGGCTGTCGAGATCGAACGTAAACCGGTGTGCCGGGGACTTCGAGGCGGCGGGCCTGCGTGCGGTTCTTGCGGGTGCAGATACGTCCGGTGCGGGTCTCAGGATCGACGATCCGGATGGTTGCGATGCCCATGTGCGGGTAGTCCGCGGGGCGCCGTTCGGTCTCGGCGCAGGAGTCCTCGGGCGGGGATCAGGACGGAAGCGGCCATGGCATCCTCGCTTTGACCGCGCCCAGTCCAGCAGGGCCGACAATCAGCCAAGGGTAAACTGGGGGGATGGATGAAGTGGTGATGTCGCGGAAGGTGACGGAGTCGCAGTCGGAACGGAGCGAGATTATCTTTCCGGCGGATTCAAATGCGCTGGGCAACTTGTTCGGCGGACGTCTGATGCAGTTTATGGATCTGACCGGAGCGATGGCGGCCAGCCGTCACGCGCGGGCTATTACTGTGACCGCGAGCATGGATCACCTGGACTTTGTGGCGCCGGTGCATGTGGGCGACCTGCTGATCCTGAAGTCGAGCGTGAACCGGGCGTTCCGCACGTCGATGGAAGTGGGCGTGAAGGCGATGGTGGAGGACGTGCGCGAGCAGAAGCTGCGGCATGTCAGCTCGGCGTACATTACGTTTGTGGCAGTGGATCGGAGTGGACAGGGGATTGTGGTGCCGCAACTGGAACTGGAGACGGACCATCAGCGCCGCCGGTGGGAGGACGCCGGCCGGCGGCGCGAGATGCGCGCGGGCGAGACGCTGCGGCGCAAGCGGGTGCGGGAGTCGCTGACCGCGGACTGGCATGTGTAGACTTCGTTGAGTATGTACCGATGCATGTAGGAGGCTCTATGGCGATAAGGCAGTTGCGAGCGGCAGGCGCCAACGCCACTGCGGCACCACCAGAAGATTCGGAGAACGTGACTGGGCAGCCAAATGGGACGTGTGGTGTAAGCGTGTCCTTGCCACGGGATGGACCTTTATCACGCTTGGGGAATGTTTCAATCTTGAGCGAAGTGTCTGGGCGTCTTCCTGGGAGCCTAAGATCATGATTGCAGTGCCTCGCTTGATGGGTGCGGACGCTGTTTACCCGGCCTGGAGGGCGCGCTGTGAAAGGCGGATAGACAAGAGGCTAAGCGACCAGGTACTAACCTCCCGATTTCTCATCGTGGCATTTACATACTGTGGGAATGGTTGCATTACGAAGGCATTTATTTCATTGAGACTGGGGTGCGGAGTGAGTGCGCTTAGAAGGAGTTTCTGATGGCGGCAGGACATGGAATGCAGCAGGGGCCGATGCCTTTGCCGGGCGTGCAGCATGTAGTGGCGGTGGGCAGCGGCAAGGGCGGCGTCGGCAAGACGACCGTGGCGGTGAATCTGGCGGTCGCGCTGGGAAAGATGGGCTACAAGGTCGGGCTGGTGGATGCGGATATCTACGGCCCCAACGTGCCGATGATGCTGGGAGTGACCCGGCAGCCGAACATCATGGACGAGAACCGCATCGAGCCGATCCTCTCGCACGGCGTGAAGTTCATCTCGGTCGGCCTGATCTCTCCCGGCGACAAGCCGATGGTCATGCGCGGTCCGATGCTGCACCAGATTATCCGGCAGTTTCTGCAGCAGGTGGTTTGGGGCGAGCTGGACTATCTGATCGTCGACTTGCCTCCGGGCACTGGCGACGTGGTCATCTCGCTGGTGCAGACGGTCCCGCTGACCGGCGCGGTGGTGGTCTCGACGGGCTCTTCAGTGGCGCTGCAGGACGCGCGCAAGGCGCTCGAGATGTTCCACCAGGTGAAGGTGGAGGTGCTTGGGTTGATCGAGAACATGTCACAGATGAAGATGCCGGACGGTTCGTTGCTGGACGTCTTCGGAGCGGGCGGCACGGAGCGGACGGCGGCGCAGTTCGGGCTGGCGTTTCTGGGTGCGGTCGACCTCGACCCGAAGGTGCGCAAGGGAGGCGATACCGGGATGCCGGTAGCGCTGGCTGGTCGCGGGAGCGAGTTGGGAGGAGCCTTCTACGAGGTCGCCGATAAAGTAGTGGCGGCGGCCGACAAGATTTCGAACGAGGATGTGCTGGAGATCAGTTAAGTTGGTGTCCGGGAGTAGTTTCGCGTGACCTGCCGCCTTTTTCTCATCCACTGATGATTGGAGTTTCCCAGTTTTGGTTTTGCTTTAAAATTTTATTCTCACCGCCTTCGTTGTCGCGGCTGTGCAAATGTGGGAGGCGTTCTTTGCTCTCGACATTTGCATAGCTGAAGCTGCGCCGGAACTCCTCCGGCGTCCTGTAGTCGAGCGAACTGTGCGGACGCTCGTAGTTGTACTCGCGCCGCCAGCTTGCCAGGGTGCTCCGTACGTCATTCAACGTTCGGAACCAGCTTGCGTTGAGGCACTCGTCGCGCAACCTTCCGTGGAAGCTCTCGACGTGCCCGTTCTGCATCGGGCAGCCCGGCTGGATGTGGACCCACCCGATCTTCCAGTCTTCAGCCGAGCCGATCTTCCTCCGCGAGGTGAAACTCCGGCCCGTTGTCCGAGCGCAGGTTCTCCGGCCTGCCGCGCTCGGCGATCGCCCGTTAGAGCACCCGCGTCACACGGCTCGAACCGAGGCTAAAGTCGGCCTCCAGCGCTACGCACTCGCGTGTGTAGGCGTCGGCCACGCCCAGGATGCGCGCCATCCGCGCCGTCGCCAGACCGTCAACCACAAGGTCCATCGCTCACGCCTGGTTCTGGGCCGGCAGCCGAGGTGCGACCGCGCGACCCCCCACCAGGCGCTTGCGCTCTTGGGCATATCGGGGAGCGTGTTGGCAACATGGCAGGAGCGATGATCCCGGAAGACCTTCGTAGGCCCGCC
>CAJCHN010000140.1 GCA_903970285.1 Rhodanobacteraceae bacterium | reverse complement strand
GTCCTCAGCAGGCGGACCTCGGGCGAGGGCTTCAGCGCGGCGGCAATGCGGTCTTCGACCTCCTCGATCTGGACTTCGAGCTGGTCGAGCGAAGTGAGCTGCACGCGGATCATCGCCGCCGTGTCGCAGGGCAGCCGGCCGGTGCTCTGCACCGGCAGCAGGGTCGGGCTGGCGCTTGCGGAGCACCCAAGAACCTGCCCTGCACCAATCCGGCTACAGGGCGGGCTGGGCGCGTTCTTCAACGCTTCATGCGAGCTTTGGGGCTGGGTGCAACAATAGATTGCATGATTCTTTCGCCGATTCCCGAAGCTTTGACCTTCGATGATGTGCTGCTGGTGCCCGCTTACTCCGACGTGGTGCCGACCCAGGTAAGCACCCAGACGCGTCTGACGAACCGCATCACACTGAACACGCCGCTGATGTCGGCAGCCATGGATACCGTGACCGAGTCGCGGCTGGCGATCGCGATGGCGCAACAGGGCGGCATGGGCGTGGTTCACCGCAACCTGTCGATCGAAGGCCAGGCTGGCGAGATCGACAAGGTAAAGCGGTCGGAGAGCGGGATGATTGTCGATCCGGTGACCATCTCGCCCGAGGAGACGATCGCCTCGGCGCTGGACATGATGCGCAAGTACAAGATCTCCGGTGTTCCGGTCACCAAGAACAAGAAACTGGTCGGTATCCTGACAAATCGCGATCTGCGCTTCGTGTCGCGCACCGATCTGACCATCGATTCAGTGATGACCAAGACCAACCTGATTACTGTTCCGGTGGGAACGACGCTCGAAGAGGCGGAGCACATCCTGCATCAACACCGGGTGGAGAAGCTGCTGGTCGTCAACGATGAGTACGAATTGAAAGGGCTGATCACGGTCAAGGACATCCAGAAGAAGTTGAAGTACCCCAGCGCAAGCAAGGATTCGCAGGGTCGACTGCGGGTGGCGGGCGCCATCGGCGCGACCGGCGACTACCTGGAGCGGGCGGCGGCGATGGTCGAGATGCGGGTGGATGCGCTGGCGATCGACTCGGCGCACGGCCACTCGTCGCGGGTGCTCGAAGCGGTGTCGGAGGTGAAGAAGCGTTATCCGGAGGTCTGCCTGCTGGCCGGCAACGTGGCCACGTATGACGGCGCCAAGGCGCTGATCGAAGCCGGCGCCGACGCCATCAAGGTGGGGATCGGGCCGGGCTCGATCTGCACGACCCGCATGGTGACGGGAGCCGGAATGCCGCAGATCACGGCGATCGCGGAGGCGGCGCGAGCGGCCAGCGAGCAGGGCATTTCGGTCATCGCTGATGGCGGCATCAAGTACTCGGGCGACGTGACCAAGGCAATTGCGGCGGGCGCCAGCGTGGTGATGCTGGGTTCGCTGTTTGCAGGGGTGGATGAGAGCCCGGGCGAGACAATTTTGTACCAGGGACGAAGCTTCAAAGCGTATCGCGGCATGGGCTCGCTGAGCGCGATGGCGCAGGGCTCGGGCGAGCGCTACTTTCAGAGCAAGGATGACTTCTCCGACAGTTCGAGCGCCGAGCGGCCGAACCTGACAGCGCGGGAAGGCAGCACACAGAATCGGCTGGCGAAGTTCGTTCCGGAGGGCATCGAGGGCCGGGTGCCGCATCGTGGACCGCTGGAGGCGATGGTGTACCAGCTGGTGGGCGGGCTGCGCTCGGGAATGGGATACCTCGGCTGCTCGACCATCGCGGAGCTGCAGGAGAAGGCGCGGTTCGTGCGGATCTCGAATGCTGGCCTGAAAGAAAGTCACGTACATGATGTGGTGATTACACGCGAGGCTCCGAACTACCACGTCGAATAAGCCGCGATGATGAGGGCGGCAGCTCGTGCGGACGGGGTCAGCGCGACATCTTCAGGGTCGGCCAGACTGGTACATTGAGCAGATGCGTTCTGTCTTTTTTGTGCGTCCGGAAGCGGCGGAGCTGGACCAGCGGCTGGTTGGCTTCGGCGCCTGGGTCGGGGTGTGGCTGCCGGCGGCAATGGCATGCGGTGTGATCGCTTGTGAATCGACGGAGGCGATGGGCGCCGCCCACACCAGCGCGTGGCTGCGGCCAATCTTCGAGTCGGTGTTAGGCCGGCTGAGCGATCCGACCTGGGAGCTGGTGCATCACCTGCTGCGCAAGACGGGACACTTTGTTGGCTACGGGGCGGTGTGCCTGACGTTTCTGCGCGGGTGGCTCCTGACTCTGGCACGCAAGGCGCGGCTGAAGACCTGGGCGTGGCATCTGCGGTCCAGCTGGCTCGCCGTGCTCTCGACGTTTGTCGTGGCCAGCTGCGACGAGATCCACCAGGCCTTTGTGCCGGGACGAACGGGCACGCCGTGGGACGTACTGCTGGACACGTGCGGCGCCGTGGTCATGTGCGCGGCGCTGTGGCTGCTGTTCTGGCGCAAGCCGGATGAGCAGGCAAGGGCACGGCGGCGGTTACTGCGGCGGCGTTCTCAGGTCTGAAAGGGCGGCCAGGGAATCGGCCGGCGCACCGGCTTATCGAGGACGACGGCATCGAAGCGATGCCGCGTGCTGAAGCCGGTAGCCAGGTAAAGCTGTAAGGCCGAATGGTTGTTCTCGCTCACGGTCAGGGTGACGAAGCGATAGGACGTGGAGGCCATGCGGAGGAGCGTCTGACGCAGCAGGAAGTCTCCGAGACGGCGGCCGCGCCAGACCGGTGCCACGCAGAGCTGGGTGACGTGGCCGGCGTCCGGCGCCACGCGGGAGCAGAGAACGACGCCGATGAGCCCGTTGGAGCGGCGTTCGCGCAGGATGAAGGATGCGTCTGGATCGAAGACGCCGCATCCCGGGAAGCGGATGATGTTGTGAAGGAAGCGCTCGGACCCGGCGAGGGTGCGGTACTGGTCGTTGATCTCGGAGTCCAGGTGTCCGACATACGCGGTCTGAATGAGTTCGGCGGTGGGCTGGTAGAAGCTGGGCGACCAGCGGCAGAGCTCGATCTCCGCGGGAAGCTCGGGGAGCGAGGCTGGGCGCGGCGCAAGCGCGAGGTTCGGAGTGCCGGCGAGATCGAGTTCGAGGAAGAGCCGCGGGAAGGTCTGCAGGCGAGTGTGGGTGGAGATGGTCGCGGCGAAGATGGCTGGCAGCACGCCCTCGTCGAAGAGCAGCAACTGGGCCTCGATGCGGAGAACGTCGGGCGAAGCCTCAAGGGTTTCGAGTAGATGACGGACGAGAGTGTGGACGATGCTGAGGGGCGAGGGTTCCTGGGCGGAGGCGTAGATATCGCCGATGACGGCTTTCTGACCTTCGTAGACACAGAAGCAGAAGCCGCAGATGCGGCCGCGGTCGAGTGCGACGAAGCCGGGCAGGATGCGCGAGTCGAGATACTGCAGCAGAAGTTCGATGGAGCCGCGGTAATCCCAGCGCAGGCGGTGGTACCAGACCGCGGCCTCCTGTTCCAGAAGGGGACGGAGCTGCCTTGCGGTGAAGTGGCGGAGGTCGAGGATTTCGAGTTGTTGCGGGCTGGTCATCGCTGCCGGGGCCAGGAGGCCGTTCTGAGAGAGTAACGGATTGTGGGTGCGGCGTGAGTTTGGCGCTGAAGGAGGACAAATTCGAGGTTTGCTCCCCCACCCCCCGCCTTTATTGCTCATATTCTTCAAAGCAAAGTACTTAGGGGTGGAACAAGGACGTAGATGAAGGTGCCATTGCACCAGGAGTGGAGCAAGCCTGCCGGACGATCTGGGCTGGAGTGAAGCGAATCTTCCGGCGCGGCGAAGCTTCCGGCAGGAATGACGGGATTACGGAAGGCGGGAAGCGGGGTTGGATTCGCTGGCAGACGTGGGCGACGATGAGCTCTGCGATTCGTCGCTGGCGTACACCTTGTAGACGGCCAGGCCCTGGGTTTCGTAGAGGAAGAGCGGCTCATAGATGCGTCCGGGCAGATACCGATCCAGATCGGCCTGATCGTTCGAGCGGATCACGAGGACATGTTCCTGGCGCGGCACACCCTCGTCGTAGTGGGCGGGTCGCTGGTTGCGGTAGAAGGCCAGACCGTAGTCCATGTCGCGCTTGACGCCGCAGACAGCGACGATCTTCTGGTTTGGGGCGAGGCGGGCGATCTCCTGGGCGAGCGGGCGGGCAGAGTAGTTGAGGTCGAGCTCGCGCCCGTGGAAACCGAGCAGGAAGATGAGCATGGCGATGACCGGGACCAGGGTGACGTTGCGAATCTGCGCCATGCCGAAGCTGCGGCTGGTGAGGACCACGAGAGCGGCAGTGAGCAGGGCAGAGAAGGCTGCGACGACGAGCCAGGCGGGGGAGGGAACAAGCGTCTCGTACTTCATGTGCTGGGGCGCCAGGATGAGCACGAAGACGAGGATGGCGCAGAGCGCGGCGTGGCTGTAGAGCAGCCATGGCTTGAGGCCGGTGCGGCGGATGCGGTAGAGAAAGTCGCCGGTGAGGATGGTGACGGGTGGAATGGACGGCAGGATGTAGCCGGGAAGCTTGGAGCCGGAGAAGGAGAAGAAGGCGATGGGGGCGAGCGCCCAGAGGAGCAGGAACTCGGGGAAGGCGTCACCGGCGCGGGAGTGGCCGAGATAACGGAAGGGCTTGCCACGCACGCGCCACTCGGCGAAGGAGGTCTGGATGGCATCGCCGACGGCGCGCAGGCCGAGAATGGTCCAGGGCATGAGGCCGATGATCAGCACCGCGAGGTAGTACCAGGGCGGCTGGTGGTGCATGTACTTGTTGGTGGCGAAGCGTTCGAGATTGTGCTCGAGGAAGAACTGGCGGACGAAGGTAGGGTTGCGGCGCTGGACGGCGATGTACCAGGGCAGCACCATGACGAAGTAGAGGATGAGGCCGGGCAGCCAGATGGTCCGGCGGAGAAGGGTCCACTCGCGGCGCAGGGCGGTGAAGAGGAAGATGATGAGCAGCGCGAGGAAGGGAGCGACCGGACCCTTGGCGAGGGTGGCGGCTGCGCCGAAGAAGTAGAGGTCGAAGAGCCAGAACTTCTTGCCGGTCTCGTACCAGGCGTACCAGCCGAGCATGCCGATGCAGAATGGCGCGGCCAGCTGCATGTCGGTGGATGCGCCGCGGGAGAAGCCAAGCATGGCAAGCGAGGAGACGGTGATGAGGGCGGCGTCGAGGTGACCTCCGGGGCGGAAGCGCCGCATGTGGAGGAAGATGAGCAGCACCAGGAACGCGGCGGCGGAGATGGAGGGAAGCCGCGCCGACCAGTCGGAGACGCCGAACTCGCGAAAGAAGCCCATGGCCCGCCAGTAGTAGAGGGCGGGTTTTTCAAGCCAGGGCTGGCCGTAGAGGATGGGCGTGATGGTGCCTGCGAGGAGACAGTCTTCCGAGGCCTCGATGTCGGCCGCGCGGAGGCTGCGCGGGAGAATGTCGGCGTGTTCGATGGCGCAGGTGCGGTCGTGAATGGCGAGCATTTCGCGAGCGATCTGGGCGTAGCGTGGCTCATCGGCTCCGACCAGGCCGAGCCGGTCGCCGCCGACGCCGGGGGCGAGGCCGAAGAGCAGCAGGAAAAGGCCGACAGCGAACAGGATGACGAACTCGTGCGGCTCGGCGAAGGTGGGGTTCGCGAGCAGCCGGCGGATCCAGAGGGTGAGACGGGAGGGCTGGGAAGATGCGTCGAGCGAATTGGGCGCGGCGGGCGAATCAGTGGAATCCACGGAAGGGATGTCTGCGCCAGCCGCGGCGGATTGGATCGGGTCGGTCACAGGGTGTCGTTCGAGCGGGTTCAGAGTAGCAGAGACCGGGTTAAGAAGAAGCAAGTTCGGGTAATTGGCTGACGTGCCGCCGGCTCAGGAGACGGCTTCGGGAGAAGGGGAGGGTGTGAGCGGCGCGGCTTCCGCGGCGGCCTTGTCTTCGCGTTTCTTGTCGCGCTTGCGCATGCGTCCGAGCAGTTCGTCCATGCGTCCGGTCATTCTCTCGGAGCGATCGATGGCGAAGGAAAGTTCGGGGACGTGGCGGACGCCCATGCGTTCGCGGATGGTGGCGCGGATGAAGCCGCGCGCGGAGACCAGGGCGGCGAGGGTGGAGGCTTCCTCTGCTTCGCCACCGTGGACGGCGACGAAGACGCGGGCGGATTTGCCGCCGGGAGCAAGCACGACCTCGGTGACGACGGAGGGGAAGATGCGTGGGTCGGAGAGTTCGCCTTCGAGCATGGCGCCGATCTCCTCGGAGAAGGAATGAGCGACGCGATTGCGGTGGTAGATTCTGGCGCGGGGTTCCGGCATGGTGGGGTCTCGTTACTCGGGGAGTGTTTCCTCGGAGAGGATCTCAGCGTAGGAGTCGGCGATTTCGGCGGAGAGGCCCGAGGAGATGCGGTGGGCGGCGCGATCGATGGACTCGAGGTGCTGGGTGAGCGACTGGGTGGAGCTGGAGATGACGGCGACCGCGAGGGTGGCCTGGTTCCAGAGGGTTCCGCCCTCGTTCATCTCGGCCACCGAAAGGTTGAAGGCGTGGCGGAGCTTGTCTTTGAGCGAGCGGACCACCTGACGGCGGTCTTTGAGCGACTGTGCGTGCGGGATCGACAGCTCGATGGTCAGTTTTCCGATGGGCATGGGCGAATGCCGGAGCGAACACGGCGGCGGTCCGGAGACCTCTTCTATCTGGAGACCTCTTCTATCTATTGTAGCGTGACTTTCCTGCGTTGCTATTGCACGATGTCGATCGTCAGC
>CAJCHN010000139.1 GCA_903970285.1 Rhodanobacteraceae bacterium | reverse complement strand
GTAGTGCGGTCATTATCGCGACAGTCATCCAAAACGAAAGGAGCCTTCGCTTTTCCCAAAAGATCTGGACAGACAAAACAAGCGATGTCGTTAACACCCACGCCGCTAGCCTTCTACCGGGAGAACCCCGTAAAAGAAAGTAGAGCGGAGCTGTACAAAGCGGCGCGAGCAGCGCTGAGACTTTTGAAACGATGCTCTCTGAATCCCTAGGCATAATCAGTGCCCTGCCAAACATGATTCATACGAGCTCTTGGCAGTAAACACGTCATAGATTAGTGAAGCCGCGCTGAGACCTCTACCAATCGTTGTCAGGGCTGTCCCCGCGGTTTTAAATCCAGCCCCGCTAGCTCCAGCTGTTACTGCTGAGACCTGAGCTCCACCAGCGTTTGCCAACGTGAACGCGGCGCTACTGTTATAAGCGCTGTAGGCGGCTGATGCTAAGCCGACAGTCACTTGAGCTACTCAGGTTACCGCGCAGCATCCATTCTGGGGTGACGTGTCACCCTACAGCCGATGCGAAGCAGCGTGGTTTTTCTCTGAGGCTGAACAACTCCGAGATGGAGGCCACAGACGCAGCAAGGCCGCCTCCGAAGAGACGGCCCGCAGGTTCTCGCTACTGAGCTTCGGGAAGGGCGAGCGCATGACACCCTTCGGGATTGAAGACGCGTTTTACGAACCATTCTCGCTTGTCAGCGGGAAGTTCTTCGACCGCTTTGACGAACTCGGGATGTTTAGACTGGCAGACGCCTCGCATCTGCACTGCGTAATCGCTCTCAGGATTCTGAACTGAGGTTAGTGCATAGGCGACGTAGTTCGGCAGCTGCTCAGGGACGAGCAGAATAGCCTTCGATAGCGCATGGGGCAGGCGGTCTCTGAGCCTTCCCAGCACCTTCATCTCGGAGATGGTTTCAGTGCTGCATATGCCGTCGCCAAGCGTCATCAATATTCGCTGTTGACCGTTGTCTTTAGGGATGAGGTTCAGCAAGAGGACTGCGGATTTTCGACCGTGCTTGAGTTCCAGAGCACGGGAGGAGTAGATCACCCGCGCTAGGTAGCCGTCTCCCGCCATCTGCTTTGCAGTTGCTAACGATGTTGAGGACGATGCACGCGCCATTCTTGCCATCGCCGAGACCTGGCTGCAAGATGGTTCCTGAGACCTTAAAGCGGTGCAGGAACCCATGCAAACGACGACCGCAACTAGTAATCTGTACGAACCGTTCGCGGTCATCACTGGGGCTGGTTCTCCTGCGTATTCAGGATGACCGTGAAGTGCTGCTGCGGTGGGCCAGCAGATGGCGTCATTCCAGTCGCATTCTTGAACGCTCCAAACATGCTAGTGCAGACGACTTGGCACCCTTCCGAGACGGCTCTTCCATCATGTCCGACCCCCGTGAAATTGCCGATTCCAGCCTTGTGGATCAAGATGCCTTGAGCAAACGATGCTCCATCTGATCGGGAAGGATTTGGCCCGATTGTGGGTATATCCATCGTGGGCTGGAGTCGGATAGCGATGTCATTGCCGTGAGTGGTGAGAGTTCCCGAATATGTTCCGTTTGCGATAGTCGCCGCCGAACTAGCGTCGGATGGAGTTGTCTTGACGAGGAACGTACCGGCGTCCTTTCCGTTCACGGTTACACTGGCTGTGGCGTTGTAGTTCCCTTGGCCTTTTACGCCCGTGAACTGATCATTATAGTTTCCATTCTTATCTTTGCTTCGATCCGTGATCGTGACAGTGACTTTGCAGCTCGAATCGTTGTTCGTCCCACAAGCGTTCATGCCCGTCGGATCGGTCTTGTTCAAGGGGTTGTTGAGCACGTAGGCATACATGTTCAAATCTTGCGCATTGGAGATGTAAGCTTCAAACTTCTTTTGTTCGTCCTCATCTCCGTGCTGCCAACCAATCCACGGCAGCGGATCAGGGCTCATGAACCGGCCCATATTCGACCCGTAGTACCTGGCCCCGAAGTAATCCAGTCCTGATTCTGCGTCTCTTTCTTTGCCGGTGAACTTGTACAAAAACGCACAAACTGCCGCATGCGTCGTAACTGTAGCCCCCTCCATGCCGACCGATGAGTTCATGGCTGGCCAGTGCGTCGTAGACGAGCGCTCTCGCCCTTCAAGATGTCGCCCAGCTCAGCATCTAAAAGCTGGTCTCGTTGGAACTTCTTCTTGTCAAACAACAAAAAGCCTCTTTTCAGCTTCGGTTGCATCCGCTCGATAGGCCCCGGCAGGGCTTCATTTTCCTTAGCCACCGTCCTGCTAACGAGCCGATATTCAACTCGTAGAACGGAGTCGTCTAACGCCCAGGTTCCGAGGTAGACCACACGACCATCTCCGTGGCTGAGCCCCTCCGATTTTGGCCCCGCAATAACATTCGCATAGACCAAGGCAAACTCATGGTTGGAACCGAAGTAGAGAATGGCAGCCTCTGCCGAGCGTTGATCTAACTGGAGCTCGGCAGGAGGTTTTGTCCAGATGAGATCGCTTTGCCGCCAAGCTCCAGAAGGTTGTGGAACTTGAGCAGCCATCGCCGTTGTCACAAGGACCAAGCAGAGGAATTTGAAGATTTTGGCGATCACGGTCTCACCACCGGAGTGTTGACACTGACGCCAGTCCACGCATTTCCAAAATGGCTCTGCATGTAGTTGATCATCGTCGTATCCCTCCCATATGAAAGACACCCGTGTGTCCAGCCCTCTGAGTGGAAGGCATCCCCGAACTGTCCATGGAAGTAAACGCCAGATGTGTTGCTCGGATCGAGAGGGTTTAGTATTGCTCGCATCGGCCCATATGCTTGGTACACCGCATTTGCATATGAGTTGAGACTTGGATCAATTTTTTGATAGCCATAGACGGGAGGCGGGTTGTTGTCCGCGCTTGCCGGGTTGGGCGCAGTCGGCGACGGGTCTAGTCTTCCAAGAATTTGATAGTTTCCATTCTTGATCGCCCCGGTATCCGCATAGTTGTTGTTGCCGGAGAAGCCTGTTCCCGTTGCTACGACCTTGTTCTGGTCGTAAAGAGTCAGACTGTATGTCGTCGCGTCCTGCTGGTTGGTGCCGGTTGCCTGCGCGACGAGCAGGCCAGCGTATCCTTTGTCTTTAGTGGCATTGCCGTCCGCATCATGATAGACATGCCCCTGCTGCCACTGCCATTTGTTATCAACATTAAACCAGTCGTGGCCGTTCGGATCGGCTTTTGACAGGGGATTGTTCAGCACATAGCTGTACAGGTTGAGACTCTGAGGATCGGCGAGATCGGCATACGGAACTGCCTGCGGTTTCGAGTCCCAGTCGGGCGACATGAACCGCCCCATGCTCGAACCGTAGTACCTGGCCCCGAAGTAGTCGAGGCCACTTTCACTATCGCGTTCTTTGCCGGTATAGCGTGACCGTAAACCACACGCGACCTGTACTGTGCTGGTCACCTTCATACAAAATCAGTTGGCCATCGTAGACGTAGATGTCGTACCCTTCGAACCAAAGGCACCTTCACCTCTCGCGGAAACGTCTGCCACTTTGATATCCCTGACTGATTGTAAGGCGTAGTAGATTTTCCCATTTGGAGAAGCTAGCTTCAGCCTGCCGAAGAAGGAACCAGACACACGTCTACCGCCGGTTCCGGGTGTGCCGCTGCTTAAGATCAATTTCTCAAAGGCTGCAACGGTGTCGTCAGCATTACGCGCCGGGAAGTCCAGGGGAAGACCCTCATTTGGGCAGTCCTTATCGATCAAGATTATCCCGTGCATCCCATCTGCGGAAACGTCTGCAGCGAGAGATACAAGCACGCCATTGAAGTGACTGCGATGTCGGAGAATCGTACAGACGTTCGTCTTCCTGAATCGTACGGAACTCGTTTGTGCGGGGACGCAAATCCCCTCAAGACTTAGTAAGCAAAGGAAGAGACTAACCCTGAGGAATAGTTTCATGGCTTGCACCCTCCGCCTGCGCAATCACCTGCCACAGACCTCGCCGCGCTGCTATCGACGGCTGCATTGCGATTTGCTTCAGCTTGTCCCGGAGCCCACGACGTGCTCCATAGACCTTGGGCGGAATTAACTCCAAGACCATGGAAGACATAAGACTCGGTACGATACGCGTTATGCTCAGTTGCATTTAGCGCACTTCTGCTGTCTGTACCTTCGCCACGCTTCATGTCGTCTACGCCGTGCCGTCCTTCATGAATTTCTGTTGCAGCGCGTTCTGACATGCTGAAGACACCCCCAATATCGGAGGAGCGTGCCATATTGTTGATCTGCCCTAGATCAAACTTGATGTTCGTAATCCCCTGTCTTCCCGACGATTCTTGGCCAAGTACACCGGGCTTCAGAGCGTCGAAGGAGACGTTTACACCGTTCTTGTCACCTGCCGCACCGTAAAACTTCAGAACTGCACCAATGGCCTTGCCTCCTGTTGAATTAGCTCCCAGTTTGTCTTGCGCTGCTTTGGCGAGATTCAACCCGGTCTGGATTTGTGCACATTGATCTTTCGTTCCACTGCAAACGTAGTGCCCCGTTGGGTCGGTCCTCGACAAAGGGTTGTTGCCGACGTAGGCGTAGAGGTTAAGAGTTTGCGGATTCTCTAGTTTGGCGTAAGGCACCGGCTCAGCTTTAGTAGCCCAGTCCGGGCTCATGAATCGGCCCATCGTACTCGCGTAGTATCTGGCCCCGAAGTAGTCGAGACCCGATTCTGTGTCTCTTTCTTTGCCGGTGAAGTGATGTTCGGTGGCATCGTTTGCCGAGGCGATGCTAGTCTGTGCGCACTGCAGCGCATCACCGAAAGGCAAGCCCTGACATGTCTCCTCGATAGCGCCCTGAGCATTGAGCTGCACTCGCCGTGTTCCGAGCGGATCTGCCAGATGGAAGTGCAGTCCCTTCGAGTCATAGGTTGCGTTCAAATGAGCGCCTGCCCAAACGTTCGAGTGGAGCCAGGTGCCCGCCCCGTTCAACTCCGTTACCTGCTCTCCTCCGGGACCGAGCAGATACTGGTTGGTCAAGGTGAAGCCGTTCGTTGCCATGTTGCAGCTCAGGCTGGTGATGCTGCCTTTAGCTACGCGCTGGCCTGTGGCGTTGTAGATGTATGCAGACATGTCGCCCGTGATGGTGCTGGCTACCGCGCAGACCCGGCCCTCGGCGTCGTAGAGATAATGATTCTGGCCATCGAAGGTCACATTCCCCGAGCCGCCAGCCTCGTAGGTGAATCCATTCGGGGCAGAGATGAAGCTTGGGAATCCCTGCTCCACGAAGGTAACCTGATTATTAGTGTTGAATTGAGCGGTTGGTGTCACCGAACCGCAGACGGCACTCTGGAAGGTCTGCTCGGTGCAGTCCACTCGGATCGGGACTCATGAAGCGTCCCCTTGAACTCGCATAGTAGCGCGGCCCGAAGTCATCAAAGCCGCTCTCTTGATCTCGTTCTTTGCCGGTATAGTGCGGTTCAGTGCCGTCGTTGACGTTCCGTAGGTCTGGGTGAGACCGTTGCCAAAGGGCAAACCGGTCCACGCATCTTCGGGTGTTCCCGCGTAGTTGGTCTGCATGCGCCGAGTTCCGAGCCAGTCCTTCAGGTGGAAGTGGACGCCACTGCCGTCGTTGTCGTAGGTCGCTATGAGGCCGGCCAAGCGTCCCGTCTGTGGCATTGAGACTCTGGCTGCCTGCTGCGCATTGCATGTCGCCTGATCCTGCCCCATGGAGTGGCCGGTCCGGAGTGCCTGCTTCGTTGTAGGTCTTGTCAAAGGGCGCGTAGGCCTCTTTCGCGTACATCGCAGTGGCTTCTCAGATCACTTTTGCCTGCTTATCGTCTGGCTTCTGGGTGAGCGTGTGACGCTTCGGAGTTGCCGGTTTCTCCGGTGTGGACGGTGGCGCAGGCGGGGCATCTGGTGCGACGAGCGCAGGCGGTTCCACTTCGGCTTTGTGCACCACGATGTCGGCGTGAGTCGTGTGGAGCGTCACCTGGGCGGCGCCGTTACCGATTGTGGTGGAGTGGCTTACCACCCTGTCAGACGGGAGCGAGGTGTTGTCCAGATCATCCTGAATCGCTCCTTCCCGGGTCTGGGCCTGGAGTTCCAATCCAGCATGTTCGGGCACGGTAAGGGTGATCGCTCCGTTGGTATTTTCGACCGACACGTTGCCGAGCGGCGCTGCGTCGGTAAGATCGACCGTTCCGTTCGAGTTGCTGATGTTGACTGAACCGGCAACGCGTTCGAACGATATATTCCGGCTGCGGGTGCGGAGTTCGGTGGGGCCCACCAGCTGGCTTCCGGTCATCTCGTCGTCGCTCGAAATGTCGACCATGCCATCCAGCTTGGCGACGGAAAACTGCGTTCGGTTGGTGTGGAACGTCACTGGTCCCGCCAGATGTTCCAGGTGGGTGTCGCCCCAGAATTCCCCATCGAGCGACACCGCGCCGGTGATGTTGGTCAGGTTCAGGTCGTCTGCGTGGCCGCGCAGATTCACGTCTCCCTGGATGTCGTGCGCGGTGAACGAAGAACTGTTGTTGTTGACGTGTGCGGTCACCGCGCCAGCGATCCGGTTAAGCTCGATATCGCCGCGATTCGACGTGATGGTGACCGGCGCATGCAGGTCGGAGATCGTGACGTCGCCATGGCTTACATTGACGGTGGTCTGGCCGACGTCCGGGATGGTGATCGCAAGATCCGACGAAGCTGCGTCGAGCGTGGGGACGGTCACGCTGAGCACGTCGCCAAAGAGATCGACACGCGGGCTCAACCGATCAGCGCGACCACTCGCATCTTCCTCATTCCATCCGTAAACCTGCTTGTTGACGACCACATGGATTTTGTTGTCGTCGGATTTGCCGACGATGGTGACGTCGCCATGCGGGTTCTGCACATTCAGCGTCGTGCCCTTCGGGAACGGCTGCACAATCTCCTGCTGGTACTCGTGCCGTTCGCCAAAGAACTCGCCCAGATCGTCCGGGTCGACGTGCCATCCCGCAAATACCGGATGCATCCGGAAGGTTGAGATTGCGCTGCCAAAAAGCGCCAGGGCGATCAAGAGCAGAACCACTCCTCCGCCTACGCCCCGCCGAACGAACGGAACACCGCCCTGGGTACTGTGGTGGTCGAACGCCCACTCGATCGCCAGGATCATGCCGCCGGCGACAAAGAGCAGCGGCCACCAGCGACCGTACCAGTCGGTAAAGGTGGAGAGTGGCAGGCGGTCCAGCCGGATCAGCAGCAGCACCACGCCGATGCCGACGACCAGCAGCGGGCCGAGAATCGAGCTGCGACGCATCGCCCGCGCCTGTTGCTTGTAGGCCATGCGCTGCGCGCGGAAGGCCATCTTCTGTGCCCGCATCTGCGCCTTCACCTGCTGCCGCGCAAAGCGTGCCTGGGTGCGTGCGTCAAAGCCGAACGGAGAACCTTGTGGCGGAGGATACGGTGGAGGATAGCCGGCCATCTTAGATCGCTCCTTTACTGGGATCGCCTGGTTCCGGAGTCGGGGGGGCGGCAGGCATGTACACGGCGGAGGCGGCTGCCTGGTAGGCCGCCCGATTCAGCAGAGCCATTACGCCGCCCAGGATGATGAACAGAGGCCAGCTATGGCGCCAGTGCAGGACGTTGAAGGCGTCCAGCAGGAACAGGACTCCCAGCAGGCCCAGCCAGACTCCGGCCTGCAGTGCATGCAACAGGCGCAGCGGATAAGCGGCCGTATGATCGTTTGCCAGGCTGGCGCCGCTGTTCATCATGCGCCGCAGGAAGAGCCATGCGGCCAGTCCGAGCAGCACGCATCCGATCAGCGCTTCAGCGGGTACGCCGTTGAAGATGCCCGTAGTCGTCAGCAGAAAGATCGTTCCCAGAGCGATCAGCCAGACTGCTCCAGCGGGAAAGCGGCTGGGCTGCGGCATGTAAGCGGCCGGGTCCACGGGAGGAACAGCCGTGTACGCAGCGGAGAACGGTTGCACCGGCGGCACCGGTGGCATTGCCGGTCCGTAGCCCACGCCTGGATAGCCCTGAGCATAAGCCGCGTCCACAAAGGGTGGGCTGGAGCTGTAAGGCTGAGCCGCGCTGGCCGGCGAGTAGGCGGGCGGAGCATAAGATGTCTGAGCATACGCGTCCACCGGCGCTCCCCACGCCCCCGCCGACCCGGCCGGCGCTGCGGCCGGTGGTGCCTGCCCGGTTGTACCCGGTGGCGTCGTAACCTGGTTGAAGCTTGCCGCAGCCGCGGCCGCCGCATCGTTCGCGACCTCGGCCACGGTAGGGCCGGCGGGCCAGGCCTTGCCAAAGCCGAGCCGTTCCCCAATGTCGTTCAAGCCAAATGGGTTCGGCAGGGGAGTGCCGTCGCGGCGCGCACGCGCCGTGTGGTGCGCCTCGATCGCCATGTAGAAGATCCAGCCGGCAACGAACAGGCCGAAGATCCCGCTCACGTTGTCGGAGAGCGACACCAGCACCGCGAACACGACCAGGTGCACGATCCCCTTGGCATACTGCTCGTTATACATGGCGCCGACGCCGGGAATCAGTCCCAGCAGCGCAGCCAGTCCGGGGTTTGGCCCCGCAGCGTTCAGATTCTCGGTGGCCCAGGCACCGTTCGGATAGAACGCCCCGGCCCGAACCGAACCGTACCCCGGCGCTGAAGCCGGTGCGCCAGCATGAATCCGAGCGGCCAGGCAGGGCTCGCAATAGACCGCCGAGCCAACTCTGCGGATCGTCTCGGAGGTCAAAGGCCGGCCGCAGTGCTGGCAGAAGCCCGAGGCTTGGGTTTGTTGGGTTGGCCCGGGTACCGGGTCTGGCGTGGGTTCAGTCTGGGGCCGATCGTTCCAATCGTTCATGCCAGACCTCCTTCCTTCTTCAAGAGGTGCGAGGCAGGGACAGCATGGGCGGAGCCAGGGAGCCTGCGCCCAGCGTCCGCTTCAAGGCTGCTGCGGAGCAGCGTCGGCGCTGGCAGCGGAGACTCTCGCCGGCTGGAGCCCCGGGGCGCGTCCTGCTGCTTCTTCTCGTCGGGATGCTGGTCTGGCTGCCCGCTCGGCTTCTGCTCTGGCTTGGCTGCGGGCGCGGCACCAGGCTGGATGTCCCGATTATCCGCATTCGACTGCCGTATGTCATCGACGCGTGATTCCAGCACCCGCACCATGCGCAGGTTGTCGTAGAACCGCACCGCCGTTGCGTTGGCCGCGTAGTACGTTCGCTTGAGGTTCATCGGGTTCAGATCGGAGGCATGCATCTGGTCCAGCCGCACCCCGGTCAGGTTCATGGTCAACGCGATGGAGAAGAAAGCCATCGCCGCCGTCATGGCCAGCCGCGGTTCGAAGGCAATGCGCGTGAGCCGGGCAAATCTCCCTTTGTCGACCTTGTTGGACGTGGCAGGCCGCGGAAACTGCAGCACCGGAGTCGCTGCCGGCAGGTTAGCCGGCAGGGCTGGGAACACGATCTCGCGCCCGGCTTGCTCCCACAAATCGTCCGCCCCGGCCGCAGCGCCTTCGCCGGTCTTGGCCTCGCCGGTCTTGGCCTCGCTGGTCTCGTCCAGAATGCGAGCCACCAGGCTGGCCCCGGGCTCGGGCCTGTTGGTCTTCAGCATGGACAGCCACGCCGCGCCGCGCTGCGCCTGCGCATATGCCTCCATGCAGGTCACGCAGCCGGCCGTATGATGGTCAAAGAAGATCTGATCCGCGGGGCTCAGCAGGCCGTCGAGCGCATCCGCCAGCAGTTCCTCGCAGGCGTTGCAGTGCGGGTTCTGCCGCGATCCGTATTCGTCGAATTGGAATGTCTTCGCCATCTAAACCACCTGCCCTTCTATACGTTGCAAAAGCCTTGCCAGTTCCGCCCGCCCGCGACTGATGCGGCTTTTTACCGTTCCTTCGGGGATCTTCAACACCAGGGCGATCTCTTTGTAATCCATGTCTTCCAGATCACGCAGAATTACCGCCTCGCGCAACTCCGGAGATAGCTTCAGCAGTGCTGCCTGAACCGTCGCCCGCAGCTCCAACCCAGCAAACCGCTGTTCCTGGCTGGGCCGCGTGTCCGCCAGCCGCTCGGCCATGGTCGGTCCGTCTTCCTCACCGGAAACGGTCTCATCCAGCGAGTCGCTCGCCCGGTCCAGCCGGGTGCGGCGATAGTTGTCCACCAGCAGGTTGCGTGTCAGCGTCGTAATCCAGGTTTGAAAGCCGCCCTTGCTCGCGTCGAAGCTGGAAAGATTGCGGTACACCTTCAGAAAGACGTCCTGTGTGATGTCCTCGGCCTCGGTCGCGTCACCAGTGAACCGGTAACAGATGGCATAGACGCGCTTGTGCTGCCCGGTCACCATCCGGCGCCATGCGCCCTGATCCCCCGCCAGGCATTGCCGGACGAGCAGCGCGAGGGCGTCCTGCTCTGCCTGCTGTTCCGGCGTCCTCTGCAAACGGGCCTCGGGTGCTTTCTGCGATGGAAGCTGCGATGGCAGCAGTGTACCCGGAAGCGGCGTCTGGCTGCCCGGCACGCTCCCTCGCCCAGCCGGCCGGGAGGCTGAAGGCGCGTTCTTGTCCAGCGTCAGTGGACGCGTCGTATCTGCAGGAAAAGGAATCGCCATGGAAAAGACGCCCATGCGCTTGTCATACGCACGGGCGTCTTTGGATGTTCCACAGCGTTGCCAGCGGCTCTCCGCAGACGCGGCGAGAGTTGCTTTATTGTGCCGTCTCGGTGATCACTCCGCACGCGATCCGGTTTCCGGCGTTTCCCGTCGGATCGGTCATCATGTCGTCCGGCTTGGCATGCACCATGATCGAGGTTCCGCCGTTGCCCAGGATGCTGTTGGGAACATCGGGCTTCAGCGACAGGTAATCGACGGTAAAGCTCACGTCCGCCGTCCCGTCGGAGCTCACGCTGATGTTCTCCGGCAGATCGCCGTTATGGTGGCCCATCGGGTTCTTCGTTCCGTGCTGCTTCTTGTCCGGGTTGAAGTGGCCACCGGCACCTTTGAAGTCCGGCGCGTCGCACACTGGATTCTGGTGGATGTGCACGGCGTGCTCTCCTGGCGGCAGATTCTTCAGTTGCAGCTTGATGTGCAGCTTATCGCCCATCGTCTCCTTGAACGTAGCCGTTCCGGCGTCGCTGCCGTCGCTCGTCTTCAGGTGGACGACCAGTTCCTTCGGTTTGGCGGCGGATGCCGGGACGGCCAGGGCCAGAACAGCCAGACCAGCGAGTACAAAGCGCATGAGGTTCTCTCCTTGATTTTGCTTCGCCAGCCATTAAACTCCCAAATCGCTCGAAAGAGACGCCAAAAGCGCAAGCCAACCCACAATGTATTCTTCCATTCATGAAGCTCAACCAAGTCGTGCCCGCCCTCACCTGCGTCACCGCCCTGCTGTGCCTCTCCCCCGCCATGCGCTCCCAGGACGCCAAGCCCGACAGCAAGACAGAGGATAAGGCCGCAAAATCGCCGCTGCCGAACGATCTGCCCGCCGACAAGTCGGTCCCGCAGACCATGCAACTCGATGGCAAGACTCTCAAATACACCGCCACCGTGGGAACTCTGCCCGTCAAGAACGCCGAAGGCAAGCCGACCGGCGAAGTAGTCTTCACCTCGTACACGATGGATGGCCCGAATCGTCCCGTCACCTTCGCCTTCAATGGCGGCCCCGGTGCGGCCAGCGTGTACCTGAATCTCGGCGCGATCGGCCCCAAGCGCGTTGACTTCGGCGCCGAGGGCCAAAGCCCATCCGACCCCGCCACGCTCAAGGACAATCCCGGAACCTGGCTCGATTTCACCGACCTGGTCTTCATCGATCCCATCGGCACCGGCTTCAGCCGCTCGCTGGTTGCGCCCGACGAAACCAAGAAGCTCTTTTACGGTCCCGACCAGGACATCGCCTATCTCTCCAAGATTGTCTACGACTGGCTGGTCAAGAATGGCCGCCTCGAATCCCGCAAATACATCGTCGGCGAAAGCTACGGCGGCTACCGCGGTCCGCGCCTCACCAGCTACCTGCAATCGCAGATCGGCGTTGCGATGAATGGTCTGGTGCTGGTGTCGCCCGCGCTCGCCCCCAACGACGGCTCGCCCGAGATCTCGCCCATCCCCTGGATGATCACGCTTCCCTCCATCGTCGCCGCCAACTACGAGCGACAGGGCAAGCTCACACCCGAAAACATGGCTGCGGTGATCGACTACACCCGCGGCGAATACATGGTCGACCTCGGCAAGGGCTTCTCCGATCCAACCGCAACCCCGCGCGTGGTCAAGAAGGTTACCGAGCTGACGGGCCTGGACCCGACCTTCGTCAAGCAATCCGGCGGCCGCCTCGAAACTCAGGCCTTTCTCCGCGAAGAGTTCCGCGAGACCGGCAAGCTCGGCAGCCGTTACGATCCCAACGTCACCGCCTACGATCCCTTCCCCTTCAATCCCACGCAGGAGACCAACGATCCGATCCTGCTCAGCATCATCGCCCCCACCACGACGGGCATGGTCGATTGGGTGACCCGCACCGTCGGCTGGAAGACCGACGCCCGCTACAACGCGCTCTCCGAAGAGGTGAACCGCGACTGGGATCGCAGTAGCCGCAACGGCGCCTTCTCCGGCTCAGCCTCCGCGACCGATCTGCGCATCGCGGTTGCCACCGATCCCAAGCTGCGCGTCGTCATCGCGCACGGCTGGGCAGATCTCTCCTGCCCCTTCATGGGTTCGGTCCTCACCGTAAGCCAGATTCCGATCATGGGCGATCCCACTCGCATCCAGGTCCATGAGTATCCGGGCGGCCACATGTACTACGCCCGCCTCGCCAGCTCGCTCGCGCTGCGGAAGGACGTGATGGAGATGGTCGAAAAGCACTGAGATGCGGAAGATCTCAACCGAACACCGTCCGGCGCAAGGATGGAGCCCTCCTCGCCGGACGCCTCAGTTGTGCGGATCGATCGGCTGGTCCAGCGAACTGCGATAAGGATTTCTCGAATCGATCTGCAGCAGCTCGTTGTATCCGCTGTTGTTATCCTCATACACAAACGTCAAACCCAGTAGATCGAACTTGGCAAAGAACTCCTCCCAGGTCAGCACCCGGATGTCCTTCCGGTCCGCGGCCATCTGCGGCAGCATCATGCGCAGAACCATGGGTTCGTGGTTCATGATCTGCGGCAGAATCTCGGCCGGCACCGCCTGGTGCTTCTTTGCCCAGTAGCGGATCTCGGAGTGGTCGGTGGTCGGTCCCACGATCGGCATAATGATCCCTCACGGCGCTCTGTGTTGCACAAGCGACTTAAGATGCGTGCAAGTCCAGGCAGAGATTGCTGCGATCCTGACTTTCAAGTTTCAGATGCATCTCGTAGGAAAGCGCTTCGGATCAGCCCTCAGTCGTCACCGGCAGCAGCTCCAGTTGCTCCGATCCGAATCCGTCCACCCAGGGGTGGAAACACCTCCGGCAGCGGGCTTCGTACAGTCCGGCTGCACCCACTACGACCAGCTCCTGGCTCTGTCCCAGACGCTGCGTGTGAATGGCCGGCGCGCCGCACACCATGCACACGGCCGAAAGCTTCGTCACCTCGTCCGACAGTGCCATCAGCGCCGGGATCGGTCCGAACGGCTCCGCCGCGAAGGTCGTATCCAGCCCCGCCACAAGAAGGCGCTTTCCCAGATGGACCAGTTCCACAGCCAGGGGAATGATTGCCTCGTCGAGAAACTGCGCTTCGTCGATTCCGATCACCTCGACCTCTCCCAGTTGCGGCGCCAGCGCCTCGCGTAGCCGCTCCACACTTGCGACCGTCTCCGCTTCATGCGTCTGCGACGAGTGCGAGGCGATCGCGCTCCGGTGATAGCGCAGATCGATATCCGGTTTGAAGCAGGCGACCCGCTGACGCGCGATTCTCGCCCGCTTCAGACGCCGAATCAACTCTTCCGACTTCCCCGAGAACATCGGTCCCGTAATCACTTCCAGCCGTCCCACCTCTGGCCGGCCCTGCTGCTGTGCACTCATCTCACAATGCTATCGGTTTGCCGCGTGGATTTGCGGCTGCAAACTCTCGTACTCCGACTCCTCCGGAGCATCCGTCGGACTTTCAAAGTCCAGCTTGTATCCATCCGGATCGGTAAAGCACACGACCCACATCGCGTTCCCCACAAACGGCCGCTGCGGCGCCAGCCCCCGCGCCCGGAAGCCGTGATACAGCTCCAGCGCATCCTTGCACTGAAAGCAAATGGACATGCCCTCGCCCAGTTTGCCCTGCGGAGCACGTCCCGGCCTATACTCCTGCAGCATCAGCCCCGCGCCGCCCAGCTCCAGCCAGCACCAGCGGATCTTCCCCTCGGGCGCCCAGGTTTTCGTCACCGTGAAGCCGACCGCGTCAACGTAGAACCGCAGCGACCGCTCCATGCCGGTCACCATCAGGAACGGCACCGCCTGCTCGACGTTGTGCCCGCTCATTCCTGCGGCTCCACGCTAGGCTCCCACAACTCCAAGCGGTTGCCTTCCGGATCGGTGATCCATGCAAAGCTCCCGTAGGAAGCGTGCTCCTGGTGCGGATCGATGGCGACGCCTGCTTCGCGCAGTTGCGTCAGCAAACCTTCAAGGTCATCCACCCGGTAGTTCACCATCGCCTGCTGCGCGCCGCCGCCAAAGTGCTTGGTATCCTCTGGAAACAGCATCCACGTCGTCTGTCCGGTGCCGGCCGGAACCTCGTCGCTCCACAGCAGGCTGGCCCCGCCATAATCCTCCAGCTTGATGCCCAGGTGCTCCGCATACCAGGTGCGCAGCTTCTTCGGATCCCGCGCCTTCAAGAACACTCCGCCAATGCCTGTAACCCGCGCCATCCCGCCTCCTTTGTAATCCCCGCCGCCTTCGCTGTTCCGGACAAAGCTGGCGCCTCACACCGCCAGACGCGCCGCTTCCCGTGCATCCCGCACGATGTCCGGCAATCCGACGCCATGATAAGCGTTTCCCAGCAGGTGCAGCCCCTTTTCCTGACGTGCCAATGCATTCAGCTCGTCCATCCGCTCAAGGTGTCCCACCGCATACTGCGGCAGACTCCTCGGCCATCGCCGCACCACGGCAAACTTCGGCTCCGGCAGAGGGCCCAGCAGCGTACGCAGTTCGGATAGCGTCCTGGCCGCAATCTCGGCGTCGCTCCGGTCCCCAAGGGTTTCGGCCAGCGCTCCACCAAAGAACCCACGCAGCAGCCGCCCTCCCGCGGGCACGCGAGCGGGAAACTTCTGATCGACGAATGTTCCTGCCAACAAGCCGCTGCCTTCGCCCTGCGGTGCCAGAAAGCCGAACCCGCGTGGCAGCGGAAACTCCCGATCGAATGCCAGCGCTGAAAGGACCGCCGAACTCGCTTCCATCGTCAGCAACTCGGCCATGCGCGGCTGCACCGGGAGGAGCAGCGTCCGCGCCACGTGCGCCGGAACCGCCAAGAGCACCGCGTCGAAGCGTTCCCTATCAGCCTCGCCATCCTCCAGCGACCTCACCCACCATCCGCCGCGCTCGCGACGGATTGACGAGACGGCGGCTGACATTCGCAGCCACCCTGCCGGGAGGCCCGCCACCATCCGCTCCACCAGCGTCCCCACGCCGGTGGTGAGCGTGGTGAACACGGTCCCCTTGTTTAAAGATCCTTTTCCCGTGAGCGCAAGCACCAGCGACCCGCGTTCCCGCTCCATCTCGACGAACCTCGGCATCACCGCCTGCATGCTTAGCTTCGCAACATCTCCGCCGAAGACTCCGCTCAGCAGTGGACCGCCAACCTTCGCCAGCACTTCGTCGCCAAAGTGGCGCCGTACAAACTCCGCCACGCTCTCGTCCTGATCCGGTGCCGCATACTTCAGCTCAGAGGCCCGCGCCGCCTCACCGGCGTACGCCTGCAACGCCGCATCAGAAAACAATGGCGACCCGCGCAGCGTCTCCAGGTCGGTTGGCACCATCATCCGCATGCCGTCGGGCATGGCAACCAGCTTCCCGCCCTGCACGATGTAAGTCACGCGTCCCGCATCGTTTGAGCCGATCAGATGATCGCTGAGACCAAGCTCATCCGCCAGTTCGCGCGCCCACGGCTTTTCGCTCACCCAGCCATCCGGCCCGGCTTCCACCACGAAGCCGTGGCGGCGCACCGTCTCCACCGTCCCGCCCAAACGTTCGGAGGCCTCGAACAGCGTGACTTGGGTAGCCCCAAGTTGTGCCAGCTGCCAGGCCGCCGTCACCCCCGCAATCCCGCCGCCGACGATTGCGATCCGGCGCTCGCTCACACGGCCACCGGCGCCTCATCCACCTGCGCTCGAAAGGCCCCCGTGGCGACCTCCGCCAGCGCTCGGATCAACGTCGGCGAATCGTTCAGGCTCTTGGCCCGCCAGAGCTGCATGCCAAGCTGTTTCGCTGTCTCCGTGAACGCGATGTCGATGTCATACAGAATCTCTACGTGATCGCAAAGGAAGCCCACCGGCTGCATCACCACGCCCTTGTGGCCCTCCTCGGCCAGCGCCTTCAGCGTGTCTTCGACAGTCGGCCCGATCCACGGCGCGCCGGCGATGCCCTGGCTCTGAAACGCGAAGTACCAATCCTTCTCGGACACCCCGACCGGCGCCAGCGCCTTCGCAATCGCAAGTGCCGTCTGCTTGCACTCGACCGGATACGGATCGGGCGTCTGCTTCGCACCATAATTCTGGATGCCGTCGGCCGGCACCGGACCGTCCGGCCGGGCGGCCGAAGGACTCGCCGGGTTGGTAACCGTGCCCGACATGATGGTGCGGCAGGGAACTGAGTGCGCGCTGAACAGGATCGGAACCCGCCTCCCGGTCGCGGCACAAGCCTCCGCCCACACCGGCCACATCTCCAGCGCGAACGCCTGCGCCAGCAGCGGATGTTCGCTCCACCCCGCGATAAACTCCATCTCCATCCCGGCGCTGGCCGTCTGAGCGGCCCGGCGATAAAGCCCTACGCTCGTCCGCGAATTCTGCGGCGCCAGGCAGACCGCGCGAAAACGCTTCACGCCATCCGCCCGCATCCGCGCCAGCACATCCGCGATATACGGGTGCCAGTTGCGCATCCCCACATACACCGGCAGATCGATCGCCTTGCCCAGCAACTCGCCCTGCAGCAGGGTCCATCTGGTCAGCGGCGGACCCTCCGGCAGCGGCTCCTCGCGCAGGCCAATCTCCGCATAACGGTGCTGCAGTTCTTCAATGACCTCCGCCGGCATGGGCCGCCCACCCGTCACCTTGCCCAGGTACTCGGCCATCTCGCTCAAGATATTGGGCGTGCCGTGCGCCAGCAGCAGAACCGCATCCACCTTGCCTGTCTCCCGCTGGAAACTCATCGCTGGCTCATCTCCTTCACCCATCCCACCACCTTGATCACGTTTTCAACCGGCGTTCCCGGCACAATGCCATGGCCCAGATTGAAGATGTGCCCGTCCCGCCCACCCGCCTGTTGAAGCACCTCGGCGACCCGCGCGCGGATCACCGCTTCCGGCGCAAAGAGCGCGATCGGGTCCAGGTTTCCCTGGACTGCGCAGCCCGGACCGACCGCCTTCCAGCCCTCTGCCAGCGGCGTCCGCCAGTCCAGCCCGATCACGTCGGCGCCCGTCTCCCGCATCGCCGGCAGCAGGGAAGCGGTCTCCACCCCAAAGTAGATCACCGGCACTCCCAGCCGGCGCACCCGCTCGACCAGATCGGTGGTGGGCCCGAGGCAGAACTCGCGGTAGTCGGGCACCGAGAGCACCCCGGCCCAGCTGTCGAAGATCTGGATTACGTCCGCGCCGGCTTCCACCTGCTGCTGCGCATAGGCCGCCAGCACCTCCACCAGCTTCTCCATCAGCAGCGGCCAGGCCCTGCTCTCGGCCGCGCCCGGCACGCCCGAGGCGTACATCATCTTCTTGGTGTCGACATAGTTGCGCGAGCTGCCACCTTCGATCATGTAGCTCGCCAGCGTAAACGGAGCACCGCAGAACCCTATGATTCCAAGACGGTCGCCATCGGCGCGCGGGGCCGCGAAGTGCTTCGCTACCCGCTCGATCGAGTGCGCCACATAGCTGAGTTCATCCACCCGGCCGGTCTCAAGCGCCTCCACCTGTGCCAGCGTCCGCACCGGCGTATGCACCTGCGGACCCTCCCCGGCGACAAACTCGAAGTCCACGCCCATCGGTGTAAGCGGCAGCAACAGATCGGCGAAGATGATGGCCGCATCTACCCCCAGCCTCTCAGCGGCCGTGATCGTCACCTCTGCCGCGACCTCGGGTGTTCGGCAGATCTCCAGCAGCGTGTGCTGCTTCCGGACCGCCATGTACTCGGGCATGTATCGCCCGGCCTGGCGCAGGAACCAGACCGGCGTCCGGTCGACCGGAAGTCGCAGACACGCCCGCACAAACCGGCTTGTCCCTGCCTGCGAAGCCTCCTCGACCGCAGTCTCGACCTCTAAAGCACTTTGTCGTTCGCTCACGGACAGGCTCTCCCCGTCTTGAGCCTAGCATCTGCAGTCGGCCTGGTCTTCAGCCGGCACACGAGCGCATGCCTTTGATCAAAGAATCGGGAACATCTCTATACTCCGCAACTTCGCCCTCCGGGAGAGACTCCGCAACTTCGCGCTCCGGGAGAGCCGATCGCGCCTTATCTCCTCGAAAGTCCAAAGGCGAACCGGTAGACCAGGCCTGCGCTGAAACCATGCGGCGTCAACCCGCTGGTCTCCGTGCCGAGCTTCCACGACTGATAGCTGTACTCGCCCTTCAGCGCGATTCGCGAGGAAACGTCGACATCCGCCCCTCCCCCCACGGCATAGATGACAGAGTTGTCCTCGGGATAGTATGCCCGGGATCCAAAATGAATCACCCCGTAGCCGATCCCAGCCTCGCCATACGGGTGCAGCCGCAATCCTGGACCCAGCGCCTTCTCGACCTTTACATTGCCTAAGAAATAATTCTCCGCGACCACATCGCCGCTGCTGTGGCCGTAGCGCGCCTCGATGGAGGGGGCCAGCAGGCGAAAGTGGCGCGTCACATCCCCGCCAAAGACGTAACCCGTATTGTTTCGGGGCCCATAGTCCGGGTTGATGTCGCTTGCCGCTCCGAAGACCGAAACGGTGTAGCGTTGGCCGGCGGTCGGGACCGCTTGTCCGCTGGCGCAAACTACACCCAGACCACCTGCCAGCATCAGCTTTGCGAAGGTTTGCCAAATCCGCTTCGCGCAACGTCCCGCACCCTGATCCATGTCGTTGATCCCCTTCATCAAGCCACCGCCAGCGTGCTCGGCAGCCTCGATGATTCGAATCTAATTGGATGCTGGAACTGCGGAAAATAACCCTTTCGTGCGCATACCGGCTAGCCGGTCTATGGCTCCGGTCTATGGCTCCGGCCTATGGCTCCAGACGTAAGCTGTACTCTTCGATGACCGGGTTTACCAGCACCTCGCGCGCGATGCGGTCTACCTCGGTCCGCGCCGCGGTTTCGTCGGCAAAACTTCCGTCAAGGGTCAGCAGAAAGTACTTGCCCTGGCGCACATCCCCGACGCCCTGGTACTTCATCCGCTTCAACGCATCGGCCACCGTCTGACCCTGCGCGTCCAGCACGGTCCGTTTCAAAGTGACATAGACGTGGGCTTTCATCGAGTCTGATTATAAACTTGTGCATGTTCCCAAAAGCGGCGAGCGTCCTCTGCTTCGCTTCCGAGGCATAGCCGCAGGCGCAGCAAAATCGAATTTCGAGAGAAGAAATCAGAACACCATGCCGAATTATCTGGAGTTGCCCGTAGGTCCGAAGAGCCCGGAGATCATCAACGTCGTCATCGAGATCCCGGCTGAAGGAAGCAACAAGTACGAGTACGACAAGCAACTCGACGTCTTCCGCCTGGACCGCAACCTCTACTCGCCCGTGCACTACCCCGGCGACTACGGCTTCATCCCCTCCACGCTCGGCGATGATGGCGACCCGCTCGACGTGCTCGTCCTGGTCGACAGTCCGTCCTTTCCCGGCTGCGTCATGGAAGTCCGTCCTATCGGTCTGCTCGAGATGCTCGACCAGGGTCTCGGCGACGAGAAAGTCCTCTGCGTCGGCATGGGCAATCCGCGCTACAAGGACGTCTGGAACTTTTCCGAGATTTACCCCCACATGCTGCGCGAGATCACCCACTTCTTCGCCATCTACAAGGACCTCGAGGGCAAGCGCGTCGAAATCAAGGGCTGGCGCGACGCCGCCTTCGCCCGCCAGAAGGTCACCGAAGCCCAGCAGCGCTTCATCGAAAACAAGATCAACCCCGAACCCAAGCCAGTCCCCAGGAAGGGCTGACCGAGCCAGGGATCACTTTGGACTCGTGCGCCGCAGGTGCCGGGTGCCCAGGTCTCGCTTCTGAGACCTAGGCAGCACTCCGGCCCTGCAGGCGGCTCGTCATTCGGCGGTGCTTACTCGCGCGAAGACGCCGCATTCCGCCGGCGCCGGATGCCCCACGCGATCGCATACACCAACGGCCCGCAAAGCCCCACCCCTGCCGCAAATTCCAGTGCCGGCATCCCCGCGATCCGCTCCGTCCGCGCCGCCCACATCGCAAATCCGATCAGCAGCGCCGGTCCCACGCCCGCAAGCACCGCGCCCGCCATGCCTCCCGGCACACGAAACGGCCGGATCAGCTCCGGCTCCTTCACCCGAAGCACCACCAGCGCGACAAACTCCAGCAGCAGGCTCGCCCCATACAGCACCAGGTCGATCGAGATCAGCCGCTCGAACGTCATCTGCACCGCCAGGCCCCAGGCCGCGGCACAGAACAGCACGCTCGCCCATGGCACGCCTGCCGCCGTCCGGCGCGTGAACAGCTTCGGCAGCAGGCCTTCTTCCGCCACCGCATAGGGCAGCCGGGTGTAGCTCATCATCAGCGCGTTGAACATCCCGATCCCGCTGATGGTCCCGCCCAACACCACCAGCAGGCCCAGCAATGCCCCGCCCGTCCCCGCGCCGCCGAGCGTCTTCGCCGCATCCGCCCAGGCTCCGGTCGAAAACCGGTCCGCCGGAATGCCCGCCACCGCCACCGCCGCCAACGGCAGCACATACGTCGCCGCCACCAGCGCTGCCGACAGCAGCATGGCCCGTGGATACGTGCGTTGCGGGTCGTCCACCTCCTGCGCCACGGTCGACGCGTTATCCCAGCCCATGTAGTTCCACAGGCACACCGAGACCGCCGCTCCCATCGCCGGCGCGGCCGCGGGCCGAACCAGCGCTCCCCATCCTCCGCCCGCCGCATGCAGCCACAGCCCGCGCCACAGCCCCAGTCCGCACATCGCCGCGAACGGCGCCAGCAGAACCCCGAAGAGCCAAAGCGAGCCGCCGCCCACCGCCTTTGCGCCGCGCAGATTCCAAGCCACGCACCCGGCCACCACCGCCAGCGCCCACCAGGTTCCGCGTCCGCCCGCAGTTAACGCCGGTGCCACCCGCGTCAGATACAGCACAAAGGTCACCGGGTAAATGGCCATATCGAAGATGCTCGCGGACAGCGACAGCCACGCCTCCTGGAACCCCCAGAAGCCGCCCAGAGCCCGCCTCACCCACGCATAAAATCCACCTTCGAGCGGAATCACCGAGGCCAGCTCGCCCACCATCAGGCTGGTAGGCAGGCTCCACACCAGGGGCACCAGCAGCAAAAGCAGCAATGCCCGCCCGAATCCCGCGCCGCCGATAATGTCTTCCAGCCCATACGGCCCACCCGCCACCATAAAGTAGGTGGCGCCCACCAGCGGCAGCAGCCGCATCTTCCTCGTCAATCCATTCCCCTCCAGACCCTTCTATCCAAGGCAAAGCTGTCGAGCACCCCACGGACTGGTCGCCACTCGCGAGGAGGGCGCACTTGCATCTGAGTATCGATCCTTTTGCCGCTGACAGGCGAAAACATTACTCTGATCTTCAGAGGTCTCGATGCCCCTTCCCATCGCCATCTACTACGAGCAGCCCAACTGGTTTAAGCCGCTCTTCGCCGAACTCGACCGCCGCGGCACCCACTACGTCAGGCTCTTCGCCCCCGACCACACCTGGGCGCCAGAAGACCGTCCCGAAGACAAGTACGCGCTCGTCTTCAACCGTATGAGCCCCTCGGCCTGGAATCGCGGTCATGGCGACCAGATCTTCTACACCCTCGGCTTTCTCGAGCACCTCGAAGCCCGGGGCGTCCGCGTGCTCGACGGGCTCGCCGCCTATCGCTCGGAGCTGTCGAAGGCCGGGCAACTGGCGCTGCTGGAGTCGCTCGCGCTGCCCTACCCCAAGTCGCGCGTCATCCATCGGGCGACCCAGGCTCCTGCGGCCACGGCCGGGTTGCGTTTCCCAGTGGTGGTCAAGCCCAACATCGGCGGCTCGGGCGCCGGCGTCAAGCGCTTCGATCATATCTCCCAGCTTGAGGCCGCCGCTCAACTCGCGCCTGCCGACCCGGATGCCCTCGCCCTCGGCATGGATTCCACTGCGCTTGTTCAGGAGTTCATCCCCGCCGAAGGCGCCCACATTGTCCGTGTCGAGGTTCTCGATGGCAAATACCTCTACGCCATCAAGGTGCACATTACCGGCGAGACCTTCGACCTCTGCCCCGCCGACATCTGCCGCACATCCTCCGGCGTAGACCTGAACCGCGCCGCCTGCGCCATTGACGCGCCCAGGTCCGGCATCACCGTCGAAGCCTACACTCCGCCTCCCGAGGTGATCGCCGGCGTAGAAAAGATCATGGCCGCCTCCGGCATCGACATCGGAGGCGTCGAGTACATCACCGACTCCCGCGATGGCCGCCGTTACTTTTACGACATCAACGCGCTCAGCAACTTCGTCGCCGACGGCCCCAACGTCATCGGCTTTGATCCCTTCGCCAGACTCGTCGACTGGCTCGAAGCCGAAGCGGCCAGGGCACACTCCTCCCGCGTCAACGCGCCGGTCCTGACCTCCGCCTGACGGAACGTTGTTCCTGGCCCGGCTTCTCGCGCGGGTCTGGAGTTTCTGTGTGGCTTCTCGATGGTTCGACGGAGGCCGTTTCGAATATTCGGATGACCACCTGCCTCCTCGAATTCACGGCACTTAGGCCGGTCTCGAGATAATCGTCGCATGGGTGGATGTGAAACGCGGTTGGATCCGCGGCATGACGCTGGACGTCGACAACAATCTTCGTTCGCTCCTGCCGGGCTGTCCGGCTCCGAAATTTGGATGCAAAGCCTCCAGCGCCGCACCGTCGCGGGCTGAAGGCTGTTCTTGCGCACCGGCAAAACCACGAACAAAAGCGTATGCGCATCGACCGGCTCATGCTTATACTCATGTCCACGAGAGCCCTGAAAGCTCACAGCACCGGGCGTAAGAGGACATTTGAGGACTTCGGGCCAAAATGGAAAGCGCCCTGCCAACTCCGCCCGCCTGAGTTCTTGGAAGGAAATCGCGGCTTTTTTCGGGCGGGACGTGCGCACCGTCCGGCGGTGGGAGTCCCTGCGCGGCCTGCCCGTGCATCGCGCGCCCGGTGGACGGAGTGGCGTCTTTGCCTATACCGCGGAACTGGAAGACTGGTTGCAGGAAGCGGACCGGCAGGGTACGAACGTTGAGGACGCTGACCCCAGGGCTGAAGATTCATCCCAGGAGAGCGCTGAGCCGCAACTCGACCGTCAAGGCGCGCCAGCGGAGAGTGAAGCTCGGCACCCAGCCGCGCCAACTGCGCATCGCGCTCCCGAAACCGCTCCGGAACCTGTTCAATCATCACCCGCTTCCACTGACGCTCCGAGTCACAGCCCGGTGCCCGTCCGCGCATTGTGGAATCTGTATCCAGTCGTTCTTGTCGGAGGGGCGGTTCTGGCCATCGTCGTAACCGCGCTGTTTGCGTCGGTCCGCCACCATGCTTCTCCGGCCGCCGCCGCGGCGACAGCTTCGGCACTGGCCGGCGGGCCGGCTGCCGTAGCCCGGCAGACCGCCGGCAAACCTTCCACCAACCCGGAGGCGGAAGAGCTCTACCTGCGCGGCATGTACCTTTGGAACCAGCGGACCGAGGCGAGTCTTGACCAGGCAATCGACCTCTTCACCCAGTCCATCGTGCACGATCCGAACTTCGCCGCGGCTTATGCCGGGCTGGCGGACAGTTACCTGTTGCTGCGCCAGTATGGCCCCATGAAAGACGCGGAGGCGTTTCCCCGCGGCTTGGCAGCATGCCGGCAGGCGCTCGCGCTCGACGATGCCTCGCCCGCGGCCCACCGCGCCTACGGCTTTGTTCTGAACTACTGGATGTGGGATTTTCCGGCCGCCGAGCGCGAGTTCAAACGATCCATCGAACTCCGCCCCGACGACGCTCTGACCCATTCCTGGTACGCAACCTCACTTTACTCGGCCGGACGCTATCCCGAAGCGATGCGGGAGATCGAAACGGCGCGGCGTTTGGCCCCTGATTCGAACTCGATCCTGGCCAACCGCGGCCTGCTTCTGGGTGCTCTCGATCCCGCTGCCGCCACCGCGTACCTGCACGATCTGGAGCGGGCGAACGCCAGCTTCCCCCCCATCCATACCTACCTGGCAACGATCGAGTTCAGGGCGGGCGAATATCGGGAGAGCCTGGAGGAGAGCCGCAGGGCCGCCCAACTGCGGCAGGATGCGACCGAGATCGCTCTCCTCGACGCAGCCGGGAAACAACTGGCGCAACGCGGCCCGGAAGCCATGCTCGGCTCATTGGCCGCCGGCTATGGCCGCCTGGTCGACTCCGGCCGTCCGAACGCCATGCTCCCGGCCAGTCTCTACGCCCGGCTGCAAGACCGTCCGCGAACCCTGCACTACCTGAAGCTCTCCTGCGATCGGCGCGAGGCGTACTTCCTGGCGGTGGATCAGGACGCGAGCTTTCGCTTCCTGGCCGGCGATCCAGAGTTCCGGGCCCTGCTGGTGCGGCGCCAGACCCCGTTAGATCTGGCCACTGCCCTGAAGACAACCACCTGATCGCCTGGTGTCGAGCGGGCTCTCGCTACAGGACCTTGCCGTCCCGCATCTGCACGATACGATCGCCGTACGCCGCTGCCTCCGGGTTGTGGGTGATCATCAGGATGGTCTGGCCGAGCCGCTTGTTCAGGTCCCGCAACAGATTCAGCACGATATCCGAATTCTTCGAGTCGAGATTGCCCGTGGGCTCATCCGCCAGCAGAATGGCCGGGCCGTTGACGATGGCGCGGGCGATGGCGACCCGCTGCTGTTCTCCGCCCGAGAGCGCACGCGGCTTATGCTTCATACGCTGTTCGATTCCAAGCATCACCAGCACTTCCTTGAACTGGGCGTCGAATTCGATCGGCCGCCCCGCTACGTCGCGAACGATCTGGATATTCTGCTCCGCAGTCAGCGTCGGCAGCAGGTTGTACTTCTGGAAGACGAAGCCGACCGTGCGCTTGCGCAGGTCGTTCCGGTCCGAATCCGACATCTGCGTCAGATCGCGTCCGTTGATCTGCACGGTGCCGCGCGTCGGAGGTGTGAGTCCGCCGAGAATGTTGAACAGCGTCGACTTGCCTGAACCGGACGTCCCCACGATCGAGAGGAATTCACCGCGGGCGACCGAGAGAGAAACCCCGTTGAGCGCGTGGATATCCACCTCGCCCACTCGATAAATCTTCTCCAGTTCTTTGACTTCGATGATTGGTCGCGAGGGAATATTGACGGGAAGCGGTTCCAGATGACTGTGGTCACTCATGGTGGTTCTCACTCATAGCTGAGGGCCTCGGTCGCATCCTGTTTCACCGCCTTCATCGCCGGGATCAACGTGCCGACCAGCGCACCGACGATGGCGATCAACGCGGCCTTCGGCCACCAGGAGTAAACCATCTCCTCCACCAGCGACGCGGGCACCGCGTGCGCCATGATCCACTGCGTCAGGTAGGTCAGCAGGATGCCGACCACGGTCCCAAGCAGTGCCAGCAAAATGGTCTCACGGAACAGAATGTTCAGGACGTAAGCGGGCCCGGCACCCACCGCCTTCAGGATTCCGATCTCGCGCGTGCGTTCCAGCACCGCCGTGTACATGGCCATGAAGACCACGATGAAGCCTACGATCGACGCGACCCCGATCACCACGTAGATGAAGTCCTTCAGCATGGGAATGTTATTGACGCTCAACTGCGCGGTAAAATCGGCGACGCTGTAGATCTGGTAGCCGGGCAGATCGCGCTTCAGTTGCGCGACGAACGCATTGGTCGCGGCGGGATCATCCAGCTTCAGGTAGACGGCGGAGATTTTGCCCTCGCTGCCGGTTGCGCGCTGCAGATCCTGCTTGCGCGCGAGGATGTGCGAGAGGATGTCCGAGTCGTAGATGCCGGCGACGCGCCAGGTGTGGTTCGCGAGCACGATGCTGTCGCCGGAGTGCAGCTTCTTCTGCCTTGCGTAGTATTCGTCGACGATGATGTCGTCCTGCTGGTCCGGCGGGCCTCCGGCGAGAAAGCGGAAGTTCGCCATCTTATCGATCGCCGGATAATCGACTCCCTGAATCGTGTCGAAGCCGCCGATGCCCTGCACCATGGTTCCGGTGGCAAGCGCGACACCCGGGCGGGCGGCAAAGATGGGAACCACCTTCTCCGGCAGAGGCGCGGACGACAGACCGATGGCCGAGGTTCCCGGCGGCCGCACAAAAACGTCAGCGCCAATACCCCGGGCGCGGCGTGCGCTCGAATCGAGCGTGCCGTAGGAGACGCCAACCAGCGTGAGGATCATGGTCACCTCGACCCCGATGGCAAGCACGGAAAGCAGGGTTCTGAGCGGGCGGTGAGCCAGGTTGGCGAAGATGAGCTTGTTGACCAAGATTCCCAGTATAACGTTCCAGCACGATCCGGCTTTTAGCGCGCCTTGTGAACGGCAGGCTTGGCCGGCGTCTCGGCCAGCGCGGCATCAATGACCGAGTAGAGATTGGAGACATCCTTCACTTCGGTCCAGCCATGCGGGGCGAGAACGATGATGGTCGGGGTCTGGCGCAGGCCGAGGCGATTGGCCAGCGTCACATCGGATTCAATCTCCGCGGCAAAGCGTCCGGTCGGATCCATCTGGAAAGGCTCCTGCAGCTTGTGCGCGGAGAACCACCGGCGGGTGAAGGCGTCGAGGTCGTCCAGACCGGAGATCGCGCTCTGGTTGGCGAAGACGTCGCGCCGGAACTGCTCCGCGGTCTCGGGCGACACCTTATCCTGCAAATAGCGCGCGGTGATGGCCGCGGTTGGCGACCAGGCGTGACCGGGAATCAGGAAGTCGTGTCGATAAAGCGGAATGTGGTAGCGCTCGATGGCGGCGTGGGTGACCGGGAAGGCGTGGGCGCAGGCCGGGCACTCGAGATCTTCCCACTCGAAGATGGCGGCGCGCTGACCTGCCGGAAGCTTGAGCATGGAGGTGTCGCGGAACGGGTCGAGCGGTCCTCCGACGGCGTTCTGAGCGTGCAGAACGGCGGGTGTGGCGACAGTAAGCGCTGCAGCGAGGGCGAGGGCGGCGAAACGGGACATGGATGGTAGACGCATAAGAGGTGTCACGGGTATTTTACCGGGGCAGCGCACGAGCGCCGCAGAATGACGCGCATTTGGTTGATTTCGCAACCGCAGAAGGCGCATGGCACTCTAATAGGGGTGATCAACGAGAACGTGATGAAGGATGACATGGGGAGAAGTGCTGCGCGCGGGCTGAGTGTTGCGGGGGCTGCGGTGTTGATCGGTGCAAGCGCGCTCGGCCACGCGGTCGGACAGGAGACGCCGGCGGCGCCGCTGCCGTCCGCCCCCAGCGCGACCCAGCGTCCTCTGGTGCTGACTGGCGGACTGGTGATCGAGCGCGAGCAGCCCGGCGCCGTGCGGCTTACGCTCGACGATGCCATCGCCACGGCGCTCCGGCAGAACACCGAGATCCGCCTGCGCCGAGACCAGGAAGATTTCGTCCACGGACAGCTTCTGACGGTGGGCAACGCGCTGGCGCCGAATATCTCCGCGGAGGTCTACGCGCAGGCGCAGGAGATCGACCTCGCGGCGCTCGGCTTCAAGCCGGGCACGCTCACTGGATTCAAGATCAACGGCAAAGCGGTGGGGATGGTCGCGCCCATCCAGAAGGTGCAGGACTCGGCCGCGCAGATCAACCTGTCGCAGGCGGTGTTCAATGTGCCGGCGTTCATGCTGTACCGGGCGGCGCGCAGGGCGGTGGAGGCGACCAACTGGCAGACGCTGAACTCGCGTGGCGGCGTGGTGCTGGCCACTGGAGGTCTCTACCTGCGGGCGCTGGCCGATGCCGCGCAGGTGCAGAATGCGGCCGGCCTGGTGAAGCAGGACGAACTTGTATACGAGCATGCGAAGGCCGCCAAAGACGCGGGCACCGGCATCAACCTGGACGTGCTGCGGGCGCAGGTCGACCTGCAGATGGAGCAGCAGGCGCTGGTGCAGGCCGAGAATGCAGAGGCCAAGGACAAGGTCGCATTGAACCGCGAGATGAACCAGCCGGCCGGGCAGAATCTCGACCTGGTGGATACGGTTCCGTTCGCCGAGTTCGACGAGATGTCGCTTGAAGACGCGCTGAAGGTGGCGTATGTCCGGCGCAAGGATCTGCGCGGGCTGGAGGCGCAGCTGGAGGTGGCGGAGGCGGCGCGCAAGGCGGTTCGCTACGAGCGGCTGCCGTCCCTGGGCGTGGGGGGATACTACGGGGTCGTGGATGTAGTGGGCAGCGTCGCGCACGGCAACTTCGTGGCTGAAGGGCAGATGCAGGTGCCCATCTTCGAGGAGGGAACGCTGCGCGGACAGAAGGAAGTAGCAGTCGCCCAGGAGCGCGGGCTCAAGCAGCAGATCGAGTCGACCCGGGCGTCGATCGAGGCCGAGATCAAGTCGTCGATGCTGGATGTGGATTCGGCCCGCGAGCTGGTGAAGGTGGCGCGCAGCAACGTGGAGCTGGCCAGCCAGGCCCTGAGCGACGCGACGCTGCGGTTTACCTCGGGCGTGGACGACAATCTGCCGGTGGTGCGGGCACAGGCGGCGCTGGTGGGCGCACAGACGCAGGTCATCCAGGCGGAGTTCCAGTACAACTACGCCAAGCTGACGCTGGCCCGGGATACGGGTGTGGTGGAGACCGAGTACAAGCAGTTTCTGGGTCGCTGAATGTAGCTTCGTGCGGTCAGCTTACCTGCTGTCGCTGAGCCGGGGGCAAAAGCCATGCGTCCCCTTCGACGGTTCTGACGCATGCACCCTCCCCCCCGTCACTTGTTACCCATATTCTTCAAAACAGGCGACTTAGCTCCGGAACAAGAGGCTTCGACAAGACCTTCGAAGTTGCACTATTTATGGTGCTGCCACTTATTTTAGAGGATTGCGCGCTGGTTGCCGGACAAGATGGCCGCGCGGACTTCGCCGCACAGAATTCATTTTCGGATTAACTCGGACCCTTTTTGTCGTATATTGAGGACAAACGTAAAGAACGGGGTTCCGCGGCTCTTGGCGGAGGATGCGGAACCCCTTCGATCTGCGCCAAGCCCTTAACCGACCAGCCGCAAACCGTAGCGCCCATTGTAGCGGCTCGGGTGGCGGCTCCTCACCTTACGACTGGAGTCCACCTTGTTCCCCATGAAAAGCTGCTGTCTTTCATCCTGCCTGATCTTCACTTCGAGTTGTTGCGCCCTGGCGCAGGGCGCCGGCCCGGCCCGGCCATGCGGGTTGCGCGGCATGGTGGTGGATGGCTCGGGCGCGGGAGTTCCCGGCGCGGCCATCCTGGTGCAGCCCCAGGGCGGTGGCTCCGAGATCCGGACGGCGAGCTCGAACGGGGGAAGTTTCGAGGCATGCTCGACTCCGGCGGGCGAAGCCCTGGTCACGATCTCGGCCGCCGGCTTTGAAAGCGTGCAGCGGAGCGTGGAAGCGGGTCGCCCGGAAGCTCCGGGACCTGATGCAGTGAGTTCCGACGCGCTGCGGATTGTCCTTCCGGTGGCGCACGCGGAGAGCGCCATCAACGTGACGGCGGACGCGAACGACCATGTGGAGGTGGATCCGGCAGCGGTGGGGACGGGATTGACCCTCTCCCGGGTGCAGGTGGCAGCGGTGCCGCTGAACGGCCGCAGCTTTACCGATCTGCTGTCGATCGCTCCGGGTGTGGTGCCGGTCAGCTCGGCGCAGCCGAACGCGGTGGTGATGAGCGGCGTAGCGAGTACGCCGCCGTCCGGCGACCTGGACATCGGAGCGCTGTCGGTCAGTGGACAGCGCGAGACGGCGAACGCGTTCCATGTGAACGGGGCCAATGTCCAGGAAGATGTGAATATGGGCGTGGCCGTCGTGCCTACGCTCGATTCCATCAGCGATCTGCAGGTGCTGACCAACGCCATGGACGCGCGCTACGGCAACCAGAGCGGTGGCCAGATCCTGGTGACGACCCGCTCCGGCGGAGACCAACTGCGCGGCAGCGCCTACGATTACCTGCGGAACACGGCGCTCGATGCGCGGAATTACTTCTCGCTGACCCGCGCGTCCTTCCACCAGAACCAGTTTGGCGCAACTGCCGGCGGGCGCATTGCACGGACGAAGACCTACATCTTCGTGGACTACCAGGGAACCCGGACCACCGAGGGCATCGACACCGGACGGATCGCGGTCCCTTCGGCGGCGGACCGGATGGGCGATCTTTCCGATCAGGCTGCGGCGTTTGCCACGTCCGGCACGACGGGATCCGGACAGCCGGTGCGGGCGGCGACGGTGGTGAGCGGTGCCTATTTCGCCAGCCAGGTGCTGACCCCGCGGCTGGGCTACGACGTGGCCCAGGGCGAACCCTACTACTACACCGCGGGAGAGCAGATTCCCGATCCGGCAAATAGGCAGAAGACGTTGATTGCGGCTTCGAACTGTGCGTGGACCAGCCAGTGTGTCTTTCCCAACGCGATCTTTCCCACTTCGGCATTCTCGGTGCCGGCGCGGCATCTGTTGCAATCCATTCCCGGCCCGAATGTCGGCTCGTCGGGATTTTCCACTTCGAGCCAAGCGCAGACGGTGACCGACGACAAGGGCGCGGTGCGGCTGGACCGCGAGACCCGCGCAGGGCAGCTGACCGGATACTACTTCGCCGATGACTACACGCTGGTGAACCCGTACCCCACCGGACAGGGCGGCGCGACGGTTCCGGGCTTCAACGCGAGGAACAGCGGCCGCGCACAGCTATTCAGCGTCAGCCTGACCTCCAGCCCCGGCCTGAAGAAGGTGAACCAGGCCCATGCCAGTTTCATGCGGAATAGAGCGGCGGTGGGTCAACCGGTGGGCGGCGTGGGAGTTTCGCTGGCGTCTCAGGGCTTCGTCACCGGCGCCGGAAGCCTGGGGATCGTGCCGCAGAACCCGGCCATTGAAGGTGTAGAGAACGTGATCTTCAACGACTTCACCCTGGGCGTGGACGTGACCAGCCTGTTCCAGGCGGAGAACATCTTCGAGGCCACAGATGACCTGACCTGGATGCTCGGCCGCCACACGTTGATGGCCGGGGCCAGCTTTCATGGGGATCAGATCAATACCCATCCGGGCGTTTACGACAACGGCAGCTTTTCATTCACGGGGTCGGAGACGGGCTCGGACTTTGCGGATTTTCTGCTTGGAATCGATTCCAGCTACACCCAGGGTCATGGGCTGAATTTCTACAACCGCAATCATTATGTGGGTCTGTACGCGCAGGATCAGTGGAACCTGCGGCCGAACCTCACGCTCTCCGGCGGTCTGCGCTGGGATGTGAATCCGCCCTGGTCGGAGAAGTACAACCAGCTGCTGACGCTCGACCCTAACGAGCAGTCGGTGGTGTTTCCCAACGCGCCCAAGGGCATTCTGTTTCCGGGCGATCCCGGTGTGCCGAAGACGCTGTCGCCGACGCGCTATGCCAACTTTGCGCCGCGAGTCTCCGCCGCGTGGACCCCGCTTGAGGGAACAGTGGTGCGGGTGGGCTATGGCGTCTACTACACGGCGTTCGAGGGTCTTTCGGCGGGCATCATGAGCGGTAATCCGCCCTACGGATTTACCGACACCAGCGCCGCGCCCACTCTGTTCGACCGGCCGTTTGTTACGGCGGCGACCGGCGTCAGCGTGGGCCAGCGGTTTCCGCTGCAGGCGGTCGCGTTTGGAGCTTCTGCGGCGCACCCCAACAGCAGCGTCAACTGGGCGAACTTCGAGCCGCTCACCGGCATCCCCGCGTTCGCCAAGAACAACGTGACGCCCTACGCGGAGAACTACAACCTGACGCTCGAGCACAGCGTGGGACGCCACAACACCTTGACGGCAAGCTACGTGGGCACTCAGTCGCACCATCTGCTGGTCATCCAGGAGGCGAATCCGGGAGATCCGCAGCTCTGCCTCGCGCTGTCGCAGGCGGCCGCGGTCGCGCCGGGTTCGGCCACCTGTGGTCCGTTCGAGGAGAGCGGCACCTTTACATCGGCTTCGGGGCAGGTGTACCAGGGCACGCGATCCACGTTCAACTCCGCGTTCGGCAGTGTTAACCTGCAGCGAACCATCGCGAATGCGCACGATCACGCGCTGCAGATGGAAGCGCGCCACCAGAGCCGCACGCTCTTTCTGCAGGTGGGTTACACGTGGAGCAAGTCCATCGATCAGTCGTCGAGCCTGGCGGAGGCAGTCTATCCGGAGGTTGTGCCGGGCGGCGCGGGCGCGAGCCGTGCGCTCTCCGCGTTCGATCTGCGGCATAACTTTGTCGCGTCGTACAAGTACACGCTTCCCCTTGGCGGGCTCTGGCGTGGCCACGAACGGGTGACCGGCGGATGGGAGATCGCCGGGTTGACACGCTTCTCCAGCGGTTTGCCGGTGACGCTGGTCAACAACAACGACACGTCGCTGCTGGGCACGCAGCCCAACGGCATCAACAACAACGGCGTGGACGAGCCGCAGTACACCCCGGGGCATCTCATGTTGCTTCATCATCCGCGCGGCGATCGGCCGGCGTTCAACACCAGCCTGCTTGCGCTGCCGGCGCTGGGCACCCTGGGCAACGCGCGGCGGCGGTTCTTCGCCGGGCCGGGCGCCGGGAATACAGACTTGGCGCTGGGCAAGCGCACGCCGGTGGAGCGCGGATCCATTGAGCTGCGGGCGGAGGCGTTCAACCTGTTCAACCACAGCCAGTTCTTCGGGCCGGCGGCGGTGAACGGCAACATCTCGTCGAGCGCGTTCGGGCAGTTTCAGGCGGCGGCGCCGCCGCGGCTGATGCAGGTTTCCGCCCGCTTCAGCTTCTAGACAAAGGCAGGCCGTATCCTCTCCGAGGGCACCTTCGTGTCGAGTAGAAAGCCGGTCCTTCCAAGCTGACCGCGCGGCTGGCCGCGTCCAGATCACCAAATGCGCCGGTCGACATCCCATCCCCGGTCACCATCCGATCCGATCTCCATCCGATCCCCGGTCGCCGTCCGTGCCCGGAGGAGCGCTTCAATCGCCGGCCCCGGGGATTTCGATCGTGATTGAATCGTCCTCCGATGGCGAGCATGAGAAGCCTGCCGCCTTGTGTCCACCAGCCTGCGAGTGTGAAAGCATAGAAATGCATGACAACAGCAGGTGCGCAGGTTTCGACGGAGACGGCTCAGACCGGCCGCGCGGGCGCGTTCCGGTCGCGCGACTTCCGGCTGTACCAGACGGCGCGGATGCTGGTCATCCTCGGAGCCGAGGCGCAGTCGGTTGCGGTGGCGTGGCAGGTCTACCAGATCACCCACTCGGCGCTGAGCCTGGGCTATACCGGGCTGGCGCTGTTTCTGCCGGGACTCTTCTTTATGCTGCCCGCGGGTCACGTGGCGGATCGGTACGACAAGCGCGGCGTGATTCTCGTCTGCTATAGCGTGCAGGCGATCGCCACAACGGCATTGCTCTGGATTGCGCTGCACCCGGTGCATTCGATTGCGCCCATCTACGCGGTGCTGTTCGTGGTCGGGACCGGCCGATGCTTCTCCGGACCGGCGGCGAGCGCGATGCTGCCGGCGCTGGTGCCCAAGGACGACTTCGTCAACGCGGTCACCTGGGGCGCGAGCATCTACCAGACGGCGAATGCGGTAGGGCCGATGTTCGGCGGACTGCTGTTTACGCTCACGTTCGCGGCGCTTGGCCGGTGGCGCGGGGCCCCGGTGGTGTACACCTTCACGCTGATGATGCTGGGCGGATTTCTGGCTCTGGTGGCGGGAATCCGGCCCAAGCCGGCGGTGGGCGAGAAGAAGGCGTTCGACGCAAAAACCGTGCTGGCCGGGCTGAAGTACGTGGCCAGAACCCGGCTGCTGCTGGGATCGATCTCGCTCGATCTCTTTGCCGTGCTGCTGGGCGGTGCGGTGGCGCTGATGCCGATCTTTGCGCACGACGTGCTGCACGCCGGCCCCAAGGGGCTCGGGCTGCTCCGTGCGATGCCCAGCCTGGGTGCGTTGGCGGTGAGCCTGACGCTGGTCTTTCGGCCCATCCGGCGGCGCGCAGGCAAGACCATGCTGGTGTGCGTGGGCATCTTCGGCGCGGCGACGGTGCTGTTCGGGTTGAGCCGCAGCTTGTGGCTGAGCATGCTGGCGCTGCTGCTGGTGGGCGCGAGCGACATGGTGAGCGTAGTCATCCGGTCGAGCGTGCTGCAGCTGGCGACACCGCCCGAGATGCGCGGCCGGGTGAGCGCGGTCAACTGGCTGTTCATCGGCGCGTCCAACGAGTTTGGCGAGTTTGAGAGTGGCGTCACCGCGCACTGGTGGGGCGCAGTGACGGCTGTGGTGGTCGGCGGCCTCGGGTCGCTGCTGGTGACCCTGGGGAGCGCGTTCGCCTTTCCCGCGCTCCGCCACGCGGATGAACTGACCACCGAGAGCCTGCGCGCGGCGGAAGAGCTGGAAGCAGGCGCGGAGCCGGTCGGCTAACCGCTCCGGCTGTCGGTGATCTGCGATCCGTCGGCAATGTGCATCAAAAGTTGGGAGATTTTGGTTCCGGAGGATTGTGGATGGCGGGTGCGGCGAAGTGGGTGTTGGCAGGATCGGCGGTGCTGGTGCTGGCGGTGGGTGGCGAGGCGTTCTACCTGCATCACCGCAACGCCGTGGATGCGGCGGGACCGGCGGCGGGGCCGGCCTACAAGACCGATCCGGATGACGAGGTGTTTGTCAAGGCGGAACACCCGATGTCGGTGAAGGACGAGAAGGATCTGAAGGGGCGCACGTTGTGGGTGAGCGCAGGCGGGCAGATGGATTACTACCCGTTCACCGGCGGCAAGATCGACTTCAAGAGTGCCGGAGTACTCCTGGGGGCGGAGCCGATCGTGGTGAAAGATGCGGTCGAGCAGGTGGCGCCGGCCAGGACGGCGATCCGCATGCCGGCGGGCGACAAGCAGGTGTTCCTGATCTTCAACCACGGCAGCGATCCGCAGGAGTATGCAACGCCGGTCGGCTACAAGCAGAACGGCGACTATACCTTCCTGACCGATCAGATCTATTTTTATGACGATCCGCACAAGCTCTACAGCTATTGGGGACCGGCAGTGTGGAAGGCCATCGACGAGCATCGCGCGGAGCCCGGCATGACCGAGCGCGAGGTGCAGATGGCGCTGGGCCAGGTGAGCTCGCCGCACGGCGACAACCCCGGAGACCGCACAGTCACCTTCGACGACCAGGGCCATCCGAAGAACGTGACCTTCGTCAATGGCAAGTCGACCAAGGTGGAGGACGTCAAGCCGTAGGTTGGTCCGCCGGCTGCTTCAGGCGAAGTAGTGGGGGATGAAGGAGCTGACGTTATCGGTGATGGGCCCGGCCGACTCGCGTATGCCCAGGCCGGAGCAGTCCTGATCGATCATCCAGAGGCCGAGTACGGGGAAGCGCCGCTGGGCCCGGGCGTTGGCGAAGCTGGTCTCAGGGGCGAGCGCCTGGCGGATGAAGGGGCCGTCGCCGTAGGGCCCGCCGGTTTCGATGGTCTGCGCATTCGGCCGCACCAGGGTGATGTTGGCTCCTTCGCGCGAGTGCAGCGGCTTGCGCGCGTAGCTGTCGAGATTGCCGCGGTCGCCATGGTTTTCGAAGAACGCCGGAAGCAGCAGCGGATGATCGGGGTAGAGCTGCCACAGGATGGGCAGAATGCCTTTGTTCGAGAGCAGCAGCTTCCAGATGGGCTCGATCCAGGTCATCGAAGGATAGGTTTCGAGGGCGTGCGGCCCGAACTCCTCGTTGAGCATGGTCTCCCAGGGGTAGAGTTTGAAGACCGAGGCAATCTGGTTTTCGTCGAGATCGACGAAGCAGAGCCGGTCGGCGTTCCAGCCGATGTCCTGGAGCGCGATCTGCCGGGTCTGCAGGCCGGCCTGTTTGGCGGTGTCGAGCAGGTAGCTGACGGTGAGCAGGTCTTCGGCGGCATCCTTGTCGGCGGGGTCGGCGTCGAGCGCGGCGAAGTAAAGCGGCTGGGTCAGGTAGTCCGCCACGTCCTTCCACTTGGCAATCAGGCGGTCGTGGATGGAGTTGAACTGGTCGGGTTTATGGAAGAAGCTGGCACCCGGCAGCGAAGTCCCGAGATTCTCCATCCACTCCCACTGGATCACGGAGGCTTCGATCAGCGATGTGGGTGTATCGGCGTTGTACTCGAGCAGCTTCGGCGGCACGCCCGACTGCGCGCCGGCCCAGGCGATATCGAAGCGGCCGTAGATGGCGGGCGGCTCCTGGTTCCAGGCCCACTCGATCATCGGAATAGCGGCGGGCGGAATGGCGAGTTCGGCATAGCGCTGCCGGTCGATGACGTGCTGAGCGGCGGCCAGGCACATGGTCTGGAGTTCGTTGCCGGCGGCTTCAAGCGTGTTGATCTCGGCGGAGGTGAACTGGTAGGCCGCGGATTCATCCCAGTAGGGTTGCCGCGGCACGGAGGGCTCGTCCGGCCCGCCCAGCCGCGGGTCCGTGGGATCGAGCGGAGGCATGGCGGCGGGCGAATGGAAGGTGAGGCCGTGGCCTTCGACGATCTGCTGCCAGTTGTTGCGCGGGGTGAGCGTGATGCGCTGCATGGGTGCTGCTCCTCAAGACAGGAAATGGGTAGGGGTTGAGCAGAAGAAGGATACGAAGAAGATGGGAGCCGCTGGTTTACTCACCGCCTCCGCTGCCGCCGCCGTGGCCGCCACCACCGTCTCCCCCGTCCGACCCGAAGCCGCCCCGCGTGGTACTGCTGGAGTAGCTGTGCCCGTCGAGCGGCGTTGTCGTGCCGCCGGAGACGATGGTTCCAGGGGCGAAGCCGCCCGAGCCTCCATAGTAGAAGTGATACGGCCAGTAACCGGTCCGGTAGCCGGGCTGCGAAGGGTTGGGCTGGTTCTGGCACAGGCTGGGATCGACCACGCGGTTGTTCTCGTCCACGCAACGCTTCGGTTCGGGCTGACGGCAGCCCGTGGTGAGGATCGCAAGGGCCGTCGAGGCGAGCAGCGGCGCGGAGACCTGGATCGAACGCTTGCGAGCGGGAGTCATCGAGATAAAGCTAGCAGAAGTCGAAGGGGCTGCCGGACCGTCAGCACGTGGAAGCTGCAGCTCCCTTCCGCAAAGCCGGTTTGCCGCACTCCACCCCGCCCTATAAACTCAAACCCACTCATGCCGCGTCTTTTCCTGCACGCCCCCGCCTCCAGCCTGCTGCTTCTGCTGGCCGCCGCACTGCCCCTGAAGGCACAGGTTCAGGCATCGGACGCCATCCGCACCATCCCCTTCGCCAACAGCCAGCCCACCGGCTCGCCGCCGCGCGACGCGGTCTGGAGCCCCGACGGCAGGCTGCTCACGTTCATGGCGGGCGACGCCCAGATCGGCCAGCCAGGCGACATCGTGCAGATCGACGCCGCCACCGGCAAGGCCGGGGTGCTCGCCAGCATCGCACAGCTTAGCCGCCTCGGCTCCGACGCCATCAGCGAAAAGGATGCCGACCACCGCTCGCGCTACAACATGTCCAGCTTCCTGTGGGCGGACGACGCCAGACATCTGCTGCTCGACCTCGGCGGCAAGCTCTGGCTCTACGACATCGCCGCCGGAACCGGCGCGCTGATCGTCGATACCGGTGCCGGCTCCGGCGACGACCCGAAGTTCTCCCCCGACGCCAAATCCGTCTCCTATATTCGCAATCACAACCTCTATGTCCATCCGGTCGCCGGTGCCGGCGGTCGCGAGACCGCGCTCACCACCGATCAGACCGACACCCTGCTCAATGGCGAGGTTGACTGGGTCTACCTCGAGGAACTCGACGTGCGCAGCAACTACTTCTGGGCGCCCGATTCCTCGGCCATCGCCTACCTCCAGATGGACGAGGCGAAGGTGCCCGAGTACCCCATCACCGACTACATCCCCGACCATGCCACCGTCGACCACCAGCGCTATCCGCAGCCCGGCGACCCCAATCCCGGCGTTCGCCTCGGCATCGTCTCCGCTTCCGGCGGTGCGACCCGGTTCGTCGACCTGCCCTTCAGCCAGAACAACGACTACATCCCACGCTTCGGCTGGGTGGACAAAGACACGCTCTACATCGAAGTGATGCGCCGCGACCAGAAGACGCGCAGCCTTTACTTCGCGGACGCTCACAGCGGCGCTGCTCACCTGGCCTATACCGATTCCGACCCAAAGTACCTCAACTTCGACTACGACATCACCCTGCTGACCGGCGGACGTTTCGTCGCCAGCAGCTGGCGCGACGGCTACACCCATCTGTATCTCTACCAGTTCGACCAGGCGCACCCGCTGGCTGGCGAAGCGAAGCTGGTGCGCAAGCTTACCGACGGGCCGTTCGATGTCTTCAGCGTCGAAGGCTTCGACCATGCCACCAGTTCGCTCTTCTACGTCTCCAACCAGGGCGACCCGCTTGACGCGGCACTGTGGCGGGTAGGGCTCGACGGCAGCGCGCCGGTCCGGCTCACCCCCGCGGCAGGCACCCACGACATCCTTCTAGCGCCCGACCATCAGCACTTCGCCGACCTCGCCAGCACCCTCACCCAACCCTTTGAAGCTGCCGTCTGCCCGGTCGCCCCCGGCTCCGCCTGCACGCCGTTCTGGCACTCCACGCCGGTTCCGCCCGCTACAGGCGTCAGCACGTCCATCGTCAGTTTCACGGCCGCGGATGGCAGCAGCAAGCTCTACGGCACGCTTACCCTGCCGACCGGCAAGACCTCGTCCGCATCCGTCCCGCTCATCCTGAACCCCTACGGCGGACCCACGCCCACCCCGAACATCCACAACGGCTTCGGCCAACCCTTCTTCGACGAGCTGCTCGCCCAGCACGGCTTCGCCGTCCTCAGCGTCGACAACCGCGGCAGCGGAGGCCATGGCCGCGAGTTCCAGCAGGCCGCCTACCGGAACTTCGGGCCCATCCAGTTCTCCGATCAGGTCGCCGCGCTCGACCAGGCGCTCGCCCGCTATCCGCAACTCGACCCCAGACGTGTCGGGTGGTGGGGCTGGAGCTGGGGCGGCAGCTTCGCCCTGTATGCCATGACCCACTCCGACCGCTTCAAGGCCGGAGTCGCCGTGGCCCCGGTCACCGACTTCCGCAACTACGACTCGATCTACACCGAGCGCTACCTCGGCCTGCCCGCCGAGGATGAACCAGCCTACAAGGCCGCGTCCGACGTGCTCGCCGCCCCCGGGTTAAAGGGCCATCTGCTGATCGCACAAGGCACCGGCGACGACAACGTCCACATGGCCAACACCATCCAGTTCATCGAGCCGCTGATCAACGCCGGCATACCCTATGACCTGCAGCTCTTCCCGCGCAAGACCCACTCCATCTCCGGCCTCGAATCGCGCAACGAGCTCTTTACCCGCATTCTGCAGCAGTTCGAAACCTATTTGAAGTAACGTTCGTCCTCAGACACTCCTATGACCACCCAATACCGCTCCGGCCGAAGCTCCTCGTCGCTCTCCCTCTTCGGGTTCCTGCTGGCGCTGGTGCTTGGCGCGGCGCTGCTGGGGCTGTTCCTCAATCGCGCACGCACCGGTCTGGCCGGACGCCTTGCCACTCTCATCACCGCGCGCCGCCAGACCTTCGACACCTCCGTGCCCATCGTCGTCGAACGCATCCAGAGCCTTAACCGGCTCGAAACCGTCGTCTACTCGCTCGACACCGTGGTCGAAAACAGCAAATCGAGCCCGGTCCTGCCGGATCTGCTCGCCGGCGACAAGATTCTGCTGGTGGTCCACGGCCAGGCTATCGCCGGCATCGACCTCTCACGTCTTCGTCCCGAAGACGTTCGCATCGATCCCGGCCCCGACGGCCAGCCCTCGCGTTCCATCCACGTCAACCTGCCGCCGTCCGAAATCTTCGTCACCTCGCTCGATAACGCCAAGACGCGCGTTTACGCCCGCTCCACCGGCCTGCTCGTGCCGGCCGACGAAAACCTCGAAGCCGATACCCGCGCCAAGGCGCAGCAGCAACTCCAGGCCGCCGCCCTGGCCGATGGCATCCTCGACGTCGCCCGCAAGAACGCCCGCGCCTCCATCGCGCTGCTGCTCACCTCGTTCGGGTTCGACCACGTCGACGTGACCTGACCCGATCTCCAACAGCATCAACCGGCGCTGCGCCGGTCCGGAATCCGAATCCGAGCCGGTAACGTCCTCGTGATGAGGGGTTTGGACGCGCCGCGGCACCTGCGCGCGCATCCAACTCTACGTCGAAAGCGCCATTGTCCCCGGAGGCATGCCGTGCGTTATCATCCAACCAAGATGCTCTCCCCGCTGATCTCTCGACTTGCCGGCAAGAAACCCGAGGAAATCCCAGCTGTCCTGGCCGCAACAGCCAGCGAAGCCCTCCAATCGGCTGTTGAGGAATCTTCCATCAAGGAGACCATCGCCAGCGTTCTGCCGGAGATCGAGGAATCGACCCTCCTGCGCACCATCGGATGGGTCTCGGCCGGATTCGGCGCGGTCGCCCTCGGCCTCTTCGTCGGACGTGAACTGCGCCAGCGCTACAAGTTCAACCGCCGCACCCCCTACGATTTCTACAGCCACTCCGGCGACGAGGCCCAGGACGTGGAGTTCGGCGTCGGCATCTAGGCACTTCGTGCCGTCTTGGGCTTCGCGTGCTGCTCCCGTTGGTCGCAAGCTATCCGTGCGTGCCGACCAACGGGAGGAGTGCGCTTGCACGAAGACGGCACAAAGTCCGTGCCCGACCAACGGGAGGAATGCGCTTAGCCCAAGACGGCACGAAGTGCCCTAAGACGGCACGAAGTGCCCGACCAACGGGAGGAATGCGCTTAGCCCAAGACGGCACGAAGTTCCACGAAGTGACACTCATCGATCATCCAGTATCATCCAGCCTGAGGGTGACGCGTTTGAAACCTGCTTTCCTCTTCCCCGGACAAGGCTCCCAGGCCGTCGGCATGGGTCTCGAGCTCTACGAAAGCTTCCCCATCGCCAAAGCTACCTTCAAAGAGGCGAACGAAGCCCTCGGCTTCCACCTCTCGCACCTCATCTTCGAAGGCCCTGCCGAGACCCTTCAGCTCACCGAGCACACCCAGCCCGCCATCCTCACCGTCTCTGTCGCCGCCCTGCGCGTGCTGATGGAGCAGCTGGGTCAGAAGCAGCTCGGTCTCGATGGGATCCAGCCCGCCTTCGCCGCCGGCCACTCGCTCGGCGAGTACGCGGCGCATGTCGCCGCCGGCACCTTTTCCTTCGCCGACGCGGTGCGCACCGTGCGCTCGCGCGGCCACTTCATGCAGCAGGCCGTGCCGCCCGGCGAAGGCGCGATGGCCGCGATCCTCGGCCTGCCCGAGCCCCAGGTGAACGACCTGTGCGCTCAGGCCGCCGACGAACTCGCCGGCCCGCCGGTCGAGGTGACCCCTGCCGAATCCGAACGCCGCCGCGCCGACGCCGCCTACGCCATCGTCGCGCCCGCCAACCTGAACGCCCCCGGCCAGGTCGTCATCTCCGGCTCGTCCGACGCGGTCAACCACGCCATCCAGTTGTGCAAGGCGGCCGGCGCGCGCAAGGCCATCCTGCTCAAGGTCTCCGCACCCTTCCACTGCGCGCTGATGGAGCCGGCCCAGAACCAGCTCGCCGGCGTGCTCGAAGGCGTCACCTTCAACGATCCCGCCTTCCCGGTCGCCTGCAACGTCGACGCCCGCCTGGTTACCCGCCGGGCGGACGTGCGCGACTGCCTCATCCGTCAGGTGACAGGGCCAGTCCGCTGGGTGGAGTGCGTGGAGCTGTTAGTCCAGCAGCAGGTCACGCACCTGGTAGAGCTCGGCCCCGGCAAGGTGCTCACCGGCCTCACCCGCCAGATTCTCGGTAAGGGCGTCGAATCGCCCGTAAGCCTCAACGTCGAAGATCAAGCTTCGCTCGAAGCCACCCTCGCCGTGCTGTCAGCCTGAAGCTTACGTGGCCGCATTCTGGAAGCCGTATGGCTCGCGCAAACCGAACAGAAGACAGCCTGAGCCCGGGCGCCGCTTTGCACACGACCCAAAAACCCCTATCCTTCCCTCATGCCGCCCACTGAACCGAACGACATCGTCGAAAATTTCACGACCCAGGACCAGGACGGGAACACCGTCTCGCTTTCGGACTACTCCACAAGCCCAGTCGTCCTCTTCTTCTACCCGCGCGCCGATACCCCCGGATGCACCGTCGAAGCCTGCAGCTTTCGCGACGCCATCGACGACCTGAAGGCCGCCGGCGTCACCGTGCTGGGCATCTCGCGCGATACCGTAAAGGCGCAAAAGAAGTTTGCCGAGAAGTTCCACCTCAAGTACCCGCTGCTGGCCGATCCCGACGAGAAGATCTGCGACTCCTTCGGCGTCATCAAGCCGAAGAACATGTACGGCAAGCTGGTCAAGGGCGTCGAGCGTACCACCTACCTCATCGGCTCCGCCGACTCCGAAGGCCACCAGCGCGTGCAGAACATCTGGCACAAGGTCAAGCCGGAAGGCCACGCCGAAGAGGTCCTTGCCTACCTGAAAGCGCACATGTAGAACAGTTCCGGAGTGAACGGCTCGCTCCGGCGCTCAGTCAGCGTCCGGGGTGCGGCGCTGAAGAGAGCTGGCGGTTTTGTCCGGCAGATGCTGCACAACTCCTGGAGCATCGGCATGCGAGGGTAAGACCATAACGTGTCTGTTTTGAATACTTTGACGCTATCATCCCGGGTGGCCGGGTAAAGCCTCGTTACACTGAATCCGGCATGGTCAACCCCGCGATTCTCGTTCCCGCCGCGCTCGCCGCCTCGGTTGCCCTCGCCGCTTACGCCGGGCTCTCCGACGAGTCGCAGCTCTTTGGGCCATCGCTGGTCTCCCCACCCGAACCCGACCAGCTGGCCCTCACCTTCGATGACGGCCCCAATCCCGCCGCCACGCCGCGGCTGCTCGAAGTGCTCGCCCGGCATAACGCCCGTGCCACCTTCTTCCTCATCGGCGACTACGTCCGGCGCGAACCCGCGCTCACCCGCCAGATCCACGCCGCCGGCCATACAGTGGGCAACCACACCATGCATCACCCGTGGCTGCCCCGCCACTCGAACGCCACCATCCGCGCCGAGATGGCCGCCTGCAGCCGCATTCTCGAAGACACCATCGGCAATCGCGTCGCTCTCTTCCGCCCGCCGCACGGCGCCCGCCGGCCCGCGGTCTTCCGCATCGCCCGCGAGTTGAATCTGCAGGTGGTGCAGTGGAACCTGATGGTCGGCGACTGGCTGGAGCGTCCGGCGGATGATCTGCTGCGGCGCATCGAGCGCGGCATCGGGCTGAATCGGGCGCGCCGCCGTGGAACGAACCTGGTGCTGCACGACGGCAGCCAGCACACGCCGCGCGGCGACCGTCAGGCCACGGTCGAGGCGGTCAGCGGCCTGCTGCAGCGCCTGGCGCACACCCGGTCCGGGAGCCATCTGCACGAGCAGCCTGCCGCGACTCGTTTCGTCACTCCGCCGGCGTGGCAGTACGCTACGATATCCACACCGCCATGAGCTCCACTCCGAGCACCGACGCGACTACCGCGCCCGCGCCGCTTACCGTGGGCGAGGTGCTGCGCATCCCGGTGATGCGCCGCCTCTGGTACGCGCAGGTCGTCTCCGGCTTTGGAGACTTCCTTGCGCTCTTCGCCGTCATCAGTGTGCTCACCTACAAGCTCCAGGGCACGCCGCAGCAGGTCAACGGCCTGCAGATCGCCTATCTGCTGCCGATCGCCATCCTCAGCATCCTGGCCGGCGTCTTCGTGGATCGCTGGCCGCTGAAGCCGACCCTGGTCGCCAGCGATCTCACTCGCGCCGCGCTGTGCCTGCTTCTGCTGGGCGCGCACACGGTCTGGCATTTCTACCTGATCCTCGCGTCCATCTCGGTCGTGTCCAGCTTCTTTGGCCCGGCGCAGGGCTCGACCTTGCGCACGGTGGTCCCACTGCACGGGCTGCGTTCGGCCAACACGCTGATGCAGCAGGTGATGTTCGGCCTGCGCATCATCGGCCCGGCCATCTCCGGGCTGCTGGTCGCCCGCTTTGGCGCCAAGGTCTGCTACTGGGGAGATGCGGCCAGCTTCGTCGCCTCCGGCTTGCTGATTGCGTCGCTGGCCATTCGGCGCGAGGTGAAGACTACGTCTCCGCCAGGGGTTCCGGCGGCAGACGGCAGCGCTTCCAAGTCGGGATTCGCGTCCATTCTGCCCGACATGAAGGTCGGCATCGGGTTCATCCTGGGCCATGCCGCGCTGCTGTTCGTAATGCTTTCGTTCGCTGCGGGCATGTTCGTGCTGGGTTGTTTCGGCCCGCTGATCGCGGTCTACGTCCGCGATTCGCTGCATGCCTCCACCCGCACCTTCGGCGTAGCGTCGGCGATGATCGGCGTGGGCATGATCCTGGGCGCGCAGCTTGTGAACACCGCCGGAAAGAACCTGCGCAACTCCACCCTGGTGCTCAGCGGGCTGGGCGGCATCGCGGTCGGGCTCTGCCTGCTGACCGGGCTCACGTACATCTGGTCCACCGTCCTGGCCAACCTGTTCATCGGCATCGCGGTGGCGGCGATCGTCGTCCCCTCCACCACGCTGATGCAGCAGGAGACGCCGCAGGAGCTGATGGGACGGGTCGGATCGGCGGTGATGAGCCTCATCTTCACCGCGCAGATTCTGGGCCTGGCGCTCTCGGGCACGCTGGCCGACCACATCGGGGTGCGCCATGTCTTCGCCGTGTGCGCGGCGGCGCTGGTGCTGCTGATCGTGGCCGGCAAGCTGTTTATGGAACCAGAGCACGAGCCGGTTCCGGCTTGAGCGGAAGGCGAGCGCAGGCGCGCGCCGGGCAGTGGCTCCTCCGCCCGCCAAAGCGCCGGGCCGGAGGTGGCCGCCAAAGCCTCTCCCGCGCTATCTTCAGGCCGTCAAAGCGCCTATAATCATAGCTAAATCATGGCTGACGAACTCTTCCCGCAAGACCCGAACGACCCGCAGAACCCACCCTCCCCGCAGGACGCAAACTCAAACAATCCGCCGCCCGCAGGCTCTCCGCCCGATGGTCCCAACGCGGTCCAGGGACGGGGCGCGCTCTCCATGCTCTCGATCAATATCGAGGAGGAGATGCGCAGATCGTATCTCGACTACTCCATGTCCGTCATCATCGGACGCGCGCTGCCCGACGTGCGCGACGGGCTGAAGCCGGTGCATCGCCGCATCCTCTACGGCATGCAGGAGATGGGGCTGCAATACAACAAGAAGTATACGAAGTCCGCCAAGGTCGTCGGCCACGTGATGGGCAACTACCATCCTCACGGCGACTCCGCCATTTACGACACCATGGTGCGGCTCGCGCAGCCGTTCTCGCTGCGCTACCTGATGGTCGATGGCCAGGGCAACTTCGGCTCGGTCGATGGCGACCCGCCCGCCGCCATGCGCTACACAGAGTCGCGCCTGACCCGCATCGCCGGCGAGATGCTCGCCGACATCGACATGGACACGGTTGACTTCGTGCCCAACTACGATGAATCGACGCTCGAGCCCTCGGTCCTGCCCGCCCGCATCCCCAACCTGATCGTGAACGGAAGCTCCGGCATCGCTGTCGGCATGGCGACCAACATCCCCCCGCACAACCTGGGCGAGGTGCTCAACGCCGCCATCGCGCTTCTGACGAAATCCCCGCAGGAGACAAAGTCGGATCTGGACCTGTGCCTGGAGCACGTCCTCGGCCCCGACTTCCCCACCGGCGGCTACATCTTCGGCAAGACGACCATTCCCGGCGCGTACCGCACCGGACGTGGCCGCTTCATGATGCGGGCAAAGTGCTCCATCGAGAACATCTCCGGCGGGCGCCAGGCCATTATCGTCACCGAGATTCCCTACCAGGTGAATAAGACCAAGCTGATGGAGCGCATCGCCGAACTGGTGAACGAGGGCATCATCACCGATATCGCCCGCGACGAGTTCCGCGACGAATCCGACCGGGACGGCATGAGGATCGTCATCGGCCTCAAGCGTGGGGCAGAGCACCAGATCGTCCTCAACCAGCTGCACAAGCACACCCAGATGCAGGAGTCGTTCTCGATGATCTTCCTGGCCGTCCACAACGGTCAGCCGAAGGAACTTCCACTCGACCAGGCCATCCGCGCCTTCCTTGACCATCGCCAGGATGTGGTCCGCCGCCGGACCGCCTTCCTGCTGGCCAAGGCGCGGGACCGCGAGCACATCCTGCTCGGTTACCAGATCGCGCTCGACCACCTGGACCAGGTGATCCGCATCATCCGCCAGTCCAGCAGCCGCGCCGACGCCCGCGAGAACCTGTTCGCCTACTTCAGCAACCGCGCCATCACGCTGCGCGGCACGGAGATCGCCGGCATCACCCTTGACCCGGCCAAGTACGGCATCGATCCGAACACCCTGCCGGTCTCCTCGACCAGCCCTGCCACGGGCGCCAGCCTCATCCTCAGCCTGCGCCAGATCGACGCCATCCTCGAACTGCAGCTTTATCGTCTGACGCAACTCAGCATCGACGAACTGCTTCGCGAACTCGCGCAGATCCGCGAAAACATCGCCGAGTACGAGAGCATCCTGGCCAGCGCGGCGAAGCTTCGCGCGGTCATCGCCCAGGAACTTGAAGACATCAAGGCGCGCTACGGCGACCCGCGCCGCACCCACATCCTCGACGAAACCGTCGACATGACGCTCGAAGACCTCATCGCCGACGAGCAGGTTGCGGTCACGGTCTCGCATACCGGCTACCTCAAGCGCACGCCCATCAGCACCTACCGGCAGCAGCGCCGCGGCGGCACCGGGCGCATCGGCATGAAAACCCGCGACGAAGACTTCGTCGCGCAGCTCATCATCGATTCCACGCACGCCTATCTGCTCTGCTTCACCAACAGCGGCCGCGTCTACTGGGTCAAGATCTACGAGGTTCCCGACGTTGGCACCACGGGTAAGGGCAAGGCCATGGCTTCTCTGGTCGATCTCCAGCCCGGCGAGAAGGTCGTCACCATTCTCCCCGTCAAGAACCTGACCGAGGAAGGCAAGAACATCCTCTTCGCCACCCGCAACGGCACGGTGAAGAAGACGCCGCTAAAGGACTTCTCGAACGTGATGGCGCGCGGCATCATCGCGATCAACATCGAAAAGGACGACGAACTCGTCACCGCACGGATCACCGACGGCCAGCAGGTCATCTTCCTCGCCACCCGCGACGGCATGGCGATCCGCTTCAACGAGCAGGACCTGCGCCCCATGGGCCGGCCCGCCACCGGCAACCGCGGCATCAACCTCCGCAAAGGCGACTACGTAATCGGCGCCGCTGTCACGCCCTCGCCCGAGGCCCGCGAACGGCAGCGTCGCCAGAAAGCTGCCGAACTTGGCCTCACCAGCCAGCTTGACGACGTGCTCGGCGCAGCTCCCACCGCGTTGTCGTCCCGCAGCGAAGCCGAGGGGCCTGCTGTTGGCTTCTCCGACGTGGCCGCCCGTCAATCCGCGCCGGACGGCCAGGAGATCCTCGGTTCCGACGCGGCTGAGACGCTGGACGCGGCCGCGCAGGCCAAGCTCGACAAACTGGACGAAAAACTCGGGCTGACTCCCTGCCTGATCCTGACCGTCTCTGAGAATGGCTTCGGCAAGCGCACCGACGTCGACCGTTACCGCCTGCAGTCCCGCGGCGGCACCGGCGTCATCAACATGAAGACCACCCCCAAAGTGGGCAAAGTGGCCTCCATCCAGCTGGTCGACGACACCACAGAGATGATGGTCATCTCGCAATTTGGCAAGATCATCCGCATCGACACCAAGACCGTCCGCGCCGCCGGCCGCGGAACCTCCGGGGTCAAGCTCCTCGACCTCGACCCCGACGACAAGGTCGCCGCCGCCATGACCATCCCCCCCGAAGACCCGAAGATCCAGCCGGAGAACGGGACGCTCTTGCAGTAAGCGAGCCACGGGGCGCGTGTGTATGACCATCTATCTCGACACATGCGCCCTCAACCGCCTCACCGACGACCTCTCTAGCCCACGCGTCCGTCGAGAAGCTCAGGCTGTAGCGCAGATTCTTGATCTCGTGGACGCAGGCAAATTGCTTTTCCTGTCGAGCACCGTCCTTGAATATGAGATCAGTTAAAACCGCGACCCGCTGCGTCGCATCGATACTCTGAAGCTGCTCGCCTCCGCGCATCAGGTCGTCGTGCCTTCCGCTGGAACCCTGCAGCAGGCCCGGCATCTCGTCAGTCAAGGCTTCTCGCTGCTGGACGCCCTGCACCTGGCAACGGCGCAACAGGCAAACGCCGACTGGCTTATCACCACCGACGACCGCTTTCTCCATATCGCCGTGCGCAAGACCAAGAACCGCAGACCGGAGTTGATAAATCCGATAGACTGGCTGCAACGGAGGAGTCCATGATTGAAGCCGCCGATTCCCCGATCGCCAGCCTGAGCGACGAAGAATTTGAACGCCGAACTCTCGACGCCATCCAACGCGAGTTCGGGCTGGGAGGCCTCGCGCGCTTCCTCATGACCTTCCGCTCTGGCAAGGGCGACTACACCGCCGAACGCCATCAATGGCTCGACGGGGCCACCATCGAAGAAATCGAACGCGAGTTAGGATCTAACGATCATCCTGCCCCCTGACCCACGGGTTCAGCAGGCAAATTGCTTTTCTTCTCGAGCACCGTCCTCGAATACGAAATCAGTCAAAACCGCGACCCGCTGCGTCGCATCGATACTCTGAAGCTGCTCGCCTCCGCGCATCAGGTCGTCGTGCCTTCCGCCGGAACCCTGCAGCAGGCCCGGCATCTCGTCAGTCCGCCTCCAGCCATCCCCCGCGCCGGAACGCACATCCACCTAAGCAGGAAAGAGGTTCAAGCATGGCAGAAGACACCATCATCGCAAGCGCTGCACCCATCGAGCACCCGAAGACCGAGCACGGGCATGTCGTGCCCTCGAGTGAGAGCGAGATCAACCCCAAACTGGCGTCCGACATTCACTACTGGGCGCAGGAGTTCAAAACCACCGGGCAGCTCCTGCACGAGGCTATCCGCGTGCACGGGACGAAGGTGGAGAAGGTGCGCCACGCGCTTGCAAGCCACCAGGTGCAGCTTCCGGAGTCGAACCTGGGCCACGACCTGGCACGGTAAACACGCAACCCAAATCTTCCGCGACTGGAGCTAGTGCTCGTGCTGCTCGCGGATGTCGATGTACTCCTCGGTAAAGGGACGCTTGCGGAAGGTCGTCCAGAGGTAGTTGATGGTGTAGCGCATGCCGATCTTCAGCATGCCTTCCTTCTTCAACCTCCGGGCCGAGGAGAACATCTTGAGCTGGAAGGTGAAGACGACCTTGCCGACCCGGTTCAGCCGGCGCGCAATGTCGGTGTCCTCGCCATAGAACGGGATCGCGGTGTTGAAGCCGCCGATCTCGTGCAGCGCGGCCGCATCCAGCACGAAGTTGCCGCCCTGCACCATCGAACCCGCGCGCAGGATATAGCGGTTCAGGCAATACAGCACGAACGCCAAGAGGTAGAACAGGTGAACGCTCACCATCTGCGACGGGGTCAGGTCGTAGTACTCGACCGGCCCGCTGAGCGCAACCAGGTGCTGGCCCTTGCTCTGGGCCTCAGCGAAGGTGTCGAGCACCCGCCGCACCCAGCCCGGCGTCAGCCTGGAGTCGGAGTCGACGTTGGCGATCAGCTCGCCCGTGCTGGCGCAGAAGCCCGCCTGCCGCGCGTACGGCAGACCCTTGCGCGGCTCGTCGACCACCATCACGCCCGGGTAGCTGAGCGCGACCTCGCGGGTGCGGTCGGAGCTTGCATTGTTGACGACGATCACCTCGATCGCGGTGCCGGAATGGGGGCCCAGATCGCGAGTCTGCGCCAGGATCGACTCGAGGCAGGCAGGCAGATACCGTTCTTCATTGTAAGCAGGGATGACGAAGCTTAGCCGCACACGTATCACCGTATGCCTCCAGTGTTACAGCAGGAAGACAATCGGCAGGTATGAATTTTCGGCGAATGGCCGCCGCAGCCAGTCCCGAGCATCAACTCTCCCGCTCGGCCACGCTTTGCTCTAGACTCTCTGCCAAGACCGGAACAGCCGACCCGGCGCACCAGAAAGCCTTTCTATGTCCAAGTTGCAGTCTGAGATCCACCAGAGCAGGCCCTTCGACAGCATCCAGGAAGAGTTATGGCTCAATCTCTCCCGCACCACCGCCGCCGTCAGTCACCAGTTCGAGCAGAAGCTGAGACCCCACGGACTCTCGCCCACGCAATACAACGTCCTCCGCATTCTGCGCGGAGCCGGCGCCACCGGGCTGATGCAGCATGAGGTTGGCGAGCGCCTGGTCGCCCAGGTTCCCGATGTGCCCCGCATCCTCTCCCGCATGGAGCGCGCCGGCTGGGTTCAGCGCGTCCGCAGCACGGACGATCGGCGCGTTCTGCGCACTACGCTAGCCGAAAAGGGTCTGCAGCTGGTCAACCAGCTCGACGAGATCATCGGCGGCGTGCACGCCGGCCTCTTCCCCGCGATGTCTGAGGAGGAGATGACGAACCTGAGCGAGTTGCTGGTTCTGGCCCGGCGTCCCCGCCGCGACGAAAGCGCCTGAGCCGCGTCACTCCTGGTCCGGCAGCGGAGGCGGCGCCTGCCGGTTCAGCTCCGGCTTCAACGGCTTGTTGTGGGTCGCCAGATTGTCCAGGTTCAGCTGCTTTTCATCCACCTCAAACCGGTTCTTGGACTGCCGGTGCGCCTCGATGAAGGTCAGTGCCGTGCCCGGACAGAGCAAATAGCTCGCTCCCTGCTGCGCGCCGCGCGGCTGCAGCCTCAGTGGCTCGGTGACGACCGGGTCGAAGTCGAGCGTGGTTCCTGTGCCGCCCAGGCTCGCGACGCCGGTTGTCTGCGATGCCGCGGGCTGGGAGCAGTCCGCCGCCAGCGGCGCCGAGACGTAGTTCACCTCGGGCAGCTTGAAGGGGTAGCTGCACACCGGCGGATCCTCTGGCCGCTGCGGGGCGTAGGCGCAGACGCCATGTCCCGGCACCGAAAACGGCTGTAACGTCGCTTTCCAGGTGGTGGGCTTGTCCGCCTTCAACTGCTGCACCGCGAGCGACAGGTGGACATCCGCGGGCACCTGGTGAAGCTGGTTGAAGACCTCCAGAGGCATCTCGACCGGGATCACCCGGTACGGCGTGCCGATGTTGAAGGGCTCGCCAAAGGCTGTGATGTACGGGCTGGACCAGTGCACGCCCGGAGCCTCGATGCTGGCGGCGACGCCGTTGATCAGGTAGTTTGAATCCTTGTCCGCGTCGGCGATGGTGAAGGGCACGGCCAGCTGCACCTTGCCGTGAATGACGACCAGGCTTCCGGCCTGCGGCGACTTCGGCATCAAAGCATCGGGTATGGCGCCCAGCCTGGGCGTCGATGCGACTGGGTAGGCGCTGCGGATGAGAGCCGTCGCCGGAGTGAGGAAGATGAGCAGAGCAATCAGCAGCGGCGTGGCGATCAGGATGCTGCGGCTGATCAAGGTGCGGCGTGTGGCGTACTGAGTGACCAGCGCGGCTGCGGGCAACACCACGAAGAGAGTCGTCAGGAGCGGCTCGAGCTCCGGCGCGGGCATGCGGCGGAAGATCAGATAGACGACCACCAGCGCCACGATGATGAGGTAGATGACCGCGGCGACGACCGACAGCAGCACGCGCGGAAAGCTGCTGGTGACGGCGGAGATGGCCGCAATCGGGATGACGACAACGACCGTCAGCAGCAGCAGGTTGTGCAGCAGCTCCGGCAGAACCGTCGTCGGGTACAGCCCGGCGTGCTTCAGCAGGTAAACCTGCATCAGCAGGAACGGCAGATAAAGGAAGGCGATCAGATACAGGATCTTGGCGGCAAGCAGCGACGCCCAGTGATAGGGGCGGGAGGTCCAGAACTGGCGGTCGCCGACCAGCGGCTCATCGTGAATGAGCCGGGAGATGACCACCAGCCAGGAGATGGGCATCAGCAAGACCTTGAGAAAGATGGAGAGCAGGCCGGCGATGCCGGCGTACTCGGAGCCGGTCCAGTGCGACGGCGCTGCCCAGGCGAATGCGGCGAAGAGGGCGACAACCGCCAGCGTCTCCGGCCACAGGTGCATGAGATCTTTGCGGAAGATGTGCAGCGGCTGGGGCGTGCGGGGCATTCTTGATCCCTTCTGGTAAGGCGAGTCTGACGGTGCGGAGTGCGAGGGCAGGCAAAGCCGGACTTATGGAGCGGGCACGGCCGGGGTGCGGCCGGACTTGGCCAGCGCGAGGAAGATGGCGCGCAGTGTCATAGGTTCGGCGTGCAGGTGCGGGGTGAGGCCGCCGCTGGTAAAGACCTCGGAAACCTGGGCGGCCACCGGCTCGGTGTCGGCATGGAGATGCACGAAGCGGGCGGCGGTGAGCGTGGTTTCGAGCAGCAGCCAGGAGTCGGGGACGGGCGCGCCGGTCCGGGTCAGGACAGCGGGAGCGTCGCCGGTGGGCGGCGGCAGCGTGACCGTGATCTCGCGGAAGCGGGCGGAGAGCGACCGGAGTTCCTCGGCGAAGAGCAGGCGGCCCTGGTG